>CAJVXH010000014.1 GCA_913009835.1 uncultured bacterium
TTTTTTTTTTTTAATGATACGGCGACCACCGAGATCTACACTCTTTCCCTACACGACGCTCTTCCGATCTGTTTCAAGTGCTACGAAAACGTACCACTTCGAGCACTCCGTTTCAGGCGAGACAACATTATCCCTTATCCCTATCGGCAGACTGATCAGAGAACTTGAAAGACAGGGGAGCACAATGATCAGGCAAATATTCAGACCCGCATATCAGGAAAGTGAGAAACAGCTGGACTGGCTGCTTAAAAGCAGTAAACGCAAGATCCGTCAGAACAATCGCCGGATGAACGCCCAGTCCAAGGCTCGCATCCTGGCGATGGAAATCCAGATGCAGGAATTGCAGGAAAAGAACATTGATAAACTCTCCGGTGAACAACCGATTGTTTCCGATTCTATAGGACTGGGTAGTCACATCGGATGGATACTCGACCGCTATTTGTGAACAAACTAAGGTGACATACCATGGATCCGACGATACAGCCAACCAACCAGCAATTGTACTACCCTCACCTGGCGATATTTGATACGCCGAATGTCGAGCGTGAGGTTGTTGAGCAGACTCGTCGTACCGATGAACTGGTGGAGATAGTAATCGGTGAGTCAGCTACTCCACGATTCGATCACAGGTCGGCTGAAGTTCAGGTTCAAAAGGTCGTGGTGCGTGAAAATGATGCAGTGGCGGGTGTGAGCTATGGTTCGGTAACTCGTGATCATATGTTGTCCAACCTCGATATCTGGATTTAATAGTGTTCCCTTATCCTCGACCAGATCGGTTCGCCCTGTACGTGCATATTCCTTTCTGCGTACGGAAGTGTCCATACTGCGCTTTTGTATCACAGGAGCTGCGTGATCCTGCGTATGCCGATGAAGTAGTAACGACGATTTTAAAGGAAGCGTCCTGTTATGCAGAGCGGGAGCCGTGGAAATCATCAAGCGCTCATTCGCTGTTCCTCGGTGGCGGGACACCCTCGCTGCTCGGTCCAGCAACCGTAAAACGATTGATTGCTGGCTTGAGGGAACGGTTCAACTTCACGGAAGATGCCGAATGCAGCATCGAGGTGAATCCCGGAACGCTGCATGACGATCTGTTGGATGCCTGGTCGGAGGCAGGATTCAATCGGGTGAGTCTGGGTGTTCAATCATTGGGTGAGAACACACTAAAAACCCTTGGACGCATTCACTCAGCCGATCAAGCGAGAAAGTCATGGCAGAAGCTGAGGGAGTCTGGTTCGTTTCAATTGAACGTGGATCTGATGTATAGTGTTCAAACGAATCATGCGATGGAGGAGTGGCGCAAAACACTGGATGAAGTCGCGAGTTGGAGTCCTGATCATCTGAGTGCTTATGCGTTGATAGTGGAGAAGGGGACGCCATTTGCAGAGATGGAAGCCAGTGGGAAGCAGGTTCGCTTGGACGAAGATGAAGAACTACAGCAGATGCATTCGCTGAGCGGGTCAATGAGGCAAGTTGGACTCGAACACTACGAAGTCAGTAACTGGGCGACGTCTGGATGCCGCTGTGTTCACAATACTTCTTACTGGGATGGAGGATCGTACCTCTCACTGGGTCCGGCTGCTCACAGCTATGATGCGAGCGAGCGACGTCGATTCTGGAATCTCGAGGACACCAGGGATTGGATGGATGCTGTCTCAATAAATGGAAATGGAGTTGGTGGGGAGGAGATACTGACTCTAAGGCAGCATCTGGAAGAACGGATTATGCTTACGCTACGCATGGTCCATGGTGGACCAGAGAACGAGTTGGAACAATTGGCAACGCTGGCAGGCTTACTCTGGCATAATGAATCACTTGAGGTGTTGCTCTCAACCTCTCTCGTAGAACGGAAACAAGGCATGCTCCGCTGTACGGAGCGGGGCTTCTACCTCGTTGATGAAATACAGGCCCAACTGGCTGCCGGACTAGGTTAATCTACCTCTTGAGTTCCCCAAGGCGGCATTGAGAAATCGGGGATATAAGGAACAGTTATGCGTCCGCCGGGAGGCAAAGGCACTGCGGCACTTTTAGCTCCATATCCGGAGCTGACGGAATCAAGATCAACCCAGATATAACTTGCCAGATTGTTCTGTGGTGCCCCTTGAACATAAACCCCGCTTCCAGCTCTCCATGTCGAATCCGCTTTCTCCTGGACACGATAAGTTGCTGAGGATTTGGGCGTGCCTGAGGGGGATACGCTTATTCCACCACTTCCAGACTGGCGGATGAGCCACCCTTTCGCGCCCCAATCGGTAGCAACCGATCCGGCTCGAACTTCGATCCCCGGCAAACTCAGCTCCGTCTCAGGAACACTCGGCGGCAAAACAAGCCAGTAGGCACCGGGTTTGATTTGACGCAGGGTTCCACGCCAGGAACCAGAATTTCTGTCGAACCAGGCGGCAAGAGTTGAGTCGGAATTCGCGGTTATTACGCGTGGAGAATGGGCGAAGGAACTACCTCCGGGCAGCTGGTCGGAAAATATCTGCTGTATGTCAGACGACTCCGGAGCGGTTTCTACTTCAAACCAGGTTACACCCTCTCTGACAATGATGTCGGAAGCGACAGACAAGTGTGTCAGGAATACAAGCAGAACAGCGCTGACAATGAATTTCATTGGAACCCTCCCGGTGTGATGTCACTGATATATACATCGGTCGTGTGTCGTTCCACCAGAAGGTAACGCCACAGATTTTGGATCGGTGGGCTCGTGAATAGTACAGCGCAGGGTCTCAAGCAGCTTGCTCCGTAGAGGTGGAGGGAGTAGCTTTAACCCAATTCTCACGGAGTGATGCAGGATGAGTGAGCCGTTACGTCTCGACCATTACCTATTTCGTGCGCGACTGACAAAAAGCCGCTCCCAAGCCACGAATGCCTGCAAGGAAGGACGTGTCCATCTCAACGATCAAGTCGGCAAAGCATCGTCCGACGTGAAAGCTGGAGACCTGGTCAAGATCCGGGAGAAGGGGCTGTATCGACATATTCGGGTTGTTGAACTCCCAGGGAAAAACATGCCAAAGAACGTGGCAAAGCTTACCTGGGAAGATGAAACCCCTGAAGATGTCAAGAAGCAACGCGAGTTGATCAACCTCGCACAGCGAAGTAAAGGACCACGACGTGAGGGCCCGCGTCCGAGTAAGAAGGAACGGCGCGATTTGCACAAACTTCGCGGACAGTAAACGAAACTGTGATTCTGGAAATAGAGGACGATAATGAAAGCAATCGGTCTGACCGGACAACTCAATCTGGAGAGCATTTTTCTCGACGTGGATGCTACCGATAGAATGTCGCTTATTCGTGAAGTCTCAGCTCGTATGGTCGACCACAAAGAAGTTATAGATGCAACACAACTCGCAGAAGATGCGATTACTCGTGAAAAAGAACTCTCAACTGGCATTGATCGTGGCATAGCGATGCCTCATGCTCGAACAGATGCAGTTTCATCGCTGATATGTGCGTTCGTTCGTCCCAAACAGCCGGTTGACTTTTTAAGTGAAGACGGGAAGCCCTGCGATCTCATATTCTTCTCCGCAGTTCCACGAAAATGCGTCGATCAATACCTATTTTTTACAGCTGCGATAGTGCGAAAACTACATCAACAGCAAGTACTGGATTCACTCCGCAATGCAAAAAACCGTCGAGAAGTCCTCACCGCACTCGGAATATGAACGAAGTAAGACCTCATTTTGCGATTACAAGACGACTTCAAGCGCTTCTGTAAGCTCCGATCTCCCGAATTGCTCTCAAGTCAAACACCGAATCATCCGATATAAGTGGCAGGAGTCTATCCGTTTTTGCAAGGAACGGGTGGGTTCGTCAATCCGCAACGCGAGTCCTACGCTGAGGACTCTTGAAGGGAAGGGTAGCTCCATGTCCAGAAACCATCACGGAAGTGAGGACAGCGAGCTGTATTCGATTTCACAGGTCAATGCGCTGACCGGTGTAGCAGCTCCCACTCTGAGAAAGTGGGAGAACGTGTTCCGGGACTATTTAAAAGTAGTGCGTACCAGTGGGGGACAACGCAGATTTGACGAAACTGCGATCCAAAAAATCGAAACATTGAAGCGCCTGATTTATGAAGAAGGGCTGTCATTGCAGGGAGCCCGAAATCGGATGGAAGAGCAACTCGAGTCTCAGACCAACAGGACTCTTTCATCAACCCCTGCTAATGTCGAGAAGCTGTCAGAGATGGTGACAGAAATGTTGATTGAGAAGCTGTTCCGGCATGGTGTCACACCTCCTATTGCAGGAAAAGATCTCGACCGGCTGGACGACAGTCACTAGCGCTTGAATTGCACGCTGTATTATGTCAATGTGATTTTTTGATGACCCCACCGCCAGTTGACGGTGGGGCAGTGTTGTTTCCAGCAGATTGTTCTGGAAAATCCCTGTTAATGAGAACCGGTAAAAATTCCCTCTCGAAACAAAATCTGACGCGGAATTGCTACGGTGAGATGGATTGTGATCTGGGTCACGGCAAGAGATCGCATTCAATACCACATTATAGGGGGATTCGAGATATCACAGGTTTCAAAGGCACTGATAACGGATAAAACTGACAAACAGGCAAATATCAGGGAGAAAGGTATACTGGTGCCTGAGAGGCCTTGTATCTCTAGCGGGAGACAGAGATTGGAAACACACGGAACCACCGTAATGAAACAGTCGTGCAATGTTTAGAAACTGACAACGCGGGATATCGAAACCCGTGTGATACCACATTTATCCCCTCCGCTTTCGCTTACCTCCCTGGGCGGGAGCGGTCTCCCAACGGGTGGGCTAATAAGCTCACCCGTCTATTCTTTTGCTCTCCTCTGACCGGGTCTATAGGGGTGAACAAACGTTGATTTCGAGTCATACGCAGGACATTCATGTCTTGGATAATCCGCGCTTGACGAGTTTTCCAGCACGGCCCTGTCTCCACGGACTAACACTCCGTGGCAAGTTAGTTTCTCCTGACTCCCGACTCCTGACTCCTAATAAACCCACGGAATCAGCTTTTTCACCTGCTTCTGATAGTCAGTATAGTCCGAGTGTAGTTCGCTGAGCCAGACTTCCTCACGCTTCGACTTTTTATCGAACAAACCCAACAGAAGCACGGTTACCAGCATTCCAATCAAACTAGGTCGAAAGAGACTGAATCCAAATGCGCCGAGCAGGACGGCGGTGTACATCGGGTGACGAACAAACCGATAGGGACCTGTGCGAACAAGCTCGTTGTTTAAACGTGGACGAGGAAGAGGAGTCAGGTTGCGTCCGAGAACAGAGGCACTCCACAGAGCGAGCAATATTGACAAACCCATCAGCATAATCCCGATGGGTCGAAGTAATGGGAGAGCGTTCAGCGGTCCCCAGGCAGGGGCGAAGGCGATGATGAACAACAGCGTAAACTGGATTATCACATAACCTTCACCGCGTTTGCCATACATTGCATTATCCTGTCATTTAAAAGGCGAGGGTTTTCAGGTGATCACCTATAAGACCCTTGTAGTCGTCCCACTTATCCTCTGAACTCATATACACGATGTTGAGGAGGCTGCTCCCATAGTTGAAGACATACATCTCAGACATCATGGTGCCTTGGAATCCGCTTTCGGCATCGGCTGGGGTGAATTTCTGCAGCAAGTGAATGCAATCGTGACCATTTACCTTTGCACGATCAACGGAGAGGATCTTAACATCGTTCATGTTCGCCTGCTGCTGTAAAGCTTCGCGAACTTCATTCTGAAAATTTTCAATATCAATGTCGGTGATGTCTTTTCCGCGCATATCCTCGTTGATCTCTTCTTCGGGTTGCACGAAGACGGTGAAGGCTTCCGCCCCAACGGCAAAACCCTGTTCAATCGATTCAGCCTTCATAACGATGATAGCCGGCCCCATGGCTGTTCCGGTCCATCCCTCAGGGATATCTACTGAGTAACCGTGCTCGGGGCTGGTATAAACTCCCGGATCAATCATTTTCGGCATCAACGCGGTGAGCTGTCCCATCATATTCTGCATGTCTTCTTCACTCATGCCCTGTTCTTGCAACTGCTTCATGATGTCTTCAGCCGATTGGGCTTGGGCACTCGGTACGGCAATCATCACCGCAATAATCAGAACAAACAGCGTTATCGTATACTTCAACATCGTCGAACTCCGTTCAATGTCCTTCGTACAATGGCCTGGATCAGCCGTGAATTGGTCGTTTGTCCACTGCTAACGCCGCTTCCTTGATGATCTCCGACAAGGTCGGATGAGCGTGCGAAGTGTATGCCAAATCCTCCCAGGTCGCCTTGAATTCCAACGCCAGAGCGAGTTCAGCAATCATATCTGAGGCGCGTGCCCCCACAATTCCCGCGCCAAGTACGCGTCCACTCTTGGCATCGCAGACGATTTTCGCCTGACCCTCAGGCTCGTTCATGGTCAATGCCCGACCGTTACCTCGGAAAAGGAATTTCCCAGTCTTGGTCTTGATACCCTGGGCCTTTGCTTCGTCTTCCGTCATTCCGACCTGTGCCAACTCCGGCCAAGTGTAGACGACGTTCGGAATGGCATCATAGTTGACATGACCAGCTTGCCCGGCGATCAACTCGGCGACCGCGACACCTTCGTCCTCACCTTTATGCGCCAGCATCGGGCCACGTACCAGGTCACCAATGGCATATACGCCGTCAAGATTCGTACGGAAATTATCGTCGATTTTAACCTGTAAGCCATCCATCTCGACACCGGCATCTTCCAGACCGCAATCGCCGGTGGAGGGGATGCGTCCCACCGAAACCAGCACCTTCTCAGCCTTCAACTGGCCGGATTCACCCTTGCCATTCTCCCAGTCGAGTTTGACCTGAGTCTTCTGAACCTCAGCGGAGGTGACCTTAGTCGAGAGCAGGAACTTCATGCCCTGCGCTTCCAGAGAACGTTGCAGCGCCTTGGATAATGATTTGTCAGCGAACGGGGTGATCTGCGGAAGCATCTCGACCACAGTAACTTCAGTACCCAACCTACTCCACACTGATCCCAACTCGAGCCCGACAGCGCCAGCACCGATCACGATCATTGACTTGGGTACTTTTTCCAAATCGAGCGCTTCGGTTGAGCTGATGATGCGTTCGCCGTCGAATTTCATGAATGGCAGTTGCACCGGCTTGCTGCCCAGGGCGAGAACGATGTGGGTGGATTCGATCTCAGTTCTCTTGCCGTCAGATCCTTCGACCTCGACCAGGTGCGGGCCTTTGAGTCGACCGTGCCCCTGAATGACAGTCACCTTGTTCTTCTTCTCGAGGAGCATGCGGACGCCATCAGTGAGCTGCTCCACCACGTTCCGTTTGTTCTCAAGCATCTTCGCCACATCAACCTTGACATCTTTAGCGACAATGCCCTGTTCGGCGTACTTGTGCTTAATGTCAGCGTAATGCTCACTGGATTCCAGCATCGCTTTGGAGGGGATGCAGCCGATGTTGAGGCAGGTACCACCCAGTCGATCCCATTTCTCGATCAGGGCGACTTTGAAGCCGAGTTGTGCGGCGCGGATGGCGGAAACATATCCGGCGGGGCCGGAACCGATGACGGTGTAGTCGAATTTGTCAGGCATGGTGAAATCTCACCTGTTATTATCAAGACTCAGATCTCAGGACTCAAATTCGTTAATCCCTGCGAACCGCAAAAAGACGCGGGTCACAGGGGCATATCAAACACGGGCCTGTTTTCTCAAGACTCAGGACTCGGGACTCAGGACTGTCGTTTCAACTATCAAGTGGAAATTAGTGGTCGGTAAAGATCAACACGCCTGTCATTCAGACGGTGATTATGCGGCGTGATCATCTTCTCATCGGCCAGATTAAGATCGATAGTCGCAAGACCAACATGATCCTGATCTTCAGGGGCTGCGACGAGAATATCGCCACGTGGGCTCATGATCTGACTCAGACCAGTAAATGTGAGTGAACGACCGACCCGATCCTCTCGTCCAATGCGGTTGGCGGTAATACTGAAAACGCCATTCTCAACGCTGCGACTGAACATCGCCTTCTGGCAATATCTTAATATGAGGTTGGATGGATGAGCGATAATCTCAGCACCGGACAATGCCAGCAGACGCGCAGTTTCCGGGAACAGCCAGTCGAAGCAGATCATCAGGCCGATACGTCCCGCCGGAGTGACGATCACTGGCGGCTGATTATGAGCCTTATCAAATAGTTCCTTCTCACGGTCGAAAAGGTGGATCTTACGATAGGCATGCGCCATACCGTCCGGAGTGATGAGGACAGCCGTGTTGAAGATGCGATTGTGTCGCGCGTCTTTTTCCGGGAAGCCGATGATGATCGTCGTCTTCAGTTCACGGGCCAGCTTGGCTATTCGCTTCGCGGTCGGACCACTGTTAAATGGTTCCGCATACTTCTCCACCTCGTCCCGGTCCATGAACTCATAGCCTGTAGTGGCCAGTTCGGGTAGAACAAGGAGGTCAGCGTCCGGAGCAGACCGGATCAATTCTTCAGCGGTATCGAGATTCTTATTTACATCACCAAATTCTGGTTTGAACTGTACGTAACCGACAGTCTTCTCACGACGTTCCTTGACCGGCTTGTTCATGCGGAACTCCATCTATGGAAATAAATAGGGAATTGTTGGCAACAAAAACATGGTCCGTTGCATTGCTTAAGAGCGGGAGGATACGACTATACGAGCCCGAAAGCAAATATTGACTGATTCCAAACAACTCGCTACTGTTGTACTCTTATGATAGACTAGAGTTCCGCGCCTCCTCAGAGATTTAATCGAGCAGCCTTTTTGAGCCATTCAGCGTGCGAAGGTGTGTGATGTCCTGTGTAGCCTCGAGACAACCGAGGTATGTGCCGTCCTCGTCACGCACAGCATCATAGCGGATGTGGATGAACCTGCCAGCGAAATTGTCCATCCAGAATTCGGATGTCTCACGTGTCCCGGCCTTCATCTCATCGAGAATACGGTTGACCACATTCAATGATTTCGGTGGATGACAGTTCTGAACCTTGCGACCGATTACGGCCGGAGAACGCGGGAATATCTTGTGTTCAGAACCAGTGAAATAGCGAACCTCATCGTTCTCATCAACGAAAGAGAGTTCGACAGGGATAGTCAGCAGGATGCGGTCGAGCTGCTTCTGAGTGAGCTGACCGTGAGTGACCACGACTGAATCTGAATCGTCCCTGGCATCGCGAGCGAGAGCCGCCGCGGAATCAACGGGGACAGCGTGTTCAGGATGATGCTCCATGAAATGGTCAGCCGCTGGTTTATCCTGGGGAGTGACCATCTTGATGCGCGGCGACCACTCATCAGAACGTTCGATCAGGGTGAAACCGATCTCCTCTTCCTGCTTGTAAATATCCGCCCAATCCTCGTGTTTAAGCAGATCAATCGAAGTGGGGAGCAGTATGGACTCCTCCTTGGTGACCATGTCATCGATTTTGCCCAGAACGGCGGACAATCGCTTGTCCATGTCCCGCATGTCGCCGTCATTGATGAACGCTTCCACCTCTTTCAGTTCAGCACGGATCTCGTCATGGATAGCCCACATGACTTTGCTCGGACCTTCAAACCCTTCTCGCTCGAGTTTCGGGAAGAGCAGATTTTCCTTGCGCAGGTAATGCTTCTCGATGGTCCGTACCTGCTTGATGTGTTCCGCCAATGATTTCAGATCAGGTGAGGAGGGATCGATCTCTTCAAAGACGCTACGAGTCTTCGCCGTCATCTGCATGATTGCGAGGTTCTCCGCTACGAATGTAAATACCGGATGACCGGGGGTCTGCTCAACCACTTCCGGCCCCGCCGCACCATCGCCCATTATCCCAACATGTACATCGCAGAGCTCCTGTATCATCTCAACCGGCATACCTTCGCTGATGAGTTGTTGCTCCATGATTGCGATGTCTTTGGCGGGTACGGTTCCGAACTTCGCCTCGAACTTGACCTTGGCAGTCTCCAGGGTTTCGGTGCCGGCATGGAGGGAGAGAATAAGCGCTTTCAGATCTTCACGTTGCTGATCCTCAGCCGAAAGCGCAGCTCCAGTTTCAACGACAACTTCAATACCTTCCTCGTTACGGATGGCATCGGCGATGGCGTTGAGCAGCTCATTGACGCTCATATTGCCCATGGATGCGGCGCGACGCAACGTCGCGACACGTCCGACAGTGTTACGCATCACCGGATTCTTCAGCGCCTTGAAGTTAGGGGAGATCTCAGCAAGTTTTTCGATGAGATAAGGACGCTCCTGCACCAGATCATGCAGACGGATGTCGGGAGTCAAGGTGTATGGGGAAGCGGATGGGTCGTTCATGGTTCCATTCCTGAGTTTGAGTGTGTTTGGTGTATAACGTCTGGAATAGAGTAAGGCTGGCCAAAACTATAAACATTGACGGCGGCAAAAAATCAGCCTTGGAATGGAGTCCACAGAGTGACTCCTCTGCTACAATGCGTCCTTGTTTCCCGCCAGGCCACGGATCTCCGTCACATCCTGCGTCGTTTCCAGACAACCCACAAACTTTCCGCTGGAATCACGCGCTGCGATGTAACGGGTGTGAATGAAGCGTCCATTGTGATTGTCTCGCCAAGCCTCAAAATAATCGTGCTTTCCGGACTTGAGATCACCCAGCATCTGTTCAACTCCGGGCAGGGATTTGTCAGAATGGCAATCACGGACATCTGTGCCAATTAGATCAGGATCACGGGAGAAAATGAGATCTTCGCGCTCACTGTAATAACGGGTGATATCGTTTTCATCCGTGAAAGTCAGGTCCATCGGGATGGCGAGTAGCATGGCGTTGAGCTGTTCCAGGCTCAGATCGCCGGTGTCCAAAGTCATGATGATTCCCGTCTGTTAAGCGTGTTTAGAACGAATTCAGTCGTGACGCAGCTTCTGCGATCACTTCTGGTGCTTCGGTGGTGTAGCAGAAGCGGGCAAAACTGTCATAGGCCGCACCAAAAGGTGCACCGGGACTGAGGACTACCCCAATGTCGAGCATGCGATCAAGACGCTGGTTATCGTCAAGACCGTTCCACTTTTCCCCCATCTCGACCAACAGGTAGAACGAACCGTCCGGTGACAGATACGGTTTCTTCAAGTTGTCCATCGCGGCTTGTCGGCACTCGAGATACGATTCCCGTAGACGACCGACAATACTTTCATGATTAGCCAGGGCACGGATAACCTGCACTTGTGCGATACGATTAGCTTCGTAGCCCACTCCCACATGCGCCGGATGTATGGTAGCCAAAGTCCCCGGTGCAGCGGCGACGTAACCCAGCCGTAATCCAGCCGCTGCATATGACTTTGATGCGCTGAAAACTGAGACGGTGCGTTCGTGCATTCCGGGAAGCGACCCAATACTCACGTACTCCTCATCAACCCAGACAAAATCCTCATAGGCTTCATCACTGAGTACCCACAGATCGTGTTCACGGGCGAATTCAGCAATCTGTTCCAGTTGAGGTCGTCTCAGGAACACTCCTGATGGATTGTTCGGGTTGTTGAAATAGATGGCCCGCGTCTTCACGTTCAAATGTGATCTCAGTATTTCCGCGATGTCGGGGTTGCTGGCTGGGAAATGATGAAAAAACGGGACTTCGATCAGGCGAACCTTAGCTGTGGCAGCAACGACTTTCAGTATCGTCCAATGGGGGGAGAGGGTCAATATTTCATCGCCCGGTTCCAGCAAACGGGTCATCGACAGAAACAAGGCACCGGTTGCGCCGAAGGTGATCTGGATGTCTTTCAACGAATTCAGGGGGAGACGGTTACGAGTTGTCAGCTTCTCAAACAGCCGACGTCTCAGCTCAGGTTCGCCCTGGGTGTCGCCGTACCGACTCATCCGATTGTTCCACGGTTCATCTTCCAACGGTTGATTCAACTCTGGCGGCAGATCGTGGTAGGAGTCGCCGACGTGCAAGGCAATCGGCGCTTCGCCGGAACCGCTGCGAGCCGCGATCTCGTCTTGAATACGATTAAATATTGTCGCTTTGAATCCCTGGTCACGTAAGTCAGCGGGGCGAGGCATGGCTTCTCCGGGATATTTCGTGAGTTGTTTTGACAATGAAGGAACTGCGAGATCCTTCACTTTCGACCTGCATCTTGCCCGTGTCGGCTCTGCCAACGCGGTTGATCAGGATGACGCGGTGTGTAATGCCACAGATATTTATATCTCGGGTTATCAGAAGGTTAACTGCGAGATCCTTCACTTTGTTCAGGATGACGTCAAATACACCGCTCCCGGTTCAATCATCGCGCCATGGGGCAGATATTCCAGACAATGTGCCATCCAGCCGGTTTCGATTGCCAGACAGAACGGGATGGGAAATGAGCTGACCGGCAGGCCGAGAGGGGCATAAATCAATCCGGTGATGCTGTCCACGTTCGCATAAATACCTTTAGGACTCAACGCCCCTTCAATTTCTGCCCGCACGGCTGAATAGATCTCCCAGCGATCCTCCATCCCCTTGCTCGCGAGAAGGTTCTTGGCGTGAGATTCAAGCACCGCCACCCGCGGATCGGGGCATTTGTACACCCGGTGCCCGTATCCGGGGAAACGGTAACCTTCGTCGAGCTGCTTCCTGGCCCATACTCTGGCTTCTTCCGCACATTCGAATTTAGATATATCCTCGTAGGCCAATTGGTTAGCGCCACCATGACGAACACCCGAAAGCGCGCCCATTCCTGCCAACACCGCTGATCCCAGATCCGCACCGGTGCTGATGACGATCAAGGCTGCAAATGCGGCGGCATGAAGACCGTGTTCAGCTTGCACGATCAAGCTCGCCTCAAACGCACTCTTCTCCTCAGGACTCACCTCTCGTTCCAGAGCCTGCCATAAAAAATTGGCTGAGAAATCGAGATCATCTTTGGGAGGAAGTGGAGCTTGACTGTTCAAGTGACGAATAGCCCCGGCAGCCAGGGCGGCCGACCAACTGAGGATGCGGGCGGGACGTCGCCACTGAGCCTGCATGTCGCTTCGTCCCGCTTCCGGGATGTGGCAGGCGGCAATGGTCAACATGGTCCGATATTGCGCAAGCGGATGAGCATTTGAGGGGATAATGGACAGTGAGTCAAATGCTTCTTTGGGCGGAATTCGCCACTCCCGCAGTTCATCCTTCCATTGGCTATACTCCTGCTGGTTTGGCAGGTTACCATGGAGGATCAGGTAGGTCACCTCCTCGAATGAACAGTTCTCCGCGAGTTCATCCACAGGATATCCGCGATATATCAGACGGCTTTTTACACCATCAATCAGGCTGATTCGAGTGTCAGTGACCTCCAGACCTTCGAGTCCGCGCTGGTAGGTTTGAACCTTTTGGTTGCCGGCTTCAGGTTTCATCGGCCCTTCTCCGGCGTGATGTGTCGAACCGGATAACCGGTATAGTGACCGAGCGGTCGGTACAGGCGTGGATTCTCCAGCTCCTCATGGACTCGTGCCATCAATCCGGCCATACGTCCAACCATGTAAAGACAGGGGAGCAGGGGAGTGTCAGCCCCGAGCAGATGAAAGAGCAGGGCAGCGTAAAAGTTGATATTGAGATGCACGCCCCGTGGTGCGAGATGACGCTGGGCCTCATCCTCAACCGCACGCGCTATGTCGAACAGTTCGGATTTGCCTTTACGTCTGGCCTGCGCCGCAACTTCCTTGCGCAGAATTACCACACGTGGATCAGGGATGCGATACAACCTGTGCCCGAATCCGGCGATACGTCCGCCAGAAGCTATAGTCGAAGCAACCCAGGAGCGGGCGTTCTCAGGTGTGTCCAACGGAAGAATCTGTTCAAGCACCGTTTCACTCGCCCCGCCTAGACGATGCCCCCGCAATGCTGACAACCCCGCCACTACGTTGTAATAGGGGTCAGCCAATGCACTTGCGACTACCATTGAGGTGAAAGTGGGAGCGTCCAGACCATGATCGGCGAACAACACCCAGAGGAGATTGAGCGAACGGACATCCTTAGCGTCGGGGTCAGTATCCTGAATAGCGCGTAACACTTCGAATGCGAGTTCATTTTCCGATTGGAACTCAGCAATTTCCTTTCCCGCACGGTGCCTTATGATCTGAACCACAAGGGCAGCGACCTGGGCGATGATACGCAATTCTCGCCAGTGACGTTCTCCGGAGAGCTCATCCTCATGACTCATCTCATGACAGCCGAGAGCTGAAACTCCCGCCCGGAGGATGCTGGTCGGGTGAATCTGCGAGTCCAGCGATCGAATCAGGGCAATCACATCATCCGGCAAGACTCGGCTGGCGCGAAGTTGGTCACGGAATGCGGAGAACGCTTCCTTGTCCTCGTCTGGTTCGTTGCCGGTGATCAGGAGGTGCGCGATCTCCTCAAACGAGTGCATTCCGGCCAGCTCTTCAATTGGCACGCCACGATATTCCAGCGCCCCGCTGGAAGGGTCCAACCAGCTGACTCGTGTTCCGGTGGCGATCACCCCGGACAGTCCCGGCCCGACTTCGCTGGTAACAGGCCAGTCGAGTTCGTCCAGCGCCCATGAGAAATTGCTGCTGAGAGTGCGGTAGGTGGTCATTGGATTCCTGTAAATCGATCAGTTCACAGAAGGTAAGGTGTGACACCAGTTCGGACAATGCATATCGTTGATGAAATCAGGCCCGTGCTTGCTTGCAAGCGCGGCTTATCCAAAGGTCAACTCCGAGATCCTTGCAGAAACGCTCAGGATGACGCGATTTCGTGCCCCAGACATTTATATCTGGGATTACCAACTCTTGTATCTGACAGATGACCCCAGACATAAATGTCTGGGGCATGATGCTACCGTCGAACAAGTCTGCCCCGACTTGCTCGTCAAGTCGGGATGGATAAACGTCAGAGTCCCTCACATCACGCATCCTTTAACATCAATCGGAACTGTGAGATCTGACTGGCATGATAGATAGCATGAAATGCCGTGCCGGATATCAAGTATTCCACCTCATCGTCGGGGACAATAGCTTTGATCCGTCCTTCCCGTAATTCGACCAGAGCATCCAACAGCTTCACATATTCCTCGCGTACCAGGGCAACATCCGCTTTCCACTGTTCAGGGTCAGGATGTTCCGGCTGTTCCAGCCAGTCGCTGCCTTTGCGTGGGAAGCTGCGTTTTCCAATCCCGGTCAACAGAACTCGCACCCGGTAGCACCAGTACGCACTGTGCAATGTGATCTGCCAGATTGTCTTCGTGCGTCCGGGGACAGCGCGATGAGCGGTGGCGGCATCTATGCCCTTGAGGGCGCTGTTGAGGTTTTTTCCATGCCACGCGCCGCGCATGTACGCCATCTCAATTGAGGCGATCAGACTGTCCCAGCCGACACTCGCTTTCGGGTCACGCCACATCTTCACCACTGGAACCTCCCTCTGATTTGTTACCAGTCCGCAATGTACAGAATGAAGGAGGGAGGATGCTGACGGGGGGCTGCTGTAGGCGGGCAACGGGCTTCTGACTACGGACTGCGGTGTTTGGGTTTTCATGTTTTACAGCAGCCTGTAGCCCGCAGCCGCCCAGGGAAGAGGAGTGCTGAACATATGAGCAGATCGCTGGCAACTCCGCCCGATAATCCGTAGCTTCCAGCATGGCCAAAACAAAAACACGCTACGTCTGCCAGAGCTGCGGCGCTTCCCAACCACGTTGGATGGGGAAATGCCCGACCTGCGATGAATGGAACAGCCTCGTCGAGGAGATCATCCCCGGAAAGCGGGGATCCGTCAAAACATCGGGAACTGTTCGTCAGGAGCCCTCCGTCCTGGCGGACATCGCCCCGGAACGAGCGTCCCGCTACGCTTCTGGCATCCCCGAACTCGACCGAGTGCTCGGCGGTGGCTTCGTCGCCGGAACTACGGTTCTCATCGGCGGCGATCCAGGCATCGGCAAATCCACACTACTGCTACAGGCCGCATCAACCGTCGCGGCTGAAGGTGCGGGCGTCCTCTACATCACCGCCGAAGAAGCGCCAGCACAGTTACGTTTGCGGGCTGACCGTCTGGAATTACCCTGCCGCGATTTTCAAGTGCTCGGCGAATCGGACGCCAACCTCGCCCTCGACTGGGCCGCGCAACTGAAACCCGCGCTGGTCGTCATCGATTCCATACAGACCAGCCGACGATCCGAACTCGAATCCGCACCGGGAACTGTATCACAAGTGCGCGAGGTCGCCAGCATGTGGGCTGAATTCGCACGTGAATCCGGCGCGACAGTCGCCCTCGTCGGCCACGTCACCAAGGATGGGTCGCTCGCCGGTCCACGGGTCATTGAACACATCGTGGACACGGTGCTGATGTTCGAGAGCGATTCGCTGGGTTCGGTTCGCATCCTGCGGGTGCTGAAAAACCGTCATGGTGCAACTGGCGAGCTGGGCGTATTCGAGATGAGCGGACGGGGGCTGATCAGTGTAGCCGACCCCTCGCAACGTTTCCTCCACCGTCGTGAGACAGCGGTTAGTGGGGTGGCTGTCGCACCGGTGATCCGTGGCGCACGACCGTTACTGATAGAATTGCAGGCGCTGGTGACCTCCAGCCCATACGCCGCCCCGCAACGTAACGCCACCGGCGTCGACCAGAAACGGTTGGCCATGTGGATAGCGGTACTCGAAAAACAGGTCGGGCTGGGGCTGGCCGGACGTGACATCTTCTTCAACGCTACTGGCGGAGTCCGTCTGGATGATTCCGGCGCTGACCTGGCAGCATGTGCCGCCATTCACAGCAGCCTGACCGACCGTCCCATTGACCAGGAAACGGTGCTCATCGGCGAGGTCGGTCTGACAGGTGAAATACGCGCCGCGCCCGCCATGGAACGCCGTTTGAGCGAGGCCGCGCACCGTTCATTCAAAAGAGCCGTCGTACCCAAAGGATCAATCGCGGATATACCGAAAGGTATTGATGTCGCCGAAGTCACCTCACTGGAACATGCCATCGAGACTGCTGCGGCTGGGGGAGGGGTGGGCTAGCGAACCCTTTCACATGGCGTGGTTTCGCCGACACGACTGCTATGTGCCCCAGACATTCATGTCTGGGATGAAAGAACGATTCAAGCGTGGGTGAGCCCAGACATAAATGTCTGGGGCACAGTGTGTTGACAAACCCCTGTATTGGACACAGGGTGTCATTTTGAAGCCGTCGTCTGTTTGACGGCTGAAAAAGATCGAACTTGTAAACCGTTGGAAAAGCACGATCTTTCCTTCACTGCGTTCAGGACATGCTTCCTTCGCTTTGCGAAATTCAGAATGACACACGTCGTATTCCAAGGCTGGGATAGCGTTCTTTGACTATGTCAGCAGTCTGAGCCCAGACATAAATGTCTGGGGCACAGTCTTTCTACATAAATGGTATTGATCCCCAATCCCGCCGTACCTTCCGGGATGAATTGCGAGATCCTTCACTGCGTTCAGGATGACTCCCTCAGATGAATTTCGAGATCCTCCACCGTGATGGTCGCGCCCGATCTGGCGTGATCACCACCGATCATGGACAGTTCCAAACTCCGGCCTTCATGGCCGTGGGAACCTTGGGCACTGTCAAGGGCATCGAATCTCGTGAGCTGGCATCCTACGGCGCTGAGCTCTGCCTGTCCAACGCCTACCACTTGTACTTGCGCCCCGGGACCGAAGTCCTCGAGACCATGGGCGGTCTGCACAAATTCATGGCCTGGGACAAACCGATCCTCGTCGATTCCGGCGGCTTCCAGGTGTTGTCGCTGGCGAAGATACGAAAGGTCAGCGAAGAAGGCGTCGAATTCCGTTCCCACATAGACGGTTCCTCGCACATGTTCTCCCCGGAAACTGTGGTGGACATCCAGCGCTCCATCGGCCCCGACTTCATGATGCCGCTGGATGAACTGGTCGGATGGCCAGCAACCGAAGAACAGGCCGATGACGCTGTCAACCGAACCTGGCGCTGGTATGATAGAGCACGTGAACAGTTCGCCAAAACCCAACTATTGTACGGACACGAACAAACCCTGGTGCCGATTGTTCAGGGATCGTTCTATGAAAACTTGCGCAGAGCGGAGGCCGAACGTTACGCCGCCCTCGATTCCCCCATCTATGCCATCGGCGGGCTGGCAGTCGGCGAAGAGACAGGGAAGACCCGAGATGCCATTGACTGGGTGACCGACATTCTGCCAGACAACCGACCTCGATACGCGATGGGCGTTGGCACCCCGGACGATCTGTTGGACGCCGTCGCACGAGGTATTGACATGTTCGACTGCGTCGTGCCCACTCGAAATGGACGGCGCGCCAGCTTGTACACTTTCCAGGGACGGATGAATTTGCGTAACGCACGCTGGAAAAATGATTCCCGGCCGGTTGAGGAGGATTGCCCGTGCCCACTTTGTACTCAATACTCACGATCTTACCTTCGCCATTTGTTTGTTTCCGGAGAGCTGCTCGCGATGAAGCTCGCCAGCGCCCACAACCTCACCTTCTATTATCGCCTCCTCGAGGAGGCGCGAAAGAGGATTGAGAATAGCACATTTTCAGATTGGGTCGTCGAAACCTCACAGATCGTCAATAGTCCAGCCGATGATTAGGTGCAACGAACTCCTGGCTCCAATAAGAAGAACTATTTGGTGTTTCGACGACTATGCCTTATGTTACTCCTGCGCGCTGACTTCGTAGTTTTGGTGTTTGACGAGCTGATCCAACCGATTCGTACTATCGTGTGAGAAATAAAGAGGACTTCATTCAGCCATTGGTTGATTTGAGTATATTTGTATTAAGAAGGTTTGACGCGATTTGGACGGTCCAATCGAAAAACGCTTTCAGGCGAGGTAAATCTTGTCAGAGAACATTAGAACGCTTACTGCGGTAATTCCCACCCTGAATGACGAGACGGTTATCCGGGCAACGATCACCCGTGCTCTTGACGACTGCAATTTCGATGAAGTGATCGTTGTGGATGGTGGCAGCAGCGATGGTACCTGCGGAATTGCCGAGGCTATGGGTGCGAGAGTAATCCATACTGATGCTATCCGTGGTCGCCAACTCGATGATGGCTGGAAAGCTGCCGTAACTGATCTCATTTGTTTCCTGAGAGCAGATAGTGTCCTCCCGATAACTGCTGGTGATGAAATACAAGTGGCTTTTCAAGACCACACCGTTACTCTGACATCCTTCCGTCTGGGCTTTAGATCAAGGAAGACAAGCTTGGCCCTACTCGCTGCCTGGTTCAATTTCAGAGCGATTTTCCTCGGACGACCCACGGGTATACAGGGGATCACCGTTCGGCGAGATGATTTAATGGCACTGGGTGGAATACCATACTGGCATGATTGCGAAGATTTCTACCTGATCAGCAACATGCGTCGCCGAGGTCGGGTGTGTACGCTCAGTGATCACGTTTACATTTCCGGCAAGCAGGCGCTGCGGAAAGGCGCACTATCGGTCTTCCTGAATGATATCCGTGAAGCAATTTTCTACACTCGACACAAGATACCTTCTTATTTACGCAAGTAGATTTTCAATGCGAAGCACACACATATTTTTGTAGATCTCTCCAGTACTTCCTTATTTGATAAACTCTTGATATTATTTAGATTGAACGCCATGAAGCTACGTGGCGAGCTGTCTCCAGTCAAAATCGTAACTTCCCGTTCGCATCCTCTTGAACATATTTGTACTTTCATTGCATGTATAAACGTCGATCTAAATCGCCGACCAACCCTCTGTCCACCGCGCCGCTGAAGGACTTCCTCGTCCAACTTGAGAACGACGAGAAGACCGGGTGCGACATCGCCCACCATGAGATCCTTGGGAAACGTCCGGTAATTACCGGTCGTCTCGATCCAGCGTTGCCGGACCAACTGGTTAACGCTCTTCATGCGATCAAAGTGGAGCGACTGTACAGCCACCAGGTCGAGGGCATTCAGCACGCCCGCGCCGGGCACAATGTTGTCACCGTAACTCCCACTGCCTCCGGTAAAACCCTCAACTATCTGTTGCCGATCTTCGAACGCTTGATTGAACAGCCGGACGCTCGTGCCCTGCTACTCTTCCCCATAAAAGCGCTGGCTCAGGATCAGCTCAAGAAGATCCAGGCTTTTATCGAAGATGCCGACTTGATCGGGCAGGTCAGCGTGGATATTTACGATGGCGACACCCCTCAATCAAGACGCGTAAAAATCCGCAAGAACCCGCCCAACCTGCTTTTGACCAACCCGGACATGATCAATCAAGGTTTGCTGCCTTTTCATACAAACTGGCAGGGATTCTTTGAGAATCTACAATTCGTTGTGGTGGATGAGCTGCACAACTACAAGGGAGTTTTCGGTTCGCATGTCCTTCAGGTGCTGCGTCGCTTGAGACGGATCTGCCTGTTCCATCACAGCAAACCTCAATTTTTGGCAGCATCGGCGACCATTGCCAACCCCGGCGAACTGGCGGAGATGCTGGTCGGAGAACCTTTCGAGGTAGTTGATGTAAATGGTGCCCCGCATGCAGAACGGCACGTATTGTTCCTGAATCCATCAGGCAGCTTGTACACTTCTGCCGTCCGTTTGCTGGCAGATTCTACAGCCGCCGGGTTGAAGACAATCGTCTTCACCAAGGCTCGGCGGATGACCGAGCTGATTCACAATTGGACCCTGCAATCCAACCCGGAACTGATCGGGCGAATCAGCGCCTATCGCTCGGGATATTTGCCCAAAGAACGGCGCGAGATCGAACAAAAATTGCTCACCGGCGAGCTGGACGGTGTCATCGCCACCTCCGCTCTGGAGATGGGAATCGACATCGGTGGGCTCGATGTCGCGGTGCTGGTTGGCTACCCCGGATCTATCGCCAGCACCTGGCAACGGGGGGGACGGGTCGGTCGGAAAGACCGCGACAGTGCCATCTTCCTGTTGGCCATGCCGGACGCTCTAGACCAATACTGGATGCGGCATCCACAAGATTTCTTCGCCCGTTCCGCCGAAGCCGCAGTCGTGGATCCGACCAACCCCTTCATCTTGAAACCGCACTTGGTCGCCGCTGCCCAGGAAACGCCGCTACGTGCGAAAGACCCTGTCTATCCACGAGAACAAGTTGGCGATCAGGTAGATGAACTCGTTAAAGAAGAGCTGCTGCTCGAAGCGGTGAAGGGGCAGGTCTGGTTCGCCAAGGACAAACGCCCGCAGCGAGGTATCAACATCCGTGGCGGCGGAGAAACCTTCGGCATCCACGAAGAAAAAACCGGACGCCTGATCGGCAAGGTAAACAGCTGGCAGGCACTGGTCGAATGTCATCCCGGCGCGATCTACCTGCATCATGGAAAAGACTACATCATCAACCACCTCGACCTCGGCAAACGGGAAGCTATCGCGCAGAAGACCGATGTCCCGTATTACACTCAAGCCCGCTCGGAGAAAGACACCGAGATTCTCGAGACGTATGACACACGTGAGACCGAACGTTACAAGGTTTCATTCGGTAAACTGAAAGTGACCGAGAAGGTTGTCGGCTATGAAAAACGTTCCACCGCCGGACGCGACAAAATCAGCGATCATGAGCTCGATCTACCGCCCGTGGTCTACGAGTCGGTCGGCCTCTGGTTCGAGCCCCCGCAATCGGCTATCGCCGGACTGTTGCAGGAGAAACGTCATCCGATGGGCAGCCTGCACGCCTCCGAGCACGCCAGCTTGGCCCTGATTCCGCTTTTCGCGCTCTGCGACCGTAACGATCTTGGCGGAATATCTTTCACCCGTCACGCAGGAACCGGAGGGGCTGCTGTCTTTCTATACGATGGACATCCCGGCGGGTTGGGATTAGCCAACCGCGCCTACGCCGTGTTGGACGAATTGTTCATGCGGGTGCTGAAAATGGTGCGGGATTGCCCGTGCGAGGATGGCTGCCCATCCTGCGTACATTCGCCCAAGTGTGGGCACGGCAACCAGCCATTGGATAAAGAGGGCTGCATCCGTTTATTGGAACACCTGACTGGCGGCCCGGAACTCAAGGCGGATGAAACATTGGCCGAACTCACCTTCGGCACTGAAGGCAACGCGCAAACGAAGCCGCTAGGGTGGCCCGGGAGCGAACGAGGAAGTCATTCTGAACGAAGTGAAGAATCTCGGGGTTCAGCCCCAACGGAAAACGAGAGATCCTTGCAGAAAACGCCCAGGATGACAAACGAAGAGACTGGAGATACAGAGATGAATGAAGCGCAGAATAGCAAAAAATACGAGAGCCAGACCCCGTTCTGCGAAGGGCGGGACATCGTCGTCTACGACCTCGAAACCCAACTGTCCGCGAACGACGTCGGCGGATGGCAGAACATTCACCTGATGCGGGTCGCGATCGGCGTCATCTACGAACGTAAGACTGGCAAATATCTGGTCTACCGTGAGGAAGATTGCGAGGCTCTGATCGCACGTCTCGAACAAGCCGAGCTGGTGGTCGGATACAACAACAAACGGTTCGATAATACCGTGCTCACCGCCTACACCGACCATGACCTCCGCGGAATGAACAACCTCGACCTGCTGGAGGAAATCAGCAACCGTCACGGTTTCCGTATGAAACTCGACGCCCTCGCCCAAGCCACCCTCAACGCCAAGAAAACCGCCGACGGGCTCCAGTCCCTGCAATGGTGGAAAGAGGGCGAGGTTGACAAGATCATCGAGTATTGCAAGATGGATGTCGAGGTGACGTGGAAGCTGTTCGAGTACATGTGCGAACACGGCTACGCGCTCTGCGAACGTAAGGGCGAACTCGCCAAACTTCCGGTCGAACTGCCCCTGAAACGCATCATGGGTGAACCGGATTTGTTTAGTGGGTTGATGTGAGTGTTGGAAGTGTCAGTAGTATTGGGTGGCTGACAGCACGATTACTGCCATAAACCATATTTTTGTCCTAAGAGGAGGTTACTATGGTGATGAAATCCTCATTTAAGTATGCGAAACACGATTTTGAAAATGATTTAAGAGGTTATGGGCATTTTGAAGCAGGTAAATATTGGACTAATTACATGAACCACATGATTTATGCTTTTCAAGAATTTCCCAAAGATAGACTAGTTAATGCACGTACTCAAGTCGATCTGTCATTACAGCTAAACTACTGTCATGAATTAGTCTTAGTACACAGGAAATGGTTTGATGATAATAATATAGATAGAAATGATATTAGTAAGCTTAGAAAGGATAATAAAGAAATAGATTATAATGCAAGCCAAATTACATTTGGTAAAAGACTACTTGAGGCGATACAAGATTTATTAAAAGGATTGTCTTGGAGATTTTATGATTACGATAGATCTTTCCTTTCAACCGTAAATATTATCCCGCCAGCAGGATATCCAGACAGAAGTCCTGGTATGATAAGGGAATATGAGTATGTTTTAGGGCTCTCACATGACCATAATTGTCAGGCCTTATTATTTAACAGCATTATTCATTCATTTAATTTAGGCGATGTTAGCGTACTAAATAAGGATGGATTGATTGAAATATGGGAAATTAAGTCATCAAAGGGAGGTAGAGGAAGACAAATGGCTGATAGGATCGAAAGACAAAAAATCAGAATGCTGGATCATGAGAGGCTATATAACGAAAGGGAAAGCATTATTGATGGTGAGCATATGTATATAGTAGATTCTGATATTGAGATTAATTCGGATCTTAAAAAGAATATGAAATTGATAGAGAGTGAGGTGTATAATAAGGGGTATTGCGTTTCTAATGTATCAGAACATGTAGTGTTGTTCGCTGTTGATTTGATGCATGACAGTGATGATGATTTAGTATCTAAGTCGTATGATGAAGCCTTTGAGGTGGCAAAAGGATTGTGGCCTCGGAACGACAGGGTTATCCTATCTGATATTGTGAAAATACTAAGTAGTAATAATCCAAATACTCCGCCGATTTCGATATGGCCAGCGAGCCCCAGATTCATAGCTGATATACTTGCTAAACGGGTTATTATATCATGCTATATAAATGTTAACAAAATTATAGAAAGAGTCAAAAGAGTTGCTAATGATATAGTAGATGTCGCAATGCTTAATATAAGTCAAGAGGATGATATAAGAGAAGTAATGTCTGGACCTTCCGCACGAATTGTATATAAATCCAATATCATTGATATCCCATGGGTCGAGTGGTCAAGATTAGCATATGAATTCGTTGATATTGAATCTTACGTAGAATCGTTATTGCAGTTGCTTACACATAGCAACCAATTATCTGAAAAGAAACTTATGATTAGTTTTTCAAAAGAGGGTCTGATCTGGAGTTAGGAGTTATGGACGGCGGGTGACCAGGAGCATGCGTAGCCCGGCAGCTCCGTCTGCCGGTGAATACCCACCATTCAAATCAATCCCGGCACGTGGAGGTGCTGGGCTACAGACTCTCGGAGTTCCCAACTTGGGAAGTTATACTATAAAGACGTGTGGAAGGAAGGAGTTGCGTAATGCAGCTGCGTATACTGAAAACAGATAAGGATCATGCCGAAGCATTGGCCGAAATTGACCGTCTGTTCGACCTCGACCCGGAGGAGGGCACACCCGAGGCCGATCGGTTCGAGCTGCTCGCTGACCTGATTGATCGCTATGAGCGGAAGGAATATCCCATTGACGACGTACCGCCCGTCGAAATCATCCAGTTCATCATGGACGAGAACGGTCTGAAGCAGAAGGACATGATACCGTACATCGGGTCAGCGTCGAAGGTGTCCGAGGTGTTGTCCGGCGCACGTTCGCTCAGCAAGGCCATGATTCAACGTCTGCACCATGAACTCGGCATCCCGGCATCGTTGTTGATCGATCCGCCCGACCAGGGAGCGGATAACGACAGACGCACAGGCAGTACTCGTTCCCAGCGACAACATGTGTAGGGGGTGGTTAGCTGTGGTGAATCCCTGCGAACCGCAAAAAGACGCGGGTCACAGGGGCATGCAAATGTCATCCTGAGCCGCCGCAGGCTTATCCACCGTTGAGATGCAAGGTGAAAGACGAGGGAACGTGTATTTGAAGAGACGGTTATCCGCGTTTTCGAGCAAACACGGGCCTGTTTTCAGCAATCCATAACCAACGCCACCCACATCCACTCGTTTCCCTCTAACAACAAATCAGGCTCCGATTAGTTGGCCCATCCCACAATAAAGGCTGGCGTGTGGGCTCGATTATCCTTATGTTAGGGATACCTAACATAAACGGTTGATGAGACAGTGACTGCCAAAGGTCGACAAAACAGTCTGCCATTGACCAACCAAGGTTGATGAGATATTCTGTCTCTGACAACGTAAACAGAGGAAATTCCCATGCGACTTGCATTGCTTTTACTGATGATAACATTTGTTCCGATGAGCCTGGCTACCGCCTACAGCGGCGCCCCACCAAATGGATATGCTGGCGATCCACCAAACAACAACAATTGCACCCAATGTCACAGCTCATTTCCGGTGAATTCCGGCGACGGCACGTTGATGGTGATCACCCAAAGTACCTACGAGCCGGAAGCGGGTTACTCAGTGGCTGTTGAAGTGACCGATCCGGATGCTCAACGTTGGGGATTCGAGTTGATTGCGTTGGATGAAAATAACAATTCAGCTGGCACGCTTGAGCTGCTACAGCCAGCACGCACCCAACTGAGCGGCGATTACATCAAGCACACCTCCGCCGGGACCGATCCCGGGCAGACAGGTTCAGATCAATGGAGCTTCAACTGGTACGCGCCGGAGGTGGGGACGGGTGATGTAACTTTTTACGTTGCCGCTAATGCAGCGGACAACAATGGTTCAACATCTGGTGACCGTATCTACACGAGCACCTTTGTAATGACGGAATTTGTGGATGACGTAAATGATCGTTCGATCAGCATGGCACCCACCGAGTGGCAGCTGGCGAATGTCTATCCGAATCCGTTTAACGGGCAGGTCACAATTGAGTTGAACGCCGCCAGTCTTGCCAACACAACGGTCAGCATTTATGACATTCTCGGACGCTTGGTTTCTACTCTCCATCAAGGTGAGCTGAGTCCGGGCCAGTACACCCTCAGTTGGGAACCGCAGGGTGGCGCTGGGGTGTATTTCCTCCGTGCGACGAACAATCAAGGTTGGGTGCAGACGCAGAAGATTCAGTACTTGAAGTAACCCGAATGTGGGAAAGAATAGTCATGCCCCTGTTACCGCCGCAGGCGATAGCAGGGTTGATCCGCAAGTTACAAGGTACCGGTCTGATTTCTCAGGACTCAGGACTGTCGTTAAATGATCCCTGCGAACCGCCAAAAAGACGGCGGGTCACAGGGGCATGTGTCATAGCTGAGTTATCTGGATAACCGGATGCGAGCAAACACGGGCCTGTATACGGGCATGTCTATAGCTATCAGCTCACCGATTGCAGTTCCGGTCGGACATCTTCAGCATTAACCGGACCTTCGCCTTCGTCCTCGACAGCATCTTTGATGCCGAAGAAGCGTTTGAAATCCTCCAGGATCAAATACAGAACCGGGATCAGCACCAGGGTGATACCCGTTGAGAACAGGACGCCAAACCCGAGGCTGATCGCCATCGGGATCAGGAATCGTGCCTGGATGGATGTTTCGAGAATCATCGGCGTCAACCCGAAGAAAGTGGTTGTGGCAGTCATCACGATTGGCCGGAAACGTCGGCGTCCAGTTTCCATCACCGCGTCATGGATGCTCATCTTCGGATTGTTCGCGCGCAGTTGGTTGATGAAATCAATCATGACTAGTGAGCTGTTGACGACAACTCCGTTCAATGCCACAATTCCGAACATGCTGATCATGCTAAGTGGGTAGCCGAGCAGTAAATGTCCGATGACAGCCCCGACGATTCCGAACGGAATCGCGCTCATCACGATGAAGGGTTGCAGGAAGCTGCGGAATGGAATTGCGAGCAGAGCGTAGATCAGCAGCATCCCGACCGCGAGCGCGCTCAGCAGATCGGTCATCATCTCACTCTGTTCCCTGCTTTGGCCTTCCAGATCAAAACTCAAGCCGGGGTAATCGGCGAGCATCTGCGGCAAAACATCAGCACTCAATCTGTCCAGAATATCATTTGCACTGGTGATATCCGTGTTGATGGATGCGGTGATGTTAACCACCCGACGGCGATCAGTTCGCGAGATGGTGCTGAACCCACGTCCCTGTTCGACGTACGCAGCCTTGCTGAATGGGATCTCCTGTCCCGATGGTGTACGGATCCGCATGTTCTCGATGCTGGAGATATCCCGTCTATCCTCGCGAGGATATCGCACCATGACTTTGATTTCGTCCTTACCACGCTGAATTCGCATGGCTTCGGAACCGAAGAATGCGCCACGTACCTGCATTGCCAAATCGGTTTCGGTGATGCCAAGGGTCTGTGCTTCTGGTTTGAGGGTGAGTCTCAGTTCTTCTTTGCCTTCAGTGTGTGAATCCGAAACCTCGTTGGTGCCTGGATATGCGGCGATCTGCTGTTTCAGCTCATCCACGGCGGCGAGCAGAACATCGAAGTCCTCATGGGCGAGCTGGATCTCCATGTCCGCGCTGTTCTGCATGATATCCGACCTGAAAGTCAGCGACTCAACTCCGGGAATCTCACCCACCGCCTCCCGCCAAGCTTCAGCGAAAACCGGTGTTCTGACAGTCCTCTCGTCAATGTCATCGAGTTGGAAGTATATCTGGGCGAGATTTGAAGCGGTAGTCGTAGAGGTTCCGTGCGGTCCATCATCAGTAATCTGAGCGCCGTAGAGCGTGAAGGTGTTCTTCAGATTTGATTCACCGTCTTCCCGATCTTTGTCGTACTCTTTCACCAGGTCTACAGCGACAGCGAGCACTGATTCCGCAACTCTTTTCGTCTCATCGAACGGCGTACCCGGGGGCATTTTGAGGGATACTGTGACCTGGTCAGCATCAACATCGGTAATAAAGACAAAACCGATGTATCCACCACCGATAACCCCAATTGTAATCAGCAGTATCGCGATGGAAATGGCAACTGTCAGGTAGCGGTTTTCCTGTGCCCAGAGCAGGGTTTTCATGTAGGTGTTGTCAATAAACCAGAAGATAATTCGATCAAACAGACTCCGTTTCCGTTCGATCCGGTCCCATATTCTGGCTTTGCTCTTGACCACCCCACCGTTGAGGTGGGCAGGGAGGACGAAGAACGATTCCATCAGCGACAAAATGAGCACCGAGATCACGATTATCGGGATCACGCCCATCATTTTGCCGAAGAAACCGCCTACGAACAGCAATGGCGCGAACGCCGCGATAGTTGTCAGGCCGGCGAAGACGACTGCTTTAGTCATCTCCCGCGTACCGTCCACCGCAGCCATGTAGAATCCTTTTCCGAATTTCCGCCGGTGTACATAGATATTCTCCCCGACAACGATAGCATCATCAACCACGATTCCGAGAATTATCAGGAACGCGAAGAGGCTCATCATGTTTATTGAGATGTTGAACCACGGGAGTAGAATCATCGAGCCGAGGAATGAGATCGCAATTCCCGCTGAAACCCAGAATGCCAGCCTGATCTCAAGGAACATGGTGAGGATTATGAGTACGAGAACTAAACCGAGCAGACCGTTTTTGAGCAACAGGTTAATTCGATCTTTGAGGACAACGGACCAGTCCATGAATACATTGATCTTGACCGTTTCCGGGAGTTCAAGGTTCCGCTTATCAACATAATCCCGAACAATTTCCGCGATCTCGGTCGGCTTCTGATTGCCGACGCGAAACACACGGACCATTACCGCCTGATCGTTGTTAAAGCTCGATTCGATGTCAACATCTTCAAAGCCATCTTTGACTTCGGCGATGTCGGAGAGAAACACTCGCTCACCATGGGGACCGGAATAGACCACAACTGAATCGAGCTCAGAACCGGTGAGCCGTTTTTCGGTGGTTCGAATGAGCACTTCGCCGGCTTCAGTACGGATCTTCCCGCCTGCGAGGTCAATTGATGACGCATGAACTATGCGAGCGACCTGTGGCAGGGTGAGGTGGTATTTGCGAAGGGTTTCCTCCTTGATTTCAATCCCGATCTCGTAGGGTCGGTTTGCGGACAGATCAACGTTTGTGATTTCTTCGAAGGATAACAGGTCATCGCGTACCCGTTCTGCCTGCTCGACCACCGCGCGTTCCGAAGCGCTGCCCGACACGACGAGCAGCATGACTTCCTTCTTGGTGGTCAGGAGTGAAATGGCTGGCTTTTCCGCTTCCTCAGGGAAGGTGAGGATTCGGTCAACTTCACTTTTCGCGTCTTGCAGTACTTGATTCGGGTCAGCTCCCTCCAGAATTTCGAGGGTGACGCTCCCGGTGTTTTCATTAGCCTTGGAGCGGATACGCTTAACGTTATCAACTCCGGATATTGCGAGCTCAATCGGTTGCACGATAGCTTCTTCCACTTCGGCAGGGGTAGCGCCGGGGTAAACCACCGTGATGTTGATCATGTCGAGATCGAATTCCGGGAACACTTCCTGCTTCAGGTTGGTCATGGTGAAGAAACCACCGATCAGCAGGATAAGCATCAGGATGTTCGCAGCGACATGGTTGGATGCCATGTAGGCTAATGGCCCCTTCTTAACCTGTCCGGTCCCGTTGCTCATCAGTTGTTCTCCAACGGTTGTGGTCTGAGCTTCATGCCGTTCGCCGCACCCCTTATCATTGTCATAATAACTAGATCACCATCGTTGAGACCGTCGCTGACGAAGACTTCATCGCTGGTCATGTAATAGACCTCGACATCCTGAATAGTCAGAGTGCTGTCCTGTGAGATCCAAACGGTGTTGTCATCTCGAAGGGCGACCCGGGGAATCGGGAAGATATCTTTGATGATGTTACCATGAATCTGTGCTTCGACGAATGATCCGAGATTCAATGCAGAACCATCATGGAACGGATCTTCGATTCGAGCGACCACTCGCGCAAGACGACCAGCACTGCCTATCACTCCGATCTGACGGTGGATATATCCCTCAAAAACATGGGTCGCGTTTTCGTTTTTAAGCAGGATTTCTGTTTTCGCACCTGGGATATTGATATAATCCAACTGGGAAGGCTGTAAGGAAATCTCGATCTCGGCGATGTCGGTGCTGTAGAGTTGGCCAACGACGGTCTGTGGGCTTATTTGCTGACCCGGGCTGACGTTCTCACTTGCAACTTTGCAGTTGAATGGAGCACGTAACACTGTCCGTTCCAGATTCAGTTCATTCTTGGCCAGGGCAGCCAGGGCTGACTTCAGGTTGGCGTCAGCTTGATGCAACTGAGGTTCGTGCAGAACCAGCGCGCTGGGTTCGTCATCGTCCTGCCCGTTAATGTGTAGCAACTTCCACTCGGTCCGGGCAATCTCAGCGTTGGCTTGAGTGATCTCGAGCTGATAGGTGGCCTGGGCAACCATGGCTTCAGCCTGTTGGACACCGAGTTCGTAATCAGCAGGTTCGATACGCAACAGCTCTTCCCCTTCGCTGAAACTGCCGCCTGCGAGGAAGTCCGGATCTACCCAGATAACCTTGCCCCCAACCTGAGGCATCAGGGCAACCTGGTGTAAGGCCTGTACGTCTCCATGCCCGGTGATGATCACATCTCGATCAGTTTGCTGGGCAACGATGACGTCAACCAGGGTGCCCTGAAGGGAGTGCTCGATTTGAACAGGTGGCTTGTTACCAAAGATGAGAGCAGCCATTATCAGTATGCCGATGAGGATGACACCGGGCACGATAAACAATCTTCTGGCAGTACGTTTCTTCATTTGTCGTTTACCTCAATGAGATCGCCTTCATCGTCAATGTCGACACTGGCGAGAACATCATCCATCCAACTGCCCGCCAGCGCTGTGGCCAGGGAGATGCGGGCATCGAGCAAATTGTAGGTCGCCTGAATCAAACCGCTCTGAGCGTTCAGGTGGTTCGACTGGGCAATTGTCACCGGCAGGTAGTTAGTCACACCGCGCAGGTAACGATCCATCGCGACACCTAAACTGGCTTCAGCCGCCTCGGCCTGTTCAGTACGGAATTCCAACGCCAATTCCAGACGGGCATTGTTTTCCAGCGCGTCCTCGACTTCCTGGAAAGCTACCAGCACCGACTGACGGTAAGCCGCAACCTGCGCAACCCACCCAGCTTCCGAAATTTTGCTGGCATTCATCAGGCGGCCACCGTTGAAAAGTGGAACGGTGACGTTTCCGATGGCACTCCAGACGATGTTCATCGGGTCTATGGCATCCTGCAATTCAATTGATCGTCCGCTGAGTTTCCCTGTCAGACTGAAGCTGGGCAGCATATTCGCCACTGCTTCAGCCGAAGCACGATCTGCCGCGACCAGACGCTGATAAGCCGCACGGACATCAGGGCGCCGCTGAACGAGTTCGCTGGGCAGGACTGGCGAAACCGCCGGCAGAGTCTGGGGCAATGTGAAATCACCGTCCGTCCAACCAGTGCGCGGATATTCCGCAAGCAAAATTGACAAGGCGTGTTCGGCGGAGGCGAGGCGAGCCGCGTTCGATTCCGCTTCAGCACGGACTCCAGCGAGCGTCGTCCTCGCCTGGTACAAATCCGATGATCCAGCCACACCACGCCGGTAACGCTCTTCGATGATAGTCAGGTTGTTCTCAAATGTCTCAACGCTCGACTCAAGCAGATCCTGCTGTAGATGCAGAGTCACTGCACCATACCAACTCCTGCTCATCAACGCGGACAAGCTGAGCACGAACGCTCTCAAATCCTCTTCGCTGGCCCGGAAAGATGCCAGCGCGCCTTGACGCTTGGCGTGATACTTCCCCCACAAATCCAGCTCATACGTTGCCTGAAGGCCAACATTCCAAATTTCGTCAATTGCGAACTGGGTTGCGGGGTCAAATCCCATCGCGAACGGATCTACGTTGCTCTCTTCAACGAAACCCTGTTCCTGATAAGAGGTTGAACCATTCACGCCCGGAAACCACGATGCTCGCGAGATAGCCAGTTGAGCGGCGGCCTGTTGATGACGGGCAAGCATCTGGGTGAAAGTCAGGTTGTTGTGGAAGGCGCTGTCAATGAGTGCGTTGAGGGTCTCATCCTCGAAAGCAATCCACCAACGGTCCGTTTCGACCGCACTCAGATCCGGTGGCATCTCGCCCTGAAATTGTTCGGGAGGTGCTTCGAGTTCGACATCGCGTATGGGACGCCAACCCGCGCAACCTGGCAGCAGAATAGTTGCCAGCAGGACGATGACCAGAGTATATCCTAACAAGACTGGTAGGCTTCTGTTCATAACCGGCCCTTTCTTTCAGAATTCAGTTGAGATCCGGTGTCCTCCACAGAATGTCGACTCGGAGGAATGGCTTGCAAGGGGGGCATGTGCTTATCGCCACCTGTATTGACGATTGCGCGATGAATTAGACTAAAGAACTGATCGAGCTCTTCTTCGTTCATACCTTTCACAGCAATCTGATTCACCTCGTACAGCATCTGGTTGATCTTCTCTTCCAGTGCTCTCCCCTCATCGGTAAACGTGACCAGCTTTATCCGACGATCATTGGGGTGCGGAGTGCGTTTCACCAGGTTCCGTTTTTCCAACGAATCGATAGTGCGTAATACACTCGGATGTGTCAGGCCCATTATTCCGGCAATCTCAACCAGGGACGACGATCCCTGGAAACTCAGAACTGTCATCAAAAGCGCTTCGCTGGCGCTGACACCGAGTTCTGAAACATGTTGATCGAGCAGAGTCTGAATTGCAGTGCGAAGACGGTGAATCCAGAATCCCAGGAACTCCGAATGCTCTTTTCTCATAGATGCTGTCACAGGCTTTCCCAAAACGTGTCAAGGTCATGACTATTACGAGATCTGTAATCATGTAATATGTAGTCTCCTACATATTAACAAAGCACATAGTAGCAATCAACAGAAACTGAGTCAAGGTCAGTAACCGATTTGCTCCGTACCTCTGATCTATCAGCAACAGCTACCACAAGGACAGATATATTGGTCGGTCACATCTGGAAAGTGGTCTGTAGAATCATCCGTTCCACTCCGCCTGAAAATGGTAATAGAAGACTGAGATAGCTTGATCAGTATTGCTACTCTACGGGGGGAGTACTGTACTGACGTCTTTTCTGGATGACTCCCGGTTTCGCAGAACACTGAAATGACGTTTGGGTTTGGGGAGTGAGTTGCCGACACTTGAAGTATCTAACAGGAAACGAGGCAGGGACATCTCATGTCGCTCTATTCATTGATACGACGGATTGGCTCATCAGGTTTTGGATACGGATCTACTGCTGAAGAAGTCAGCGCAGGATTGGATCTGACTGGAAAATGCATCTTGGTGACTGGAGGCAATTCCGGCATAGGACGCAAGACCGTGCGAGTGCTGACCATGCGCGGGGCGACTGTTCTGACAACCGCGCGAAGTGAATCCAAGGCACGTATTGCCCGTAGACGTTTCGGCAAACGCGCCATACCATTGATCTGTGAGCTATCTGATCCCAATTCAATTCAGGCGTGTGTTGATAATATCAAGGCTGGCGGTCACAAACTGGACGCTATCATCGCAAATGCAGGGGTGATGGCAATACCGGAGTGCGAAACTGTCCACGGTTACGAACGCCATTTCTTCACCAATCATCTCGGACATTTTATGCTGGTCACCGGGCTGCTTGATCTATTGAAGGATGATGGACGAGTTGTCATGGTCAGCTCCTCAGCACATAAACGAGCGCCGAAAGATGGTATACAATTCGCTCGACTGGATGGTGAAGGGTGGTACGGTCCGTGGGAAGCGTACGGCCATTCCAAGCTCGCCAACCTGCTCTTTGCGAAAGAGTTGGCGAAACGTTTTGCTGGGACCAAACGAGTGGCGGTTGCCGTTCATCCGGGAGTTATCAGGACGAACCTGATACGTCACATGAAATGGTGGGTCAAGCCGATGATGGTGTTGATGAGCGCGCTGGTTCTGAAGTCCGTCTCAGAGGGAGCTGCGACCCAGGTTTATGCGGCTGTTCACCCTGATGGAGCCGGATTCAACGGCGAATACCTCAAAGATTGCAAAATCACTCAACCTTCTGACAACGCTTGTGATCCGGCGATGGCGGAACGGTTGTGGGTTGAATCAGAACGGATAGCAGCGCAATTTGAATGATCTCGGAGGCAGCAGGCTACGGGCTACAGACTGCTGGAACTGACAGGCCCGAGTTTGCTCGCATCCGGTTATCCAGATAACTCAGCTATGATATATGCCCCTGTGACCCGCCGTTTTTTTGGCGGTTCGCAGGGATCATTTAACGACTGTTCTGAGTCCTGATAAATCAAACAGGCACCTTGTAACTTGCGGATCAACCCTGCTATCGCCTGCGGCGGTAACAGGGGCATAATTATCGTCGGATCATCCACGACATGAATGTCGTGGGCATGATGGTTCTGACTGCTGACTGTGGGAACTGACAGGCCCGTGCTTGCTCGTCAAGCGCGGCTGATACAGGCCGACATCCGGGGGACTCCGTTAAGTGTCCCCGACTGCCCGGAACAGAGTCTCAGAGGGAATGCTGCTGAGTTTCTAATTGACATCAGTAGATCATTTTGTCAGAACAATTTTACGGCGGATACAATCCTCCCCTGTATCCAGCTGCACGAAATACACTCCGGACGCGAGCAGGGAAGCGTCGAAATGTACCCGATAAATAGCGGGAAGTTTGTCTCTCAGAGTGGTAAATCCGGCCGAGATATTTTGAAATACTGCTACCTGTAGTGTACTTTATGAGTAGTAATGCATTTTAATCCAGATATTTTACTCGGATCTAAAATGAACACTACTCTGCACTTGTCCTTCCGTTGCTTTTTACTTTTCTCCATCGTATTCATCACCCTTAAAGTTGATTCAATAAGCGCTCAAACTTGGGAGAACCACGGTCCGTACGTTACCCAATTACAGCTGCTGGTTCCAGATCCAGACACTCCACTTGGAGCATGGGTTGCACACAATTCCCAACTCAAGTACACAGATAACGGTGGGCAAACCTGGGGTGTGCGCGAGAACGGGCTACCTGACATTTGGTTTCACAACGGTCCACTCTTAATTAATCCCACCAACGGTGATACGCTACTTTATCATGGTCTCGGTCTTGAATTTTCCCGGAGTGTCGATCATGGTCTTTCCTGGTCGGGCTTTGAGATCGCGCCACAGGGTGGGGAAACATATGGGGGGGCATAGATCGGAAGAGCGTCGTGTAGGGAAAGAGTGTAGATCTCGGTG
>CAJVXH010000015.1 GCA_913009835.1 uncultured bacterium
CACCGAGATCTACACTCTTTCCCTACACGACGCTCCTCCGATCTACACCAACCGCCAGACCACCCAAGTGACCACGAGTTGCCATCGAACGAATGAAGACACCTGGATCCATCCCGATGGTCTCCATCCTTATCCGGTCACCCAGCAGAGCGCCACCGGTAAACGGGCTGGTCGGATCAAAGGCAATCACCCCAACCTGTTCTTCCTGCTTACGGTAGTTGAGCACCATCTGGTTAACAAGCGTACTCTTGCCCGCACCCGGCGGGCCAGTGAGCCCTATGCGCCATGCATCACCAGTCTCGGGATATAGCTTGTCCAGGAGTTGGGAGATGCTTGGATGTTGGTTCTCCGCCCTGGTCAACAAACGCGCCAAGGCAGGTCGATGCCCCTTATGAAAGGCTTCCAACAGTTCTGAGTCGCTGTATTTCTTCATCAATAAATAAATAAAATCAGACATGCGTGTCCGATTTAATCCCAATCATGCAAATTGCTTTTTGAACTTGTCGTAATCGTTGAATACTACGCTGTTTTCAACCTTGATCATCAAACCTTCATCCTCGAAACGCTTGATCACACGGCTGATAGTCTCGCGGCTGGTTCCAGCGATGCTCGCAATATCACGCTGTAACGGTAATCCTTCCAGTACCACCTTGCCGCCGCGCACAATTCCACTGTCTTCGGCCAGACGAACCAGGGTTGAACCCACACGACCTCGAGCGTCTTTCAGCGTCAATGCCTTGATCTGGCTGTCGCTGCGACGTAAACGCTCGGCCAGTTCCTTCAAAAGAGTGATCGCTACCTGCGGGAAGGATTCAAGCAAGGAGAGAAAATCGCCACGGTTTAACACCCACAATTCAACATCGTCAATCGCCGTGGCTGTAGCGCTGCGAGGAAGTCCGTCAATAATCGAAAGCTCGCCAAAGAAATCGCCGTCGCTGAAGATGGAGAAAATAGCTTCATCCCCTTCACTGGACACACCGCTTATCTTCACCCGACCACTTTTGATGACGAACATATTGCGTCCAAGATCATCCTCAAAGATGATCATATCATCCTTCGGGTACGATTTCAAGACCATCAGACCGGCGATGCGCTCAAGATCTTTCTCATCCAAATCGTAATACAGTGGAACACTTCGGAGCAGTTTCAATTCTGCCGCTCGATCAGCCGTTCTTTGCATATTTCCTCCCACAGCAGCGTGGATCACAGTTCAGAGTATCGGTCAATAGCCTCCCGAACCGCAGGAAGCAAGTATTGCTGGTCAAGATCGAGCGAAGAGAGTGCTGAGGCAACTGTGCTCAGCTTACGCTCAAGTTTTGCCTGTCGATTCAGAACGAGGTACTTCTCGCCTCTGACCCGGCAGATCCCACCACGGAAATCACCAGATTCCTCTTCGACACGGTCGAAATATCTGCGGGCCACCTCGAGCAGCTGCTCATATAAATCCACTCGACCCGGTCGCAACTTCCGCTCACGTCCTGAATTCGTCACACTCAATCTCAAGACTTCAGCTTATGAATGATTTCCGAGGCCTTGCCCACATCCTGAAGACGGTCACGCGGGCATACCAATGTCCCCTCATCGGTCTGGACGACTACCACATTGTCCAACCCTATCACCGCGAGCGGAAGATCAGTGCGCGAAACGACATACGATCCCTTAGTATCTATTGTCACTACCGGACCATGTTGAACCGTATCATTCACATCCCTATCTTCATCCAGCTGGTAAACTTCTTCCCAGCTTCCAATATCACTCCACCCAAAACTGGCGGGGACAACATAAGCGTTACGAGTCTTCTCCATTACGCTGTAGTCAATTGAGATTGGCTTGATACTCTGGTATGCACGATAAATCCGATCCGCACCGTTCGGATCATCCAACGCATCCGAAATTTCCATAAGCGCAGAGTGCAATTCTGGTGTGTGTTCCTCTAATTCGGAGAGGATGCGCTGAACTGACCAGATGAACATCCCCGAATTCCACAGAAACTCACCCGTTTCCAAAAATTTGATCGCCGTCTCACGATTCGGCTTCTCAGCAAATGTCACCACACGATGGGTGCCAGGACGAAATTCGTCCCTCTCATATTGGATGTAGCCATAGCCGGTTTCGGGACGAACCGGATGTATCCCGATGGTCACGATACCGTCTGATTCATCCACAAAATTGCATGCGGTCTGCAGCGTCTCATGAAACGCATCCTTGTCCGAGATGCGATGGTCAGCGGGAAGAACCACCATGATCGCTTCCGGATCAATCTTCGACAAATGAACCGCAGAGAGTCCGATACAGGGAGCTGTGTTACGCGCGAAAGGCTCAGTGATAAACACATCGGGCCTCAAACCCGGAACTTGGCGCGCAAATTCCTCGACCTGTTCCTCAATCGTTACTATGTACTGTCGCTCAGTGGGAATGAAGGGTTGCAGACGTAGCATCGTCTGCTCAATCATCGTACGTTCATCGAATAATCGAAGCAATTGCTTGGGACGTTCTGGGGTTGATACCGGCCAGAAACGCGTCCCCTTACCCCCTGCCATGATTACCGCGTGAATCATCGTTTATCTCCAGTGCTTGCAAACCCTTAAGTCAAGGGAATATAATTTCCAGACCGCCCGTTTCCCAACGCGCCCGCACATCAAACGTGTCCCTCGATACTACCACAGGGTCGCTGGGCCTGAAAGGAATAGCCCGCCCCTCAAACCAGTTTAAAGTTCGGCTCACATCCTGCCAGCCATGCACCTGCCACTTCCCTGCCGGCACATCGTTCAAGAGAAATTCGCCAGCGCCCGGCAGCGTCAATGCTATTGGTATCTGTACGCCCATAATATCCGTAAAGCTCAAGTGAACAGGAGCGTCGCCACCAGGTGCGACCACCTCCCCACTCAACGTTCCCAGCGAATCCTGGGGAAGCCAGGCGTACCGATAGGTGATCAGACTGTCACGAAGGCTGTTGCCCATCATATCGACAACCGTTTCGCCATAGATGTTGAGAGTAAGCCCTCCCCCCTCAGTTTCAGGATCAATGTCGAAGGAAACACTGTTTGGATAGGGAGTTTTGATTTCGATAGGCAGGCGCTCATCGGCGCCAGCCATCAACTCTATGCTGTTTAGATCGGTCAGACGTACCGGTTCGTTGAAAGTCAACAGGACCTGGTTCTTGCCACGATGCATGCGTGCCCGGTCCTCAGGGCTTACTGATATCAAGCCCGGACGCAAGGTGTCCACCAACGCAGCATTTATCAGGTCTACAGTGAGCGTTGTGTCTAATGTGTCTGAGGTACCGAAGCTGCCGACCACCCTCAATCCGACAGCCTCCCCCAATGGAATACGATCCAGCCCGATTTGGACGATAGTAGAATCACCCGGTCTGAAACCCTTTGAGAATACAGGGATAGTCAGATCGTCCGCAACAACCTCCCAATCCCTTTCCTCGCGGTTGGATTCCATGGTATCCACTGGCAGCTCAGTGAGCGTGTAGCTGACATCCAACTCCCGCGGTTTAACATCCAACCTTAGCAGGAAGAAATCCTTCAGAATCGCTGTGATCCGCAAAACCTGCGGCAGAAGCACCGGATCGGAGGGATGTAGTATCAATTCTCGGGGTACCGAGCTACTGTCCTCGCTGGCGACAACATCATAAGACGGAACAGCCAACTGGTCGCTCCAGGGAGTCCACAAACGGTCACCGTCCATATCCTTAAACGCAAACACCCGCCAGCTTCCCTCCGCCAGATTGGAGAGAATCCAGGTTCCGTCATCGCCAGTCTGTGTGGTCGCATCCGGCGGCTGAGTCGAGGGATCAGGCACAGTAGTACTGTCCGCTAGATAATAGCCCGCAATATCCCAGCCAATGGGCTCACCTTCAGTCAACAGACTGCCCTTTAACCACCCTGTATCCAGCTTGTCACCGGTGGAGAAGGCGAGCACATAAGTATCGGTCAGCTTGTTATTTTTACTGTCAGTTAGCTGAGTCCCAATGGTAACTGCGTAAGTGAGATCTGGTTTTAACGCCGTCTCGAAACTGATCTCGACCCGTTTGCCGCCCGACCATTTAGCTCGTACCGTTCCTGGAGGTGGGGGTGACAAACCAAACGCGGCCCGAAGAGTCGACTCCTTCACTCTTTCGTCAAAGGTAAGTGTGATGGTTGTCGAGGTATCCACATTTGTACTTCCGGGGATGGGAAATGCTTCGAGGATCACCGGCGGAGTGCGATCCTGAGGTCCACCCATCGGTGGGCCCAGCTGGGCGCAGCCAACAAACATGAATGCGGAGACGAGAATAATCAGGATTTGCTTCATCGGTCGCAAGGTAACGCCTCCATTGAGGCGGGTCAAAACCAATACCTTCCGGCTCAGCACCTTCACAGCCAGCCCTCATTCGATTGAGACGCCTCATCCTTTCCCCTATTTTACTACGATGAACAAAGAACTTTCGACACCTGCCAGACACAATGGTGATAGCGAGTGGTTCCAAGACTGGTTCGATGAAGACTACCTCGCTCTCTACAAACATCGAAACAGCGACGAAGCGAGGAAATTTCTCGGCAACCTTCGCCATAAACTCAGCTCCCTGGGAGAACGTGGCACGGTTGATCTCGCTTGTGGTGCCGGACGACATTCATGGTTGTTAAGCGAAGATTTTGATTGGCCAGTGGTGGGTCTGGATCTGTCTGAACCGTTGCTAAGACGCGCTGTCAATCATCAATCGAATCAACCGAAACTAAGGCCCGCATTCGTTCGCGGCGATTTACGGCAACTACCCTTTCACGACCAATCTTTCCATCTCGCGCTCAACATTTTCACCAGCTTCGGATACTTCAGCGATGATGCACAGCACCTCCAGTCACTCGAAGAGATGAGACGAATCCTCGTTCCCGGAGGTATGCTGGTGATGGACCTGATGAACCCTGCGGTAGCAGTTGACAACCTCGTAGCTGAGGATGAAACTCAAAGTGGTCTTTGGCGTGTGAAACAGACACGGCGTTACGATCCGGAAACAAAGCGAATTGAGAAGACTATCGAACTTCATTCTGAAGATGGAAAGACTCGTTCTGTTCGAGAATCAGTCCGTATCTTCAAACTCAACGAACTCGAGTCGATAATGGCTGAGGCAGGGCTCACAATCACCGATACCTGGGGGGACTACCAAGCCTCGCCCTTTAATCCCTCAACCAGTGAACGACTGATCAGCTTTGTGGAGCGTACCTGATGGAAATGCTCGACTTGAATGAGTTCCCAGGGATTCCGCCACTGGTTCAGGATACATTGGCCGGGACAGCGCGCATTGACTTCGGATTCCGCACCTACCCTGATCCTGCCGCCTGGATCGAGCAGAGCAAAGCTGAGAGCGAACAGAATCGCCCCATCGCCGGGATTGTAGAAGCCATCCGTGCCCAATATGGACCGCTCCCGATTCCAGATATCGTCAGCCAGAATCTCGTTTCACTCTCGCAACCGGGTACAATGACCGTCGTCACCGGGCAACAGGTCGGGCTTGGCGGTGGACCGTTGCTGACATTGTATAAAGCAATGACAACAGTTGCTCTGGCCAGACGACTTGAGACCGGCACCGGTGTACGAACCGTCCCCATTTTCTGGATGGCAACCAGCGATCACAACCTCGTCGAAACAGCCCAGAGTCATTGGCTCGACATCAACAACAATCTGACCAGCTACTATTCAACGATTCAGGGAAACAGAACCCCGGTGGGTTCACTCCCGCTCGGTGCGATAGCCGACGAGTTTGTCAACCGCATCACAAAGGACATTCCAGAATCCGAGTTCAGCAAACACTACCTGGACCTGCTGTGCGAAGCCTACACACCCGATAAAACCTTCGCCCAGGCCTTCCGTCAGTTGGGCAATGAACTGCTGGGGCCCTATGGCCTCATCTTCCTTGACCCGGACGATGTTCAACTCAAACGCCTGTCCGCGCCATTCATGAAGGATGCGGTCGCAGAAGTCGATGACAGGCTGGAACGTATCATCGAACGATCAAAGATGATCCAGGCCTCCGGCTACAAGACCCAGGTAAGCGTCAAATCTGGACGAACATCCCTGTTCCTGCTCGAAGATGGACAAAGACGCAAGATCGTTCTGGAAGAAAAGGCTATTCAGGGACACACCGACATCAAACTGTCACGAAGTGAACTTGCCAGAATTGCCGCAGAAACACCTGAAAACCTCTCAGCCGGAGTAACTCTTCGACCTATCCTGCAAAGCTGGATGCTTCCGGTGGGTGCATATATCGCCGGACCGCACGAGATGGCATACTGGAGTCAGCTTAAGGACGCATTTTCGCCGCTGGGCATTGCCAAACCAGCAGTGGTCCATCGTGCATCATTTACATTGATCGAACCAAAAGTCAGACGTTGGCTGGATAAGTACGATCTGAAACCGAATGACATGTTCATGGGATACGATAAACTCTCAGAACAGGTGATCGCGGACATCGGAGATGACGAGTCCGAACACATATTCACCACTATGCAAAATGACCTCAATTCGCACGAACGCGTCCTCACTGACCTCACACGCGGATACGATTTCTCCGGTATTGAAAGATCTGTTGATGCATCTTTCCGCAAAATCAACTTTCACGTTGACAAATTGCGCAACACCTTTTCCCAACGGGCGAAAAGCCGCCACAGCGTACTGTTGAAACACGTCGAACAACTGTCTAACCATATCTTCCCCGGAGGTACGGCGCAGGAACGGGTGATCAGCCCCATATACTACCTCGCCCGCTATGGAAACAGCCTACTCGACGGGTTGTCTGAAAATGCACTGTCTGCGGTCGGGAGGCATTCCATCGTCGATCTGAAGGAGTGGCAATAATGGCGCTTGATATTATCGCAATCGGACCCCATCCCGATGATGTAGAATTGTTCTGCGGCGGAACTATAGCCAAGCTGATCAACAAGGGCTATACCATCGGCCTGATCGATATGACACGGGGCGAGATGGGCACACGCGGAAGTATGGAAGAACGTGATCAGGAAGCCGCCAATGCCGCCCGAATCCTGAACATCACCTCACGCGAGAACCTCGGCCTTCCCGATGGCAGCCTGAACGCACGTGACCCCGAACAGCGGCTGGCAGTCGTCAACGCAATACGCAAACATCAACCGCAGCTGGTAATCGGACCAGCCGCCAAAGACCGTCATCCTGACCATATACAGGGAATGCAACTGGTTGAGGAAGCTGTATTCTTCTCATACGTCGGCGGGTACAAAACGGAGTTCGAACGCCACAAAGTCCACGCTCTGCTCCGATACCCCATGTGGTGGGCACCGGAAGCTGATTTGATCGTGGATGTGACCGACTCCTGGGAACAACGGATGGAAGCGGTTAAAGCCTACCGCACCCAGTTCCACACTCCCGGCGTGGAAGGTCCGAAAACTTTTCTCGCCAGCGAACAGTTCATTGATTGGGTCGAGGGTCGTGGTTCGCAATATGGTGCCGCTATCGGTGTTCGTAAAGGTGAACCATATTTGCTACGAAATCCGGTACCAGTTGATGATCCATTTGACTTGCTGATTAACAGTTCCGGCGAGGCGAATCCATGAGCCCCCGGGACAATCGTCGCCTCAAGATCGGCATCGTATGCTACCCCACTACCGGCGGCAGCGGAATTGTCGCGGTGGAGATAGCCCACGCTCTGGCTGACCGTGGGCATGAGGTCCATGTCATCAGCTATTCGGTACCAGTACGCCTGGATACTCTGCGTCCTAACCTGCGTTTCCACAACGTCAGCGTGCCCGAATACGCACTGTTCGAGTATCCACCATACAGCCTCGCGTTGGCCGCACAAATAGCCGAAGTTGCCTGCAAATTCCATCTGGACGTTTTACATGTCCACTACGCCATCCCCCACGCTGTCTCCGGATGGTTGGCCAGACGAATCTGCGGACGTTTTGACATGCCGCTGATCACAACCCTGCACGGCACCGACATCACCATCATAGGTAAAGACGCATCCTATTTGCCGATTACCCGTTTCTCGCTGGAAGAATCTGACCTGGTTACCGTTGTCAGCTCCTGGCTTGAGGGCAAGGTCAGAGAAGTGGTGGAGTGCCTGTGCTCCTGCGAAGTTGTGCACAATTTCGTCGATCCGGATATCTTCAAACCCCTTGACAATGGCGAGCCACACCCGTTCCCTTGTGACCCGAATGTTCCAGTGCTGATGCACATGTCCAACTTCCGTCCGGTTAAACATATCCCGGACGTGATCGACACCTTCCTGGGTTTGCGCGCGAGAATGAAGACTCAACTGGTACTCATCGGCGACGGCCCGGAGGCCTCGGTCGCCAAGCAACGTATCAACTCATCACCATACGCAGCCGACGTTCAGTTCCTCGGCCCACAACAAAATGCCGAACGTCTGCTACCATATGCGGACGCATTCATCTTCCCCTCGAACGCCGAGAGTTTCGGACTGGCTGCTCTTGAGGCCCAATCGTGCGGGGTGCCAGTCATCGGATATAACGTGGGTGGACTGCCGGAAGTTGTGGAAGATGGGAAAACTGGTCTCCTGTGTGAGGTCGGCGCAGTTGACGAAATGATTAACGCCTGCGAAAGACTCTTCAGGGATAAAGATTATCAGCAACAAATCGGCAGAGCTGCCCGTGAACGAGCAGTATCTCAGTTCAGCGCCAAACCAGCAATCGACCGCTATGAGGAGCTGTACTGGCAGGCAATCATTGAGCTGGAGAAAAGTGGGGATGGAGAACGAACCTGACTTCCACCCCTTGTGATGACTTAGCAGCATCCGGTTATCCAGTTAACTCAGCTATGAGACATGCCCCTGTGACCCGCCGTCTTTTTGGCGGTTCGCAGGGATTATCCAACGACAATCCTGAGTTCTGAGAAAACAGACAGGCACATTATAACTTGCGGATCAACCCTGTTATCGCCTGCGGCGGTAACAGGGGCATATTCATCGTCGGATTATCCAACGACAATCCTGAGTTCTGAGAAAACAGACAGGCACATTATAACTTGCGGATCAACCCTGTTATCGCCTGCGGCGGTAACAGGGGCATATTCATCGTCGGATTATCCACGATATAAATCTCGTGGGCATGATGCAACCGCAGTTGAAGCAACTGGATAACTGGATAGCAGCAAGCTGACATTCAAACAAGAACATCAAACATATGCAGGAGTTGTACCGATGCAGATGAATGCAGAGATTTTCCGTCAATACGACATCCGCGGGATAGTCAAGGATGATCTGACACCGACCGTTGTCGAAGCGCTGGGACGTGGATTCGGGTCATGGGTACGTGATGAAGGTGGCAAGACCATTGTCCTCGGACGTGATGGTCGCCTGACCGGACCAGCCCTCCGTGATTCCTTTATCAAGGGAGCGCTGACCACTGGATGCGATGTCATTGACATCGGAGATGTCCCCACACCTGTAACCTATTTCGCCACCTATCACCTGAATCCCGATGCCTCGGTGATGATCACCGGCAGCCATAACCCGCCGGAATTCAACGGATTCAAGATGATGATGGGCAAGGATACTGTCTTCGGCGACATGATACAGGAGCTTCGAGTTCGTATCGAAGAGGAGAATTTCCAAACGGGGCAGGGTACCCGTAGTGAGCAAAATGTTGTCCCGGAGTACATGGATCACATCGTCGGCAACATCAAATTCGCAAGACCGGTCAAACTAGCCCTCGACTCCGGCAATGGTATCGCTGGCGCTGTCGCACCTGAACTCTTCCGCAGGATGGGAATAGATCCAGTCGAGCTGTTCAGCGAAGTGGACGGCAATTTCCCCAATCATCACCCCGACCCGACAGTCGTCGAGAACGTTCAGGACTTGAAGAAGGCCGTTCTTGAGCAGGGACTCGAATTCGGAGTTGGTTTCGATGGTGATGGCGACCGTATCGGCGTCATCGACGATAAAGGCAACATCCTCTGGGGCGACCGTCTGCTCGCATTATTCGCGCGTGACGTACTTAAGAACTTCCCCGGCGCCAGCATCATCGGTGAGGTCAAATGCAGCAAGGCTCTGTATGACGATATCGCCAAACACGGTGGCAAACCCATCATGTGGCGCACCGGCCATTCCTTCCTGAAGCAGAAGCTGCGCGCTGAAGACGCCAAACTGGCCGGCGAGATGAGCGGACACATGTTCTTCAACGACCGCTACTTCGGCTATGATGATGCAATCTACGCCGCCGCTCGATTGACAGAAATAATTGCCCGTTCCGACAAACCGCTTTCAGAATTACTATCAGATCTGCCGGATTATCCATCAACACCGGAAATCCGTTTCGATTGCCCGGATGCTATCAAGTTCAAGGTGGTCGAGAAAGTCGTGGAGTATTTCAGGGGCAAGTATGACGTGGTCGATATTGACGGCGTCCGAGTCAATTACGAGCACGGATGGGGTCTCGTTCGCGCCAGCAACACCCAACCGGTACTGGTGATGCGTTTCGAGGCGGACACCGAAGAACGGGTCGCGGAATACCGCAAAGACGTCGAGGACGCCGTCGCAGAAGCTCTCAAGAGTTTCTAGAAAGTAGCCGGCATATCCGAACACGTCTTGACCGAACACGAACACGTCTTGACCGAACACGAACACGTCTTGACCGAACACGTCTTGACCGAACACGTCTTGACCGAACACGTCTTGACCGAACACGTCTTGACCGAACACGTCATCCTGACGGACGACTTGGTCAGTTTCAAGTCGTCCGAGAAGGATCTCGGTTTTAATCTTTTGATAATCCGCGTAAATACAGGCCCGTGTTTGCTTGCAAACGCGGATCAACCAGCAAGTTGGATGAATGGTAATGGATGACAACGTGTATTTCAAAGTGACATTCATCCGCGCTTGTCAAGCAAGCACGGGCCTGTTCTGCCCACTTTCACCAATGCTCAAATGACCCCACCGATCAACGAACAGGTGAAACGCGTTCTGGACGCGCACGACTGGTGCCGTGATTACGTATCAAAGCACCAGGAGAACTTCGAGATCGCATCGCGTTTGTTCCTGCCTTACGACCTTCGCGAGGTGTACTACGCCCTGTACACCTTCGCACGTGGAGCCGATGATGCGGCGGACAGTTCGTCAACAGAAGCCGCCAGCATCGCCCTCGACGAGTGGCAGGCCGAACTCGACGCTGTCTATTCCGACGATTCAGACCCGACTCAACAGACATTTATCGCATTACGCGACGCACTACAGCACCATTTCATCGAGAGAGAACTGTTCCAACGAATGATCGATGCCTTCCGTCAGGATCAAATTGTCCACCGTTACCAAAGCTGGCAGGATCTGAGACGATACACCAAGGGTTCCGCTGACCCGGTGGGACGGTGGGTGCTGCGAGCTCACAGCTACAACGTGCCAGCTCTCGACCGATGGTCGGACGCCATCTGCACCGGACTGCAACTGGTCAATTTCATGCAGGATGTTCGCGAGGATTATGAAACTCTGGACCGCATCTACCTGCCGCAGGAAGACCTCATACGGTTCGGCGTGTCCGAGGCGATGTTTGTCCAATCGCCAACACCGGAGCCATTGCGCGAGCTACTCCGTTTCGAAGCCGAACGCGCCGAATGTCTATTTTCATACGGCAGACCATTACTCTTCAACGTCCACCCGAAACTGAAACGCCAGCTCATCCTGTTTCATGGTGGCGGGAGATTGGCCTTGCATGCACTGCGACGAGCGAACTATGATGTCACCGGGAAACATATCTCGGCGAGTAAACTGAGCCGTTTAGCCCTGCTCGTTCGGGCACTACGAGGAAAGCCGTTGTGAAACATTTGCGCCATGCTTACGTACATTGCAAGACAGCCGTGAGAAAATCGGCCGGAAATTTCTTCCTGGCGTTCCAACTGCTACCTCGTACCAAACGCTACGCCATATATGCCGTTTATGCCTTCTGCCGTGCCGCCGATGACGCCGTTGACGAACTACCAGACCCTTCCCTGCGAGCAGCCGCGCTCAACGCTGTAAAGGTTGGTCTGGAAAGGGTATACAAAGGTACTCCTGAAACCCCGGTCGAAATTGCGCTTACCGACACCGTAGGACGTTACCGCCTCACCAAACAATATTTCGACGATCTCATCCTCGGGATGGAAGGCGACATTCACGATGTCTCGCTGGACAAAATGAGCGAGCTGGACGAGTATTGTTACCGGGCTGCAGGAACCGTCGGACTGCTCTGCCTGGAAGTGTTCGGGGTGGCTGGAGCCAAAGCGAAGAAATACGGGCTGGCACTGGGGCGCGCGTTGCAACTGACCAACGTTATCCGTGACTTGCGCGAGGACGCTCGCAACGGTCGTGTTTATGTCCCCCGTGAGATGCTGGAAGAACACGGCGTCACTCGTGACGATCTCGCCAACGGCACCAACCCGCACCGCGTACGTCGGCTGATCCACGCACTGATCCGTCTCGCGAAAGCTGCCTACGACGAAGCTGAGCGTCACCGTCCCCACAGCGCCGCCGCCCGCCTTTTGACCTCCGAAGCCATGCGACGCGTCTACTACGCCCTGTTACTCAAGATCGAGAAGAACCCGCAGGCAGTCCTATACGGACGCGTCAGCTTGAACCCATTCCGCAAGATCGGAGAAGTCATTGGAGCCCTGGCATCGGCCTATTGATTTGGTGAAGCATGCATGGTCGTGCGAGGGTATCATCCTTGGGGAAGTCATCCTGACGAAGCATGCGTCATCCTGAACGAAGTGAAGGATCTAGTCGACGAGTATCGAGCAGGATAGTACGTAGAAGTAAGTGAGGGCGTGTGAGGAAGCCATCCTTTGGAAGTCATCCTGACGAAGCATGCGTCATCCTGAACGAAGTGAAGGATCTCGGGGTTGATTTTGCTTAATGGTTGTCATCCTGAAAGGAGCGCCCGTCAAGCCGGAACCGCTTCCCCAGCATGAAGATCATTCTCCAACCATTCTTCCGGGATATCCACAACATTATTTCCTTCTTCGTGCAACTTGAGACGCAGTTTCCGCATCGCAACAATCATCCGATCAACCACCTGCTGGAATACTTGCTTGCTCTCCGGAAGGGCGTACAGATCGCTCATATCGATAGGTTCACCGACGGAGATCGCTATTTTATTGCCGCCATGTATACGGTTAGTCCCGACTGGCAGAATACTCTGTGTTCCCTCATGATAAACAGGTACCACTTTAATTTTCGTCTCATGGGCCAGCTTGCCGACTCCGATCTTGCCATCGCCTATATCGCCATTACGGGAACGTGTCCCCTCCGGATAAATATGGATAATCCTGTCCTCGAGCAGCAGTTCCTTGACACGAGTCATACCAGGCTGGAAAACACCCCGACCACGAGTGATCGGGATCGCCTGACACTTCCGCAAAAACCAGGTCAGAGCCGGGTTCAGGAAGAAATTCTTCTCCTCGGGAACATGCCACGGAAAATACTTCAGCTTCATCCGTAATATGGCTATGGATCCGAAAAGGACTGGGTCCAGCAGGAAATCATCAACCATCGTGAGGTGGTTACTCACGTACAAATAAGGTGGTTGCTCATGCTTCAAGATTTTCTGACCGTAGACACTGGTTTTATTCATGACCCTCAGGACAAAAACACCAATACTCGCCACCAAGCCCTGAATAATGAAAGAGAGAAAACGATTGAAAGGACCGCGTACTGATTTCCGCATCCGTTCGAGACGCATCTGAGCGTCTTCTTTGGAGAGTTTTGTTTTACCCGTTTTCGTTGACGTATCAACCTTCGACATTCTCTTTCCTCACTTCAATCTTAATGATCTACTGTACTCCCACCGGACTGTAATCTTGCACCTGGGTAGAATATATCCAGAATTCTCACTCGATCCCAACCCTTAGCTGCCAGACCACATGCCCCCAGTTGACACAAACCTACGCCATGTCCCCAACCAAGGCCATCGAGCGCAATTCCCTCATTCTTTTCACTCACAATAAACGCGCTGCTGGGCAAATGGCTGTCGGACAGCAGACGTCGAATCGTCAGCTCTTTTCCCAGCGTAATGGTTCCTTCAGACCCGTGAACGCGAAGATACACGATTCGACCTGAAATTCCACGCTCAAGAGGCTCCAGATGATGAATCTCTCCAATATCCACACCCGTACGAAGCTTCACCAGCTCCGTCACCCGATCCCACGACAACTCCTCACGCCAGATGAACAAGTCCTTCATCTCCTCAGCCGAGGGCGGATATGGATGCGACGCCGGGTTGCACGCCGACCACTCAGGCGGATTCGCCAGCCATTCCCTGAGATTCTCCTCGCCGGAACGGGTCATCGCCTTCTTCACTTCGTCCTGATACCTACCCTCGCTCGGACCGCAAGGCACTGGTGTCAAATATGGAATGATCTCGTCATCCCAAGCAATTTCATGGGCATCGGTCAGGACGCCAGACGTTTTTGCATAACGAGCGTCCGCCACCCGTCCATCATAGGTGAGAACCTGCCCCCGTACGGATTCCAGAATCCTGCGTGATGTTTCGCTCTCACGCGATACACCCTGGTAACACTGGCAATGATCATCATGGCAGAGCTGATACGCTTCTCCATAATGATGACGACTGCGGGTTGCCAATACCGTTGAACGTGCTGCAATCGCCTGTGCAGCCAAAGCCTCATCCGGCCAATCCAAACGCATCTCACTGCCCAGCAAAGAAGCAAGATAGTCATCAAGATCAACTTCATTGACAGCCGTCAGGCGGTCCTCATCTGCCACAATCTCCAGCGCACCACAAAATGCCAGCGTTTCGTCATGCTGCCAGTGAAATTGTATGCCGATCGTGACATCTGCGAGTTCAAACTGCTTCGATGGATCGTTCGGCGTGCAAATCAGGGGGGATGAAACCGTCGCGGATATGGTGCCGTCTTCCCGCTGGATCAGGATCTGACCACCCACGGGCGGGTTGAGCCTTACAGCTTCCAGACGTGGGATCTCATCATCATATCGTCTTAACCCAGCGACTATGCGGGAGTCTTCCGCCGGGATGGCTAGGAGTTGCTCTCTCGCACGCTCCAGAACTGTCTCGATACTCTCCAAACGCCCGATGACAACCGCCGTCACCGTCGTGTCCAACTCACCAGCTTCGCCCCACTCCACCTCGCCACCCATGCTGAGCAGATCGACCTCAATCCCCCGTTCACGAAGAAACTCAGCCGTTCGTTCAGCGCGCTCACGATTGATGAAGGTCGCCACTTTCGCGCCCCACAGTGGCTTCGAGCTCGGCGCCACATTTGTTACTGAATATTCACCCGCCGGAACGATATAGGGCTCACGACTGGTTGATGATACCGTCGTTTCCCCGGCAAATCGAAAATGCATTTCCGGCTTGCCAATGCTGATCCCGACTCGAACCTTCTCCATCACGCTTCCGAGTTCAGATTCTTTCCAACACTGCCACCTGGACCGTGTCCTCCCAACCCCTTCGCGTCCGAAAGCTGGAAGAATTTCCGTAATCCGTACACCAACGCAACAGCTGCGGATAGCAGGATTAACGGATGCACATGGCCGCCAAGAGTGAACCACTCAGGTTCGGTCTCCCCGTATACATTTGCCGCTATTAAACCAAGACTATTGTTGGTCATGTGCACGATGATGCTGGGCATTACTGATTCAGCACGCCAGGCCATTGCCCCCATTACCGTTGCCATCAGCAGGATCGGAATCAACCAGTATATATTGAAATGGTACATGGCAAACAGGGCGCTGGTCACCATCACACCCGAAGTTACCCCCCGCTTAGCTTCAAAATATCGTTGGAAAAAGCCACGGAAGAGCATCTCTTCCACAATCGGCGCTATCAGAACAACAGTCAACCCCATAGTGAGAAAATCCACCATAGTGTCCATCTGCATCATGCGCTGGATACCATAAGCCATCTCCGCCGGGAAAGGAAAAACAAGGTCAACCAGGCGGCTGATCTCATCTCCAATCACCGCCACCCCCAACCCGATCAGCAACGAATAAGACAGGAGTTGGACAGGAACCGGGTTGATTCGTAAGAATGTTGAAACCTTCAATTTCCTGCGCCTGATAAATACCCAGGCCGGAACGATCAAAATCAGCTGAGTGACCATCGCCGCAGCTTTCACCGAAGTAGGAAGGCTGTCAAAATTGCCATTGCTCCACTCCTGAACCTGGTCCATGTCAACTTCACCGCTCTCATCCATCAGCCCCACCGCGGCAATGGAACCAATGATGACAAAGCCCACAAAAAGGATCAGCAGTGTGGAGATCACCACTACCAGAACATCCTTGCCGGAGATCGGATATTCGTCAGCTTTCTTACTTATTGAGGGCGGCTGCCCATTCGAAAAAGGGTCCATGAAACTCTCTATGTTCAGCGTGCAAGTAGACGATCCAGCAGGACAGAACCCGCCATCGCAACATTTAACGAATCTACTGGGCCGCGACGTTCTATCGCAACATGTTCAGTCGCCAACGCAACCAATCCCGGCGAAACTCCAGCCGGTTCGTTACCAAGAAGCAGTACTACAGGGCGTGAATCAGGATGAACTGGTTTTATTTCACCCTCAGCGTCCATCTCCGTCGCAATAACTCTGACTCCTTCAGCTACTGCTGCGGTCAGAGATTGTTCCAAGTTTACGCCACGGTACAGGGTCGCGTGGAGATGAGCGCCCATACTCGCACGCAACACCTTGGGATTGAACACATCCACCGTCCCCTCCCCCAGCCAGAACTCCGTCACTCCGTAGAATACCGCCGCTCGGATCAAGGTACCCAGGTTGCCCGGATCCATCACCCGATCAAACGCCACAACCACCTGCCCTGCAATCAACGTGGATGGTTCAGCGTTTTGTGGCATCCGGAACACACCCGCCACAGGTGGAGCTGTCTTCAAACCACTGATACGGACCAGCTCACCATCAGCCACCTCTTGAACCGGCAGCCCTTTTTCGCCGGCAAGGGTTAATACCTCTGCATCCTGCGAACGCTCAAGTGCCCGCTCATCGTGCAGCACCAGGATTGGACACTTGTCCTCTACAATTGCATCCCTGATGGCAGCAGAACCCTCTATCAGGTACAGCCCTTCCTTGTCACGGAATTTCTTCATCGCGAGTTTCCGCAATACGGCGAGTGAGGGAAGTGTGGGTTCCATGACCATATCCGAATGTGAGAGGTGATCCAATATTGAGTATGGAAGATAGTGACCTAAATGACTGCACTCACCCTTGACAGCAAGCTCCGCTCCCGTTACGTTCGCTTAAGGATAACACGAGTCGGACACCGTTTGGATACTTCCGGTTATCCAGATTCGTCAACTGAGGTGTCATGCCCCAGACATTTATGTCTGGGATGAATCGCGCTGGCAGTTTCCTGACATGGGTCTGATTCAAGGTGCCCCTGCGGGCTTTGCCAGCAGGGATAATCCGACGATGAATATGCCCCTGTTACCGCCGCAGGCGATAACAGGGTTGATCCGCAAGTTACAAGGTGCCTGTCTGTTTTCTCAGGACTCAGGCCGGTGAACTAACTTGATAACCAGATGGATACAACAATCACCATCTACCTGGCAGCTGTAATTGTGGGTGCAATTCTTATTCGAGGCTTGCGTCTGCTCGACACTCCCGCAACAATCGTCGCTGCGATCATGGCACTGTCACTCTTGATGGCGGGCGGCTGGAGCTGGCTCACCCCGGCCCTCGCATTCCTCATCACCTCCTCCATCTGGACACACTGGCCTGGTGCATCAAAATCAGAAGACAGCACCCGCGACTATAAACAGGTTCTCGCCAATGGCCTCGTCCCAATGTTGGCAGCAGCCTTGTTTCTGATCACCGGCTACCCTTCCTTAGCACCAGTAATCGTCGGTTGCTTCGCCGCCGCCGCCGCCGATACCTGGGCTACCGAGTGGGGTGGCAAATTCGGGGGACGACCGCTTGACCTGCACACTTTCAAGTTCGTTAATTCCGGCCAATCAGGTGCTATCAGTCTAATTGGTACAATTGCCTCTGCCGTTGGAGCAACCTTTGTCACCACAATCAGTGCATTCGCTGGAATGATCCATTGGGAGGTCGTTGTCGCTGTAAGCCTCGCGGGAACTGTCGGTTCACTCATCGACAGCCTCGCCGGAGCCTGGCTGCAAGGACTATGGATCGACGATTCGGGACAAATACTCGAAACGCCTCCGGAGGACATAAAAAGACCTCCGCCGCGTGGTATACAATGGGTCAATAACGATATCGTCAATCTTATCACAACACTCGCCGGAGGGCTACTCGCCTTCTGGTGGACAGCCACTTGAGCAGGGGGAGGTATCGAGATGAAAGCCATACTATTTGTCGCAACCATTGGGCTGCTGATGCTACTGGCAGCGTGTTCGGTAAGTGATAACACCAGCACCTCACAACTGGGTGACATTTCCCTGTATAAAGCCGATTATCGCCTCACTCCCGACCAGCATCTGCTCGAGACGGAGATCTTGCTGACCTGGCATCCGGCCGAGATTGACACTTTCTTCTTCCTGCTGAACAAGAACCTCGAAATCGGTATGGCACACGCTAGCGGAGACGTCGCACAAGGCGAGCTACTCGTCCTGGCCGAGGGAGAACAGATCCCCATCCGCCTGCATCAGCATATTAAAGACGCTGACGCCGTCTACTACGAGGATCATCACACCCTGTACGCGCTCCCCATCACCACAGATTCAGACTCAATAGAGATCATGTTAAGCTACCGTGGGGAAATATTCGATGATGTCAGCGTCCCCGAATTCAGCCGCTGGGAACTCGCCGACGAAACCACCGGTCTCATCAGTGAGAAAGGCGCATTCCTCGTTCCAAGTACAGGGTATTACCCGGTGATCCCGTGTGAATCGGGGTTGAGCCGCTTTGAGACCACCATTCACACTCCCGTGGACTGGAAAGGGTTGGCCGAAGGAAATATCGATAGCTATTCCGAGTCTAGGACAACCTTCTTCTCAAAATATCCCCTCGATGGATCAAATCTCGTCGCTGGTCCGTATATCCTCGACACCCTGATGAGCGATAGCATCGAAATTGCGATGTACCACTATGAGGATGACGAAGAGCTCGTCCAGCGATACCTAAGCCACAGCGCACGCTACATCGCCATGTACCAGGAGATGATCGGGCCATATCCGTTCGAACGATTCAGCGTCGTCGAAAACTGGTTCCCAACCGGCTACGGTATGCCCAGCTACACCTTGCTCGGCACCGAGGTGCTGCGCCTCCCATTCATCGTTTACACCTCGCTGGGCCATGAGATCCTCCACAATTGGTGGGGTAATGGAGTGCTCGTCGATCACGATTCGGGTAACTGGTGCGAGGGTTTGACCGTCTATCAAGCAGACTACAACTTCGCTGGATCACGAAACCCGACTGGAAAACGTCAATATCGCCTCGACGCGCTGCGCGATTACAGCGACTATGTGATCCGGGGCGAGGATGAAGATTTCCCGCTCAGGGAGTTCACCTCACGCACCAGCGCTGGAAGTCGAACCATCGGCTACGGAAAAGCGATGATGGTCTTCCATATGGCCGCATTGAGAATCGGCGAAGATGTTTTCAAACAAGCTCTGAGCGACCTCTACAACGAGCGTCAGTTCGAAAAAACGGCCTGGAGAGATTTCTTCGACGAGTTTGAGAGTGTGTCCGGTGAAGATTTCGGATGGTACGAGCGTCAGTGGATAGACAGAGACGGAGCCCCATCATTTGAGGTCAGCAATCCGCTCGTTCAACATAAGCCGGAAAGCTCCAACTACTTGTTAGAATTTGACTTAGAGCAGGTGCAGGATGGTGATACTTTCCGAATGGACATCCCTGTGCGCCTGTACTTTGAAAACGACTCCAGCTCGGTTAGCGTGTTGCATGATGTGAATAAGGAGATGTACCATGCGCGCGTTCAGACAAACGCTCGACCTGAACGATTTGCCATCGATCCTGAATACAATGTCTTCCGCAGCCTCGATCCGCTCGAAGCGCCCCCAACATTCTCAGGATTCTATGGCGCTGAACAACTGGCCGTGATTCTGCCCCCGCCAGATGATCCAATGCGGGATGCCTATCAACAACTGGCGGAGAGCCTGTTGTCACGATCTGAACCAACGTTCATCGAACCAGATGATCTCAGCGAGCACGATCTGACAGGATTATCAATACTGAGATTTGGTAGAAAGAACTTATCGCAGCGAGTTCTGAACACGCCGGGATTGCAGGATAGTCCCGCCGATGAGAACGATCTGGCACTGATCTGGGCGAGCAGGAACAGTGAACAACCAGATGTAGTACATATGGATATATGGGCTGCAAACCCGGGCGCCTTAGCACCACTGGCGCGAAAATTGCCCCATTACGGCAAATACAGCTATCTGGCTTTTAATGCAGGCCGAAATGTCGCGAAAGGTCAGTGGGAAGTGACTGATTCACCACTGTCAGTAGAACTGCCACGACCCTGAAAGAAACACCAGTGATTTGGAGAAATAATGCGGTATTGTCCGAGCACTCGAATTGACTACGATGACGATGTTGACGAGTGTGTGGTCGGCGGTGGACCTCTGGTTGAAGGTAGCGCTCGCGAGATGTTTGAAGATATTCCAGAGGACGCTTGGGTCGAACTCGATCTGGTTTCGACTCTCACTCATGCTACACACATCGTTGAAGCACTGGACGAAATATCCATCCCCTGCTACATCGAAGCGATGTATTCCGGTGATGTAAAAGTCGGGTATACAGCAAATATCCTCGTACCAGACAATATGTTCGAGGACGCCCTGGAGGTGCAGCAATCACTGCCCGCACCAGTGGATGATGATGATTTCTTCATTGACCCTGACAATGATGATTTTTAGCTCGCATTAGTCGTAAATGTAAGGGTTCAGCCTTTTGACTGAACCCTTTTTTGCTCATCTTTGAATGATCTGGTCGTAGTGTGCGATCAGCTTGCCACACCCTCAAGGAGATTCGTATGACCAGCATCATAGACGTCTTTGCACGTGAAGTACTGGACAGCCGTGGTAATCCTACCGTTGAGGTAGAAGTTGAGTTGGAGAGCGGCGTTATCGGACGGGCTATCGTCCCCTCAGGCGCTTCAACCGGTGAACATGAAGCCAATGAACTGCGCGATAAGGATGCTAACCGCTACCACGGCAAGGGCGTTACTAAGGCCGTTGAGAACGTCAACACCGTCCTCGGCCCACGTCTCGAAGGCCGTGACGCTGTCAATCAGGTCGAAATCGATCAATTGATGCTCGAGATGGATGGCACGCCCAATAAAAGCAAGTTAGGCGCGAACGCTATCCTCGGTGTCAGCCTCGCTACAGCTCGAGCCGCTGCTGAAGCCCTCGAGCTGCCACTCTACCGTTATATAGGCGGCGTATCCGCGCGCACCCTCCCCGTTCCCATGATGAACATCCTTAACGGTGGATCGCACGCCGACAACACCGTTGATATCCAGGAATTCATGATCGTACCCTACGGAGCTGATACCTTCAGGGAAGCACTGCGCTGGGGCGCGGAAGTCTTCCACACCCTGAAGAAAGTTCTGAAGGAGAAGGGTCTCAGTACCTCCGTCGGTGACGAAGGAGGGTTTGCGCCAAGCCTGAGCAGCAACCAGGAAGCGTTTGACGTCATCCTCACTGCGATCGAAGCGGCCGGATACAAACCGGGCGAAGACATCATGTTCGCCATCGACCCTGCCGCCAGCGAATTCTATGATAAAGACAAGGGCCTGTATGTTCTCTCAGGCGAAGGCCGGGAAGTCGATGCTGGCGGGATGATCGACATGTACGAGTCCTGGGTGAAGAAATATCCGCTGTTCTCGGTGGAAGATGGTCTGGATGAAAACGACTGGGATGGTTGGAAGGAGCTTACCACCAGGCTCGGAGAAAAAGCACAGATCGTTGGAGATGACCTGTTTGTTACCAACGTGGAAAAGCTGAAGCGTGGAATTGACGAGGGAATCGCAAACAGCATTCTGATCAAGGTTAACCAGATTGGGACTTTGACCGAAACTCTCGCCACAATTGACATGGCCACTCGCGCCAGCTACACTTCTGTCGTCTCTCATCGTAGCGGCGAAACTGAAGACACTACCATCGCTGATCTTGCGGTTGCCGCAAATACGGGTCAAATTAAGACCGGTAGCTTGTCTCGCACGGATCGTATCGCTAAATACAACCAACTCCTGCGCATTGAAGAGGAGTTGGGTGATGCTGCCGTGTACGCTGGTCCAACACTGATACGTTCCTGAGTCTTACGGGGTCGATAGCTAAGTCATGATGATTCCCGGTACACGCACCGTAATCTACACCTGCCTTGCCGGATCGTTCCTCGCACTGGCCGCATATACCGTTTTCGATAAAGAAGCCGGTGTGCTACAAGTGCGCGAGGTCGTCAAGCAGCATCATGATCTCACTGTCGAAGCGCGCGCCCTGGAAGCTCGACGGGATTATCTGACCGTCAAACTCGAACTGTTGGAACTGGATGATCCGCAAGCCCTGGAAACCATTGCACGAGAGAAGAACCTGATACATCCGGGCGACACCGTGTACCGGATCCACTATCGTCAACCTGCGGACGATGAATCGAAACACTGATCCCGCCAAGGTACCCATATGTCTTTCTATGATGATTTAGGCGAGAAGTATGACAATATGATCCGTTGGAAAGCGCGACTCGTACGTGAGACGCCCTTCCTGCAACGGTTATTCAGTGAACATCGGATCAAACGTGTACTCGACCTCGCCTGCGGAACAGGGCATCACGCGTTGATGTTCCGTAAATGGGGCTGTGAGGTCGTAGGGTACGATGCCTCAAAAGCACTGCTGGATGTCGCACGAGAAAACGCGCAGGAAGATGACAACGGCATTCAGTTCGTTGAAGGATTGTTCTCAGAGCTCGGAGATAAAGTTGAAGGTCCATTCGATGCCGTGCTCAGCCTTGGGAATTCCATCCCTCACCTGGCAGGCGTCGAAGAGCTGCGCGAATTGTTCGCCGATGTTCATTCGATCCTGCGTCCAGGAGGCGTGTTCGTCTTCCAGAACCGTAATTACGACCGCCTGCTGAAAACACGCGAACGCTTCCTCCTACCCACCACCCATCGCTCACATGGAAGTGAGCAGCTCTATTTCCGGTTCAACGATTTCGAAGGTGACAAAGTCCGCTTCAACATCGTCCACTTCCGTCAGGTAAACGAAGGCTGGGTGCACGATGTCTATTCAACCGAACTGTCGCCGTTCCTGCACTATCAACTCAACATGGAATTGAAGGCCGCCAACTTCGCGCCAAACGACTTTTACGGCGATTTCTCCGGCACACCTTTCGACGCCGAAACATCACCCGACATCGTCGGTCTAGCACGTAGATCGCAATCGTAGGCAATGGGCTGCTGGCTGCTGGCTGCTGGAAAGAAGCGCAAGCCATCCTGAACATAGAGTGTGTCATTCTGAACATAGAGTGGGTCATCCTGAACATAGAGTGTGTCATTCTGAACATAGAGTGTGTCATTCTGAACGAAGTGAAGAATCTAGCTGTTATTATGGGCACACCTTGCACGATACTCAACGGCTAGATCCTTCATTACATTCAGGATGACTTCCTTGTCAATCCACCCGACATACCGACTATGTCTTCCTATCGCCCATAGCCCATAGCCTTCTTACTGGCAAAAGCACTACTCAACAACACCGGCATCGGCCCGAAAGACGCCGCGACATCCAATTCCCACCCACTCTCGCCAGAATCCAACAGATACGTCCAGGGCCGATACGTCGTTTCGATGAAAGCTGCCAGCTCATCGCCCTCGATACGTTGCACCGGTGAACCCTTGACCTTGAGCGGATTCATCCGCTTCCCATCTCTGAATACTTCATAGTGCAGATGCGGCCCGGTCGTCTGACCGGTACTGCCGACATATCCGATCACGTCACCCTGTTCAACATGCACACCCTCGTGGATGCCCTGAGCGATCTTCTGAAAATGACCATAGCGAGTTTCAAATCCGGAATCACCATGCTTGATGTGTACCCAGTTGCCGTATCCGGGATCATTCCGGGCCGCAATAGTCACCACTCCCCGTCCTGCCGCAACAACCGGAGTGCCGCGATCTGCCGCCAGATCGACGCCGTGATGCATACGTGTCTGACCAGTAACCGGATGACGACGGACACCATAAGTACTGGTAATCCTGGCTGCCGGGAAGGGTACCCGAAGCAGGTCGCGACGGAAGGTGAAGCCCTCATCGTCAAAGTGTTCGCCAGTACCCATCCCGTCCGTCTTGAGCACTGCGGTCAGGGTGTCGAATTCACCAGAATATCGTGCGGCGAGGATGGAACCATAACCTGTCCTCACACCTTCACGCCATATTTCCTCGACCACGAAGCTGAATCTGTCGCCCCGACGGGTGTCCACCGCGAAATAATGAGTGAACTGGAAGACCTCAAAGAACAACACCGCCAATTGCGGTGTGCCACCATTTTCAAGCAGCGTCTCATAGACGCTGGTACTCACAATTCCATCATAATATGAGAGTATGGTATCCGCAGGGATAATCACGTATTCAGCCACATACTGGTTATTTCCTACCGAAGTGGTTTGAATGACCCCATCTCGGGCAGGATGCGAAAAATCGACTCTCAACAATCCACCCAGACTCCAGCCCAGTTCTATCTTCGCCCCGGCTGGCATTCGACGTGGATCTATCTGCGTCGCTATCGCCTGAATGATCGCATAATGCAGCGAATCCGGGACATCCATCCGACCGAGTAAGGTCGACAAAGTCTCGCCGCGGAGAAGTTTGCTGGCGGTCCAGGTCAAATCCTCCGGATTGACCCTCCCCGCAATCGACGATTCCCCATCCGAGGAATCCATCTCCGCTGTTCTGACCACGGTGACAGCTGTTGATCGGTGGATGAAGTTTGTTACCAGGAGGGCGATTACCACGGCGACGAGCAAAACGCTGGTCATCACAGCCGCAATGATACGGCTTCGTCGTGACTTAAATTCAGTGCGCATAGAGTTTCTGGCTTTACTTCAGTTGGTGGATTTGTGGGTAGTTACCGGTAATACTTGAGTCGACGCTACTCGGTGTCAGTGTTGATTTCTCCTGAATCAGGCTGTTCGATGAGAACGCCATCCTCATCAATCAACCCGGCTTCGAGGCTGTCGGATGCGGTCATCACCAAAGCTGGAGGATTGACAAACACCCAGTCCGGCACAATCCAGGCGTTACGGAAGCCCAAACTCCTCGCATCGCTCAAATATGATTCCGCCTGACCACGATTCTGGTAGTTCCCCGCTCTGATCTTGTAGTTCGGACTGCGGAATGTCACATAAACATGCGAAAAACGTTCACGGGCAGCATCCTGGATTTCAATGGCAGCACCATGTGTCAGCACATCCGCCAGTTGAATACGGAAACCCTGCACCATTTCCAGTGAGTCCTCCGACACCACGCCTTCGTCACTCCCTCTTGAGGTTAGATCGAAGCGCGCGGGTGGACGGACTTCCGGATTCCAAGAATCACGCCAGTCATCCCCTCCAATGGCGTACACGTCCACATACACCTGCTCTATGAGCTCGGAATCGTCAATCTCAGATCCCTCACTCGGAACAGCATCCTGATCTTCCGACTCAAATGGACGCTCCTGAGTTGAAGCGGCGCATCCCGCCAGGATAAAAATGAGTATGAACAACCCGATTATGTTCAGAAACAGCGCGTTACGTGTCATTTTCCTCTCACTGGTATCTCCTGTCAATGTAGGGTTTGAGTCATAGCTGGAGCAGCCCTGGTACTTCAGCAGGCTCCCTGGAGTATGCTCTCCTCTTATTCAGAAAATGCTTACTTTACCAGCAAAGAAAGAGCCAAATTCCGTCCGAAGCTCTACACGTAAAATCTACTCCACCCCTGAGAACTGATAATTGAGATAACCCAATCTTGCCTTCAAGCACCGAAAATAACACTCAGCCCTGGTTTGAGCGACGACCCCTCGTAGCCCTGGCCCCCATGGAAGCTGTGACCGATTGCGCCTATAGACGCATCGCTCGGTCCATCGCACCCAATGCCGTTCTCTATACCGAGTTCGTCCCCGCCCGAGGCCTGCTAGCCGGTGCCGCGAAAGTCTGGGAGATGGCCCATTTTGAAGAGATGGAACGGCCTATCGTAATCCAGTTATACGACAGCGTTCCAGAGGCGTTGGGAGATGCGGTCGCCGCTGTCAGGGAGAAGTACCAACCGGACGGTTTTGATCTGAACATGGGCTGCCCGATGCGCAAAGTAGCTAACCGCGGAGCTGGTTGCGGAATGATGGCAACACCAGATATCGCCGTAGACTCTGTTCGACGAATGGTTGAAAATGCAAACGGTATCCCCGTCTCCGTAAAAACACGCCTCGGAATCCGGAAGAGGGATGAAGTCGTTGATCTCGCCAGGGCTTGTATTGATGCTGGCGCAGAGCAGATCACCATTCACGCCAGACTGAAAGCAGAACGTCCACGGGAGGCGGCAGACTGGACAGCGCTCTCATCTGCTGCCTGCAAACTGAGAGTGCCAATTATTGGCAATGGCGACATCTGGACTGTCAGTGATGCGTTGAAAATGAACAGTCTTGAAGGAATCGATGGCGTCATGATAGCGCGAGGCGGAATCGGCAACCCCTGGCTGCTGCAACGCTGCTGTCAGGCAATTGCCGATGAGGCGATTGATCCACTGCCCGATCGCGAGGAAAAAGCACGAGTTGCCAAGATGCACTTGCGAGCGAATGTTGAGTTGAAAGGCGAACGCCGCGGGGTGCTGGAATTGCGGAAGATCGTGAGAAACTATATCAAGGGACACATCGATTCCCGACGAACATGGATGCGGATCATTGAAACAATCACTCTCACCGACACCCTGAAAGTGCTGGATGACTTCGCAAGGGGCCCTGATGACTCTCAATAACAGGAGAGTATACCAGCTACCTGACCGGAGATGGACAATCTGCCCGAACCGACCATCGCTCTCCATATCGGTGATAATTAAGAGGTTCTACTGTTGCCGATGCTTAGATTGTATACCTACGTTATAACCAATAGAATTATAAGCGTCAACTTTCAGGGATAGAGACGAAAGCAACCACGCAATTCATGCCTTGGATTCTGGATTGTAACGTCATACCTTTAATGAGATTCCAATCTCGATAACTGGTAACTACACTGTATTTGGAGTGCTAAGTGTCAACTGAGAAGCTAAGCCTGTTAATTGCGGAAGATGAGCCCGACCTGCTAGACCTCTATACGCAGGGCTTTCAGATGTTCGGTGCTGAAGTGCATGGAGCGCCGGACGGTTTGCAAGCCTGGGAAAAATTCCAGGAAATTAGCAGCGAAATTGACCTGGTTATCAGCGACATCTTCATGCCCGGTATGAACGGTGCCCAGCTGATGGACAAGATTAAGGACCATTCTCCCAATGTTCCGGTCTTCCTGATCACCGGGTATGCACATCTCCGACGTTTGGTTGAAGAGTCCGAACATGAACCGGATGCCTTCCTCGAAAAACCCTTCGACCTGGCAGAACTGTTTCAACGGATACGAGAACTGATTCCGGGAAGCCTCACTCCACCCTCGAGTTAACTCGACCCAGACAGCCTGATCGATGATGTAGCCGGATAGATGTCCCGGTTATTCGTCAAACAATAAAACCCCCTCACCATTTCTGATGAGGGGGTTATTTATTGACGTCGAAATCGACCTTACCCGACTAGCCCCGCAATGATCTGCGGTACCTGGTTGGCCTGCGCCAGCATCGAGACACCAGTCTGCATCAGGATCTGACCTCGGACAAAGTTGCTCATTTCAGCAGCAATGTCCGCGTCACGGATCTGAGATTCAGAAGCTGTCGCGTTTTCACGCTGGATCTGCAAGTTCAACACGGTGTTCTGGAGACGCTCCACATACGAACCGATACGAGTACGTTCGGTATCTTTCGTGGTAATAGCGGAATCGATTGTCGTGATGGCAGACTGAGCGCTTGTCGTGGTTGACAAAGCCAGACTGTCGATCGACAAATCACTAGCCCGCATCGAAAGCATCGTGACATAATAGTAATCGTCGTTCGCAACGTTATACGTTCCGATGTGGAACTTGACGCCAGTACTGCTCAAAGAACCATTGAGCAGATACAGACCGTTGTAGTTGGTCGTATTGGCAATACGGGTAATCTCCGAACGTAACTGGTCGAATTCAGTGTTCAGATAGCTACGGTCCTCTGAAGTCAAAGCACCGTTGCTGGCCTGAACCGCCAACGCACGCATTCGGATGAGTTTGTCGTCAATGACCTGGAGGGCTCCCTCCGCTGTGGCGAGCAGATTCATATCGTAGTTCGCGTTCCGTTCCGCTTCTTCCATCGAAGCGATCTGAGCACGAAACCTCTCAGATACCGCCAAACCAGCAGGGTCGTCCCACGCATAGTTTATGCGCAGTCCAGAAGACAGACGGGTTAACGCCGTATCCATACTGAACTGGGATTGCTGCAAATTTCTCTGCGCGGTCATGGAGAGAATGTTGTGGTTTATCCTGGTACTCATACAGTACCTCCTTGTGGGTGTGCCAGAATTGGGCACAGTCACCCGATCGTTGATACTAATGGCCTGTCACCGATACCCTCGGGTATTACGATACCTGTGAACTGGTTCGCGTGGAGAGACGACGTAATTACGCCGTTGTGAGCACTCCGGCCCGCGGTTCTGGTTGCCAGGCGGATTGTCAAAGAACAGGGTGTTTCCCACCGACTGCGTGCTGAACCGGGATTGGACGGGACCTATCCCGGGCTATAGTCCTAAGTCATGCCATTTGCTTGCGGATCACCTGTCTGACCGTTCATGAACAACTTCTTCAGCAAATAGTCCGACATTGTCTCCGCCAACTGGTGCAGGTGCTTTTCATCGATGCCGGGCATAGCCGCCTCGGCTGCCTCTTTGGCTGCGTCCTCTGCAGCCAACTTCCGTCGCGCACCCTCGAGAGTGTAGCCTTCTTTGTGAACCAATCGATTGATCCGTTCTATCCGTTGGATCGTGACCTCGTCGTAACGACGTTGATTTCCTTCGGTCCGGATTGGTTCCAAATAACCCGAGAATTCTTTCTCCCAAAATCGAAGTGTTGGCTTCGGAATACCCGTTATCGCGTGTACCTGCCCGATGCTGAAAAGCTTGGCCCCGGTTACAATTGGGCTGCTCATCGAGGGTACCTCCTCCCGGTGAGATTATCATCGAGTGGTTGAATTGTTGTCACGCGATTCATTTAACCCACTAGCTGGGCAATCATCTGCGGAACCTGGTTAGCCTGCGCAAGCACAGAAACACCAGTCTGCATCAGAATCTGTGCACGCACGAAGTCGCTCATCTCACGGGCAATGTCAGCATCGCGAATCTCAGATTCTGAAGCCGTCGCATTCTCACGACCAATCTGAAGATTCTGAATGGTTCCCTGAAGACGATTCACGAATGCACCAATTCGAGTACGTTCTCCATCCTTGACTTCAATCGCGGAGTCAAGATTGAGAATCGCTCTCTGTGCAAGTGCCGTGTCCGTCAAAGCCAAAGAGTCAACACCGAGTGCGGGAGCTGTCATGTCCTGCATCTGGACGTAATAGTAGTCATCAAGCGCAGTATTGAAGGTTCCAATGTGGAACTTGATACCCGTGCCTGAAAGACTGCCGTTCAGCAGATACAGACCGTTGTAGTTGGTGGTGTTGGCAATTCGCGTCAGCTCACTGACCAACTGCTGGAATTCCACGTTCAGGTATGAACGGTCTTCCGAAGTCAATGCACCGTTGCTGGCCTGGATCGCAAGCGCACGCATACGTACCAGCTTGTCATCCATCACCGCCAACGCACCTTCCGCCGTTGCTAACAGGTTGACATTGTAGTTCGCGTTCCGCTCTGCCATGTCCATTGATTCGATCTGGGCACGGAAACGCTCACTGACCGCCAGACCGGCCGGGTCATCCCACGCATAATTCACGCGAAGACCAGAACTCAAACGCTGGATAGCAACATTCAGGTTGCCTTGCGTGTTGTTCAGGTTCCTCTGCGCAGTCATGGAGAGGATGTTGTGGTTAATCCTTGTACTCATTGTCGGGCTCCTCCTGCGAGTCGGGCCTGGTAATGCGGCCCTGTTCTAGGTACAGCCATCCGGCCTGGGGAGTTGGGACGACTGCCCTTTTACTGTTCATCACTCATATCGGAATCCTGAACCACAAACTTTAACTCTCGCTCCTCATCCACTTTAACTTTCCTTCAAGATGCCACAAATATACACCGCTATCCTGCTGTTATTACACATTTTGGGATCGACTAAAGGTAAAGCTGATCCGCCTCTCCCCTGTCTCTGTTCGGGTAACAACACTCCATCTCCTCACCTGCTTCCGCCTGGACTCATGCGAAACATAGCTAATAGCTGAGGATTGAGAGCTCCTCTTCAGCGCATTGATAGATAGTGCAAAAACGCCCGGCAAGCAGGACGTGCTTCAAATATCCGGAAACGTGAAGTAAGAACTTGAAGTTTTCCGGAAGCATTGAGTGACAGGCTTCTGGACTTCTTGTTCAAGTTCGATCAACTGTTACTGGAAGTCTGGTTTGAAACCTTGGAGACAAGCAAAAAACCCGACAGGAGCCGGGTTGAGATATGAGATTGTAAACTCGCCAACCATAACGAATGCGAAGTGCACACGGTTAACGAAAAAAGCGCCCCCAGAGGGCACCGATTATGGATATGTTGAAATGGAGTGAAGAAACGTCAGTCTAATAGCTTATCTGCACTCTCAAGTACTTCCGAGTCTTCTGGGAAACGGCCTGCCTGATCCTTGGAAAACAACAGAGTACCATTAAGCGTCACATCAAAGACACCATTGCTGCCACGTATCAGGTCTACCTTTGATCCCACGTACCGCTTTTCTAAAATGACCGCCAACCTGGCGGCGCGAGGCTCGTAGTTTCAAACAACACAATACTGAATAGTGAATTTCATTTCACATCACCAGGCTTCTTGTTATTACCAGACCCTTTGGCCTGTAGCTCATCAAGTGGGGTTTGAAGAGCTTCCTTTATCCTGCGACCAGGACGGAAATGGGTCTTCCTTCGCGCTGGGATGAAAATCTCTTTCTCCGGATTTCTCGGATTGCGTGCCTTTGGCTTGGCCGCCGTGTTTTTCACCTGCAACACACCAAAATCGCGGATCTCGATGCGACATTCGCCAAGAGTCTCAACGATCATGTTACGCATCGAGGTAAATGTGGCGTCAACAATCGGTGCCACTACCTTCGGATCCAGTTTAGTCCTCTTGGCTACCATTTCAACCACGTCGCGCTTGATAAATGTTCGAGGTCGTTGGTTACTCATTTCACCTGTCTCGCCGTTGGCTAGGAAAATTGTTTCGTGATGTGCTAAAGTAGGAATTACAACAACCTATGTAAAGTGATCAAGGTCACATATACACAGAGTCGGGAACATTGGAGTAAGCAACAGACATTGACGACTCCCCAACTGAACCGTACCTTGAACCCGCCTAACATGGAGCTGTTCGATGAAGCAGATACCTCTGATTCTCTTTGAAGATCCCGGATACCAACGCTTTGGACCCCTGACCTCTATAAGACCGGTTTGGGATCTACTTATCGGCTTTGAAACCATCGGCGATCGCATCGCCAGACGCCTCGATATACAGCCCTACTCATGGATTCCACGAAAAGACCTGCGGGATATTGTCAAAGAACAAAGGGGAGCGCGGGCCACAAATCTTCCCACCAGAGGGGACGTTTTCCTCGTAAATGGACGGGCAATCGGTGATATTCCCAAGGAAGGTCTCAACGAAAACTCGCCATACATAATCTTGACTGACGGACCGGATGTTGTGGCGACGAGAGTACCAGCGGTTGTCGCGAGACGCTGGCTCAAGCTCCCGAATCACAACCCCGCAGACTTCTCCGCACAAATGCTCATCACCATCTGGAACCAGGAACTGGGCACCCCGGAAATCGAGATCCGGGAATTAAAAAACGCTCTCGCCTGGTGGCCATGGGACTTGCTCAAACAGCAGGATGTAGTCATACGAACAGCTCTCTCGCGTGTCGGAGACGCTCAAATTAAAGGCGAAGTGCACACCTCCACAATCCTGGTGGAAGAGACCAGCATCCACGTCGAAAAGGGTGCAACTGTTGGAGCAGGAGCCATCCTGGACGCCAGCGATGGTCCCATCATGATCATGGAGGGGGTTCGAGTCATGCCCGGGGCGATCATCATCGGCCCGGTAGTCATCGGCCCGAATAGCACCATTAACGCTGGAGCAAAACTGTACGGTCCCCTGTCCATCGGACCAGCCTGCAAGCTCGGTGGTGAAATATCGTCATCCATATTCATCGGCTACTCAAACAAACAACATGACGGTTACATCGGAAATTCCATCATTGGCGAATGGGTCAACCTGGGTGCTGACACCAACAACAGCGATCTGAAGAACAATTATTCGAACGTGAAAGTCACCTTACACGGCGAACAGATCGACACCGGCAACGCTCATTTCGGATGTCTCATCGGCGATCACGTGAAAACCGCCATCAACACCCAGCTTAACACCGGTTCGGTTATCGGCGTTGGTTGCAACCTCTTCGGCGCTGGATTTCCGCCAACCACCATCGGTGCCTTCCGCTGGGGTGGCGAGGATAATTTCGAAATGTATGATCTGAAGCGTTTCCTCAGCACCGCAGCCGTTGTCATGAAACGCCGAGAACGGGAACTCACTCCGTCCATGGCATTCCTGCTGAGCAAGCTGCACGCTCTGGCATTGAGTGGCGCGGAATAGGCAACATAGAGAAACTGTTGGGTTTACTCGAAACTGTTACCAAATCGTCATCCTGAACGCTTTTGTGAAGGATCTCGGTGTTGATGTTGTCTTTTAACTTGGGTTTTGAGCCCATAGCCGGTTGACGTGATGAAAAAGGGGAATGCGTGAACATCGCCGCTGGAAAACTGACTCGCTGGATTCTCATCGGACTGGGCGCAGGGGTAATCGTCGGCCTGATCCAGTTCTTCGCCTTACCTACAGACGTCAACGAAAACATCATCAAATGGGTGCATAACCCGCTCGGGCAGATATTCCTAAACGCCATCCGCTTAATGGTCGTACCGCTCGTCCTCGTTTCACTGACACTTGGCACTGCTGCCATCGGTGATCTGAGCAAGCTCGGACGTATCGGCGGTAAGACAATGGCTATCTACCTCACAACTACCGCCATCGCCATCTCCATCGGCTTCCTGCTGGCTACCACGGTTCAACCCGGAAAAGGCCTCAGCATCCCCGTCAACGGCGATTTCACCGGCGGCGAATCACCATTCGTAATGGACATCTTCGTCGACATCGTGCCCACAAACCCATTCGCCTCTATGGCCGATGGAAACATGCTGCAAATCATCTTCTTCGCCATCCTGGCCGGTCTGGCAATCGCCATGATCGGGAAGAAAGCTGATCCGGTCGTCCGTGGACTGAAATCACTCGATCAGATTATCCAGGCGATGGTGGTGATGATCATGTGGTATGCCCCCATCGGCGTGTTCGGACTTATCGCAAAAGTTGTCGCAGGCGAAGGCTTCGCGGTCTTCGTCCCCTTGCTCAAATACATGTTCTGTGTGCTGGGAGCGCTCGGCATACACGGACTGGTCATCTACCCCCTGTACCTGTTTGTGTTCGCCAGGTTGAACCCCTGGCGCTTCTACGCCAACATCTGGCCCGCTATGCTGGTCGCCTTCTCAACCAGCTCCTCAAACGCCACCCTACCAGTCACCATGAACGTCGCCGGAACCCGTCTGGGCGCGAAGGAGAGTGTCTATTCCTTCACCCTCAGATCGGAAGAGCGTCGTGTAGGGAAAGAGTGTAGATCTCGGTGGTCGCCGTATCATTAAAAAAAAAAAAAAGCAAAAATAAAAAAAAATCATAATCTTCTCTTTACAATAAATTCAAGCTCTATATCACTCGCAGCACGATATTACTAGTTGGCAGGCATCGACCTTGG
>CAJVXH010000016.1 GCA_913009835.1 uncultured bacterium
TCGGAAAACAAATACAAATGCAGCCTCCGGTCAACATACTGACCCTGTCTTTTCTCTTGCTCATAGCTCACAGCTCACAGGCTTGAGTGATTCGTGTGGACAAGCCGGATTTATTATGAGGCATCCTCTTCAAGAACCAGTATAAAGTATAGCCTCTCCAGCGCTCACGCAAATGCATACGCCGAAATAATGAATGTAGATCAATTTGACGAGCAATTGTCCGAATAATAGAACAACACGCGATATTCCCCTGGTCCAGCTGGATACAGCCCTCCCCACGGTGAATGAGATCATGTCTCTCACTAACAGTTGTACTAAATCCCTCCATAGAGAGAAAACCCCGCGTACAATTTGTACGCGGGGTGAGAATGATAGATAATTCTGGAAAAACAGCTTACTTCAGCAATGTGATCTTGCGCAGTTCACTGAGCTGACCTGGAACTTCAGCCTGGATGAAATACAGACCACTGGCCATGTTCGCGCCGTTGAAGGTCAAGGTGTGCACACCAGCGTTGAATGTATCGTTGGCGAGTACAGCAACCTGCTGACCCATGACGTTGAACACTGTAACCTTAAGATCCGCTACTGCCGGCAAGCTGACGGAAATAGCAGTTGTCGGGTTGAACGGGTTCGGATACGCCTGGCCAAGTGAATACTCTTCCGGCAAGGAGGCTACAGCACCTTCTTCACCAGCAATACCGAAGGATTCACCATCAACTGTCCATTCGGTGGAACCATCAGCAACCGCACCAGCCTTGGTGAAGGTGAAGGAACCCTGTGTGTAGTCAAATCCAGGATGGTAACCGATATGACCTTCGAATGTGTACTGACCCGCAGGTGCTCCACCCGGAACCACAACCGAACGCGGTACTGATACGTTCATGAACGGCATGAGGTTGAAGGTAAGTGGCGGACTAACTGGAATCGTCGTCATGTTCGGCAGAGTGGCTGTCTCCCAATAATCAACACCATTGAAGGTCGCACCAATAAAGGACTGGAGACCTACCGTGTAGTTGATTGTACCGCCGCCAGCTGGAAGATCCGTGTTGTTGGTCGGAGTCAGATCCAGTGTGACAACCGGGCTCGCCAGGTTAGTAAGAACTGCAGTTACGTGATGGCCATAATTCGCGTTGAAGGTGCCGGCCATTGCGTCAGCGTATGTGTAGAACTGAGTTTCCTGGTTGTCGTTCGGACCAGTCTGGTACGGGAACGGCTGCATGTAGCCATTAGTACCTGGAGTGGTCAATCTAGCTTCGACCCAGAAATCACCACTGAATCCCTGAAGAGCCGGAGCAGCGCTGACATCGAGGACAGCCTGAGTACCACCAGTATATCCAACAGCTTCGGTGAAGTTGTAGGTACCCTGATAAATCACCGCGCCCGGAACAGTACCGCCTGCATAAACCAGGAAGTCCATTGAGCAGTTAGCTGGTGCTCCGCCTGCTGCCGAATGGAAGAAACCATTCATGCGCAATTCGGAGAAGTCAAACGTCCCATCAACGTCGAAGTAATCAGAGTTAATGTCGGTCGGGTCAATGTGGACAGTCGGACCTTCGTTAATCAAATGACCGGCAGACAAGGAGCCAAAGAAGTTACGGGAGTCCGTACCGACCTCAAACATATCGTCAGCAAGAACGTCGACTTCCACTGCATAGGCATCGTTAGTCGGGATTTCGTCGCCAGCGAGAAGGTGGTATGCACTGATTGGTACTAGACCACCAGCAGTTGGAACCCAGTAACCGATTTCCGGAGAGGTAGGATCATCAATCCAAAGATCAAGAGTTTCGCCAGCATTCAAGCTGTAAGGACCAGCTGGGTACACTGGATAAACCAATCCACCCAAATCCCAGACAGCCATGAAACCGGTTTCGTCGTTCGGAGCGTTGTTTGTCAACGTGATCTTACCATAAACATCGGTACCAACCGAGGTCGGATAGGACATATCCAACACGGTCGAGATATCATGCTGCAGACTCATCTTTTCGACGGTCATATCGTCAATCAGGTGATGAGTCATGGTACGTGCTACAGCTGGGGCGCTGAAATAAATACGCGTACGGACACCGTCCATACCAGCATACTCGGACATATCCCAGTCATAGGTGAATCCGGATTCTGAGAACAGCTCCCAGACCGAACCATTGCCACCCACATACACGTAGTTACCTGTGGTAGCTACTGCAACCCAGCCGTTGGTGGTCGGGTTCCAGATTTCCGGACGCCAGACAAATTCATCCGGGAACTGGTTCGCGTATTCAATGTCACTGTTGAACTGCAGATCCATCCAATAGCTCTCACCTGGATTGAGGTCGGCAAGGTTGAATTCCGGACCTTCGAGGTAATGGGAGAATGGTTGGTCGATGTCAGCGAAGACACCAGCAACCATGGTCGGAGATGGTGCGGGCTGATATGCTACCGGGCAGGTAGCGATCTCAACCTGGAACGGAAGTACCGGAAGACCGGCAGCGGCAGCACCAGTTTCGAAAGTCGCCGGACCACCAATGTTGTTGCCGTCGGCATCATCTGCCCACACGGTATTACCATCAACCGTCACATCAATATCATCAACGATGAAACCGGTCATGGCGGTGTCGTTACCTGAGTTCCAGGCGGTGTCCGAGGAGAACCCAAACACGACGTGCACGTTTGAGTAGCCTACGTAAGCACTCAGGTCAAAGCTAGCAGCGACAAAGTTAGTCATCCAGGGTTGCGTCGCAAATCCATCACCAGACCACACTGGATAGGCAGGAAGAAGGGCACCGAACCAGATGTGGAACGCTTCAGCATTAGCATCGCTGTATGCGGGAGCGGTTGGTGTAGCGATTACCTTGGTCAAGCTGCCAGGATCGTTTCCGTAGAACACCCAGACATTTGCGCCGTCCCAGTTACCGCTTTCGAGGTTTGCCATGAAGTTGAATGTCAACGATGCTGAAGTCGCGGCAGACATATCAATCACCGGGCTGACCATGAACTGAAGCCAGTCATCAGCGTAACCACCCGTTGCCGGATCGCCATAACCATAGTCTGCACAACGCCAAGCGTTGACACCGTTCGCGGCCATGTAGTCGTCCGTGAACCAGTAATTTTGCTGGACGTCAGGACTGGTCTGAGTCCAATCACTTACATCACCTTCAAAATCTTCACTCCAAACGATCTCATCCATCTCACCAATACTTGGTGACTGTGGATTTACGTTGAATGAAGTTCTCTGCTGTACTATCGGGGCAGTCGCAAAAGTAGTTCCTGCCATAAGCAGAGCTAACGTGAGAAAAAGCACGATGTTCCTACGCATCGCTTACCTCCATGTTTTCCTTAACCCATTTGGGGTACCTACAACCCCATATGATTTCTTTGTACTGCAAAAATCAGACTCACAACTTAAACATATCACGTTGAGATCCCTACAACCCCACATGATTCAATACTGCAAATACCCAATATCTCCTGAAAAAGATCCCGTTAGTTGTAGATCCGTGAAAATACATAGCGAAGCTAAATTTAGAACTTTTTGAGTTCGCTCACAATCAATTCAACCAGCTTTATCCGAATATTGGAAGATAATGAGAGACACTCGAAAACTCCAAATCCTGAGTCCAATTAAACTCATCTCCACCCTGAATACATCTGCGTCCTTGCTAAACGTTGACTACAAGATGAATTACTACTGTACGTGAATAAGCTTCTGCGTCACAGAACTTTCTCCATCCAACGTTGCCCGGATAAAATACACACCGCTGGAGAGACCGTCGCTGGACAGGCTGAATTCATGACGGCCCGCGTTGAAATCTTCCTCGGCCAAAACACGCACCCTGCGCCCCTGAATATCATAGACCGCAACATGCAATTGAGCAGGATGGCTCAAATTCACGCGGATTCTGGTTTCAGAGTTGAAAGGGTTCGGCCAAGCCTGCTCCATGCTGAAACTATCTGGCAATGGCAGGTCCGACGCGATAAAATCACCGTTTGTACCCCAACCATCGATTGGATCGTCATCTATCCCGGTCATAACACCCTTGGAAAACTCAAACGAATCCTGCACCATCACATCCGGATACTCACCAACAAATCCGATCAGCGAATATGTTCCGTTGGGTGCATATGAAGGTATACTCTGCGATAACATTGGAGAGGTTACTGTAGCCTGAGCATCGAGGGTGAATGGTTGGCTGGTGAATAACAGGCCGTAATCCTCACCGTTTGGCAGGTTGGCCATCGTCCAGAACTGTAGTCCACTGAAAACTGTGTCGGTATAGTTCACCAGCGTGGCATCAAATGTGATCACCCCGCCGCCATCACCCACCTGAATCTCTTCCGGATCGAGTGAAAGAGATACTGTATCTGAAGAAAACACACCGCTAACTATCAAACTGAAATCCTGAGAACCATCTAACAACTCGCCATCGTTCAGGACTTGTACCTGATAAACACCCGCGGTTGGATTCGCGACATACACCTGCTCGACATTATCCAGATCGTTGTCGCCCGTAAAGGCTGTCTGAGATGGATCATTTGGGTTCAGAACGTAAGGCTGCCAGTCAGTTCCATCACTGACCCGGACAATCCTCATGTCGAGATCGTTGATCAATACCGGATTTGCACCCGGATCCGAAGCGGGCTCAGTCCAGGCAATCGTTGCCCGAAGCGGGGTTGATCCATCGGCAACAAACTCATAGGAGAACAACTCACCTTCAGTCAACACCAATTGCTGGATCAGGTCAGGGTTCTCCACATCCGCGGATATCATATCTGCCGCCGCGCGGATATTCAGCAACCCCCAACCGTACTTGTAGTCAGGGCCATCTGCGCCACCACACTCATCTGCGGTGTGAATTGCCAATGCCTTTGATGTAGCCGATGGTAATGGCTGCCAGCTATGTGTGTTCTGGTAATGCTCTGCGAGCAAAAACATGCCACCAGCTACATTCGGGGTGGACATGGAAGTGCCTGACATGGAGGTATAACCAGTCGATAGCGTCGAATACAGCTGCACGCCATTGCCCACCACATCTGGCTTGATGCGACCATCTTGAGTTGGACCACGACTGCTGAAGCCCGCAAGTGAAACGCTTCCGGGACCGGTATAGTTCAACACATCGTTGACCGCCCCGACGGTCAGTACATTCTTGCCGAGGTTGCTCGATGCAATTGTTGACCAACCTGGGCCATCATTGGCCGCAGCCTGACAAATCAGGTAATTCGGCGCGAGGTAAGCAATCTCATCAAAACCAGCGGTTAACCAGGTGTATTCACTGTATTGACCACCAGAAGAATATGAGTGGCTCGATACCTTTAACCAATGAGCACTGCTCGCCATCTCTTGCTGATCCATAGCCCAATCGAACGTGGTGAGAGTTGTTCCGTAAGCCATGCCACGAGCATTCACATTAATTCCCGCAGCTGCCAACGTGCCAGAGGTGTGGTTCGCATGGGCTTCGTAATTTGATGTCCCATCGCCATTGCTGGATCGACCGGCGAATTCCGGATTGTTCGGGTTAGTCACACCATTATCCCAGACCGCTAAACCCCACGCGGTTGAACCATTCAGATCGTATCCGGTAATTCCACCTGGGTTCACTTGATTCACGCGAATCGTACGAGCTGCGTTCACATTGGAAGTGTACATGATGACAGGAGTACCATCTTTTTCTACACCTACCAGCTCTCGCTCCGGATCGGCATTGAGCTCACCCCAATAACCGGTACGAATTGCTTTCAGACGCTGATACTCCGGCCCCTGCATGGAGAGGTATCTCTCCGTCAGACGCTCACTCAATGCCTTCAACCCAGCTTCATCAGTTACACGGAGTTCTGCCAGGGCGGAAAAACACACCAGAAATGCGGCGACTAAAATTGTCAACCGCAAGAATCTCTTGCTCATGGTAACCGTTCTTTTTAGACCCAATTGTGACCTCAACCATTCTGAGGACTATGAGAGGACAAATATAACAAATGCCTTGACCCAAGATACTTCAAATCACCTGACACGGACCCTGAAGAGTCCGTGGCATATTTCAATATGATTCATCTTAACCGCGATGAATTATTTCATCAAAACCAGCTTGTGCGTCATATTCATATCGCCCGGTACTGAAGCCGTCACGAAATACATGCCGCTGGACAAATCGCTGCCATCGAAGGTCAGGGTGTGGTTTCCAGCTTCGACGCGACCTTCGCTCAATGTCGCCACTAAACGACCATTCAAGTTGAACACCTGCACCGTCAGATCAACAGCCTCAGGTAGACTGACTACCATTGAGGTGGTTGGGTTAAACGGGTTCGGATACGCCTCACTCATTGCAAATTCAACCGGAATCTCACTCCGTGAAGCCGCATCCCCGGTTATTACCTCATCAAAACCAGTACCCGACCAAGCTGCCAGATCACTATCAGACAAGCTGCGGTTTGAATTACCGCCCAGCTTCACCATCTCAAACGAGTCGCTGACAAGAATGGTTCCCGGGAAATATCCAACGTTACCGATGTAGTCATATGACCCGGTGGGGGCATATCCCGGAATCTGAAGCATCATGGTCCGGTCAACGTGCAGGTTCGGCGCGGCAGTGAAAGGATACTCAAACACCGGTCCGTAAGGGTTGCCGTTGGGTAGTACAACCGTGTTCCAGTAAGTGAGACCAGGAACTGTCTCGTTGAAGGTGTTTTGGAAATCGATGTTGTACGTCAATTGACCACCACCAGGGGCGATGTAGTTGTTGATCGGCGTCAGGCTCAACAGGAATTGAGGAGCGTCGCCACCAGTCAGTCCACGCACGACCAGGCTGTAATCCTGTGATCCATCCTGCAAAACGCCCTCGTGGGTGACGTGAACCATGTACGAACCAGCGTTCGGATTCTCAATCCAGATCTGCTCGACGTTGTCCACGTCATTGTCACCAGTAGTCGCTGCCGCAGCAGGAGAGTTCACGTTCAACTTCCACGGGTAGTACAACGTACCACTTCCCAAATCTTCAACCACCACGTCAATATCATTGATCAGTGTCGGGTTTGCCCACAAAGCCGCTTCAGGGTCGGTCCAACACACTGTTACTGTGATCGCCTCGAGGCCATCACTACTGAAGGTGTAATCGTGCTGCTCACCTGTTGTGAGTTGATATTCACCGATAACCGATGGATCCAGCTCATCAGATGCGATCAAATCGCAAGCGGCACGGGTGTTCATCAAGCCCCAACCATACTTGTAATCCGGGCCGTCATTCGAACCACACTCATCAGCGGTGTTGAATAATACCGCACGCATCGTTGAAGAGAGCGGCACCTCGCTGTTATGAGTTTGTTCGTATAGCTCATACATGAGGAACATGGACCCGGCGATGTTCGGCGAGGCCATCGAAGTCCCTGTCATGGTAGTGTAGCCGGTGTTTGAGGTGCTGTAAAGACTCGTTCCATTGCCCATGATGTCCGGCTTGACACGACCATCATCCGGAGGACCTACCGAACTGGAACTGTTGATATTAACACTGCCCGGGCCGGTGTAGTTGCTCACATCCTGTACGTTTCCGACCGCGAGGCTGTTCTTGCCACAGACATCATCATAGAGCGTGTGGAAACTACCTGCACCGAGGTTCCCGGCTGCAATGACAGCCTGGTAGTGAGGGGCGTCGTGCATGATCGTATCATATCCGCGCGCCCATTGATCATAGCTCCCGCTGTAGGGATCGCCAAATCCATATGAATGGCTGGATATCTTCATCCCTTGAGTTGCCGCAATTGCCATCTCGGCCTGGTCATTGTTCCAGTCATGAGAGGTCAAATGCGCGCCATTTGCCATGCCCTTAGCGTTGGCGCTGAGACCGGTCGCTATCATCGTGCCAGCGGTATGATTAGCATGACTTTGGTTGGTTGATGAACCATCCCCATTCGTTATACGACCAACGAACTCCGGATGGTTGCCATTGGCCGAACTGCCGTCCCAATGATACAATCCGGTCGTCGTTGAACCGTCCAGGTCATATCCGGTAACACCACCGACCTGCACCAGGTCTGCACGAGTTGAATGTGCAGCGTCGACGTTGCGATACTGTGCAACAATAGCCTTGCCATTCTCGTCAACACCAACGAGAACCAAGTCTGGATCAGCGTTGATCTGACCGAAAATTCCCGTGGTCATCTGCTGTGCTTCCAGAAAAGCCGGTCCACGCCAGCTCTCCCAGCGTGCTGAATATTCAGCCGCAAAGGCTTCCAGATCCTCAACATTTGTTACGACCTCAAAGTCGCGCGCAATTGCTGATCCAAACGAGAGAACCAAGACTATCAGTAATAAGAAACTAGTGCGCATCATCCTCATGCCTCCACAGACAGTTGTGCTCTTCCCCACACCCATGAGGAGAGAACCGTGCCAGACCCAAACCTTCAATCTAAAGTATTCGCTTCAGATGAATCAATGAAAAGTCAACAATCTGAAAAATATTCAATCCGCTGAACCCAAAATGAGAGGACAATAATAGTCAGCGACAAATGACTGAATACACGTTCAACATCGGTCAAACCTGAACGGTGAACCGCAAAATCAGAACATCAATAAAGGTGGAATATAAGAGGGGCAAATGCAGTGATCATGATCACTGCATGGACCCCACTCCGCCACGCTTACTGTTCAGTTGATTACATCTGAGACTAAAAGCCCCTGCCATTTGACGGGGGCTTGGTATTCTTCGCATGAAGACAAATTAAGGTAGCTTGGTGAATGTAAACGAATCAGTAAGGGCCGAATTTGGATAAAATCCCACATGCCCATGCAAGGTGTATTCACCAGGTGCCCAGGAGGCCGGAATATTCTGTGGCAATATATTTCGAGTTATATGCATGAAAGGAGTGAGAGTGAAATTGTACTGAAATTGAACTCCGGTCATGATACCACTCGGACGCTCTATGATCGACCAGAAACTCACACCAGGGTACGATGCACCGAAAGTCGATTGCAGGTGCACGCCCCAACGCATCAAACCGCCACTGGCTGGCATCGTTTGAGTGTTCGACCACACTGCGAGCAAGACTGGAAAATCAGAACTGTTGATCCTCACATACGCTCCAAATCCACTGCCAAAGAGAGCATCACCAATATCGTACTGTGCCAGAGCAGGCTGTTCCTGATCCGCTGACTGATCCCATAGCTTGTAGTAAATCTCATTGCCGGCTGTGAAACCGTTGATGACTACATCGTCGTTCTTTTCCCATGCGGTCATGCTCAGCGGCCAAGTTCCAACCACAGCAGCGCCAACACACAGATCACCGTCATAAATACCTATCTCATCTCCTGCCTGCAAAGATGGACCATAATCCCAGGTGGCATCTTCAACTACTATTGCATATGGCAAACCCGTAGAAGCAACAGGAGTAAAATGTACTTGTGCAGAAACGCTCATCACCGTCATCAGGCAGGCTAGCAGGACTAAGCTCGCCGTTCTAATCGCCTTCATCACTACCTCCAGGTGGTCTGGTATTTATGGGTTAAACTGTCCAATACATCTCCGCCACAAAAATACGAAATAGAAGTGGCCTGGGCCATAGATAATACTAAAAAACAAGAAAAAACTTTGGAGATTGTATGAAAAGGAGAGACTGGTCAATAAATCAAACGGGTCCAGATAAAGAAACCCTTAACTCTAGATTTCAGGCAGGATTACCGAAGTCTCCATGACTTTCTCAAAAGCCTTACGGCTGGAATATGTCGCTCGAAGACGTATCCTCAACATGTACTCTCCTGGAGGCAACACTCCGGGACGTTCAACTTCTGGCTCGAATCTACCGGCAGCACGCACAAAATGTACGTTGTCATAACGCCAGATTATCGACTGCTCACCACCATCAAGAATGCGAGTGTGATCGCGCACAACCTCACCTTCTCCATCTACCAGTTCCAGATCGACCTGGGCTCGCTCGGTGAGTGTGAGACCTACTCTGATCCGTCCGGGCTCGCTGACCTGCAGCCTCGGCGGAACGGTCAAATCTACTCCCACCCAGACATAATGTGCGCCACCAGCATGAGCGATGAAAGTTTGGCCAAAACGTCGCCATATCGCGATGCCGGTAGGTCCATCGAAGCGCGTCCGGCCCTTGCCACCCTGGCCCCAGGCACTGAGAAATTCCAAATCCTTGTTGAATTTCAGTATACGGTTGTTGGTGCTGTCGGTGACGATAACGTTGTGATAGAGGTCAATCTCGACATGGCCAGCATAGGTTCCACCCGTTCCCTCCATGCGAGAGATATCCACTTCATTGAGTATGGTCCCGTCATACCCGACACGACGCAAACGCTGCCCACCGCTATCAGTTACCGCGAAATAGTTCAAACGGGGATTGGTATAATTATCTAAACTGTCAACCGCTGCGAGACCGACTGGACGATCGAATCCTTCTATGGTGTGTGAGAATACACCGCTGGTGTCATACACCACCACCCGATCACTCCCGGCATCAGCCACCAGTACGTATCCACCGGCGGTAACCGCAATTCCTCTGGGCAAAACGAGAGTCTCATCCCCGTGATTGCCAAACTCGCCCTCATAAATAAGATCGCCGTCAATATTACGCAATTTTACCACTCGACGATGACCTGAATCAGTCACAAAAACAAGGCCGTTCGGCAGGGCTGCCACATCCCAGGGCTCCTTGAGTGAGCCCGGGCCCTCATCACTGTACCCGTAAAGCCCTATGCTGTGCATGGACTTGTTATATATGATCCCATTTTCGCCGGTGTTGATGCCATAGACTGTCACTTCGTCATCATCACCCTTTTTCTCCGGATCATCTGTGGCTTCCAGACGCACTACAGCCATTCCCTGCGGATTGTCAAAGTGCACCCGCCCGAAAGTGAAGATGTCCAGGTGAATTTGACGTGCCAGCACCACTCCCCAGGTGTGCTCCCAGGGTGGATACACCCAGGTGGTATGGTCCTCCTCGTAACGATCCGCCTTGTCCTTTTTGAATAAGGGCAGACCCATCCCCAGCTGCACGAACATCAGGGAAACCAGTATGATTAATGCTTGTGGCATGAAATGAGTCAGTCCGTGAAAATCAGAATCAGCGAATGTACACCGGGTTGCACTCAGGTAGGGAGATGAGGTTCCGTATTCAAGACTGCCTTAACTCTGCAAGCAGCTTCTCCCCTGCCTTCTCAGAAAAGCCCGGCACTTCGGCGATCTGCTGAGAACTCGCTTCCTTCAACCGTTTCAACGATCCGAAATGCCGCAGCAACTCCTTTGCCTTAGAGGGGCCAATACCGGATATGTTCTCGAGAGTTGAAGAGACCGACGCACCCTGTCGGAGTTTACGGTGATAAGTAATCGCAAAACGATGGGCCTCATCACGCAGCTGCATCAGCAACTTCAACGCCGAACTGGTTTTCGGCAACGTGATCGGCTCCGCGTTTCCCGGAAAAACGATCTCTTCCAGACGTTTTGCCAACCCAACTACCGGCAATTCGCGTAATCCCAGCTCATCCACAATGCGTCGCGCGGCGTTGACCTGCCCCCGTCCCCCGTCAATAAGCACCAGGTCAGGCAGCTTGTCCCGATCCTCTTTCAGCAAACGACGATAACGCCGTCCAACCACCTCCTCCATCGACTTGAAATCGTCAATGCCCACGACCGTCTTGATCTTGAAGTGGCGATACTCACGTTTGGCCGGACGTCCATCCTGAAAACGAACCATAGCCGCAACCGGCTGCTGACCGAAGAGGTTCGAGTTGTCGAAACACTCTATTGCCAACGGCGGATGATCCAATGATAGATGATCCGCCAGCATCAACAGGCTGTGCGGTATGCGTTCCGCCTTGGCCTTTGCCTGTAAACGTTCCCCGAGTAACAGCTTCGCGTTCGTCTTGGCGAGATGTACCTGCCTGAATTTTTCACCTCGCTGGGGGACAATCAACTTGACCTTCCGTTCGCGCTTCTCCGCCAGGTACATCAGCAACAGCTCTTCATCTTCCGGATCAAGTTCTGCCGGGATAAGGATTTCCGCCGGGACATGATGCACTTCGCCGAGATAATAATCGGACAATACCCGCAGCCAGACCGTCGTCGCCGCATGTTCCTTAAGACGACTCAGGTTCATGTGATGTCGGCCGATGATCTTCCCCTCACGCATCCTCAGAACCGCAACCACCCCGTCCTCGTCCTGTTGAGCCAACGCGAACACGTCGCGATCTATCGAATCCCGGGTCAACACGGTCTGACGAATGGTAAGCTGTTTCGTCCGCTCGATCTGATCACGTACCTTCGCCGCCTGCTCATACTTCAAATTCTGAGCCAGATCATGCATCCGCTGCTCGAGCATCTCGATTAAGGGAGCGTGTTTACCATGAATCGCGTTAACGAGTAACTTTAAGCCGTCTCCGTATTCGCTCTCACTGACCAGACCTTCACACGAGCCTTCACAGTTGCCGATATGATACTCGAGACAGATCTTGTGCTTCTTCCGCTTGATGCTCTCCGGGGTGATCTTCAAGTTGCAAATACGAATCTGACACGCCTTCTGAAGCGTGCGCATCGTCTCCCGCATCTCGCTTACGTTTGTCAGCGGCCCATAATACTTCGACCCGTCCTGACTCGGCTTGCGAGTGAGAAATACCCTCGGAAAACCCTCTTTGGTAACCTTCAGATAGGGATACGAGCCCGGGTCGCGGACATCCATGTTGAAACGGGGACGGAAACGACGGATCAAGGTCGCTTCGACCACCAATGCGTCAACTTCGTTGGCGGTGACGATGGTCTCGAGATCCGCTATACGTGAGACCAGCATCTCGTACTGGAAACGTCCGTCATGACCCTTGGTGAAATAGCTGCGGACACGGTTGCGCAACACCTTCGCCTTGCCGACGTAGATCGTCTTTCCACTCGCGTCCTTGAACAGGTACACGCCTGGGTCTGTGGGCAACAGATCCAGCTTCTCCTTGATAGAGAGGGCTTCCAGCTCTTCAGACGCTGAAACATGGGCGTCGCTGTTCTTCACGGTTGTGTTGGGCATGATGGACATAATACGAGTTCAACAGTGAGGACGGAGTCTGGAGTTGGGAGTCAGGAGCAAAAGACAGGTAAGAAAAACCAGTTGTGAAAATACAGGCCCGTGCTTGCTCGTCAAGCGCGGATTATCCAGACTGAGCAATGAGCTCTGAGTCACATCTCGACCCCGAAGGGGTCATATCTGAATAGCTCCGGGTGTCAACCCGGAGGAACGGATGAACCCTCCCAACCTGCTCTTCCTCAAATACGTCCGCCCTGAAGGGGCGGTATAAAATGTGAGGCGTCATCGTCACTTCACCAATATGATGCGCCGGTTGAGTACTTGTTCAGGAGTGTTCAACCGCAGGAAATACGATCCGGATGGTAGTTCGCTTGCATCAAACTGTACGCTGTGTTCACCCTGAGTAAGTAAACCTTCTTGCAGGGTAGCAACCCGGCGACCGAGTAGATCGAACACCTCAAGCCGTACTTCGCCAGGCCGTGTCAAGGAATACTGTACTGTAGTAGTGCCATTGAACGGGTTCGGGTACGCGCCGAGTGTCGCATAGGAAGCTGGTTGGAATTGCCAGACATCTTCTCCAACATGCGTGGTGGGGTTGTCCAGGTAGGCGAGACCGATACCTGTATCAATCCAAAGCCTGTCCCGCCATTGATCATACGCCACAGCCAAACAGACTTCCTTGCTGTAATCGCCAGGCATCTCTATGTCTTGTTCATCCCAAGTCAAACCCATGTTGGAGGAAGTGAAGAGAACGGGCCAATCATACGCTCCCGCAACCATCAAAGTGTCGTCGATTCCGGTAACGATATCCCAGGCAAAAAAGAATGATCCTGTTCCTCCATTATAAATTTCACCTCTTCCCTGCCAGACTCCATCCGGCAGATAACAAAACAATCTTGAACCAGCTCGCACGTATACCGTGTCACTCAAAAACAGCATTGGTGTTATTACTGATCCCACCAGGTTATCCGGCTGTGGAAAATTCAATTCCTCCCATGTTTCCCCAATGTCATCACTTCGATATATATCAGGAGGGTATGGAAATACGCCTGTCGCATATATTGAATTGTTGTGTACTTGAGGATATGACAATGAGGCCGGTGTAGGTCTCGTCTCCCAGGTTTCTCCGTTGTCCGTCGATACGCTCATATCATATGCCAAACCAAAAGAACCAACATATACAGTGTCCGAATCACTCTCGATCTGCGATATCCATCGGGGCGAGTCATAAGCGGGAAACTCGTTTTCCACGGAGAACGACCAACTTGCACCATCATCCGTCGATTTCATGAGGGTATGATAGTCTATCTCACCGTTGAAAGCCTGTTTCGTTCTTGACACTACTATGGTATCCGGTTGATAAGACACTGGTGCGAGAAAATACCCTTTGTCATCATCAACCCCCAGGGTTGGGATCGGTTGGAATTGAGTTGAACTCTCAGAAGCAAAAAACATATCACCGCCGGTACCGCATTGCAGAACACCGCCTTCTTCAATTAACAGTCCATGCCACATCTGCCATGTCTCTATCCCGGTTTGGGGCATTGGGACTGGATACCAGTTCTCACCGTAATCCGTTGATTTGTACAGTCCCTGCCCCTCAAGCCCTACGTACAAATGACCACTGAACTCGTTTCGGTAAAAAACACGGACATACCGTGGTACTTCGGGCAATCCCCGGTACACTCTGCTCCAGGTCAAACCTGAATCGACACTCTCCCAAACGCCCGTGTTATACCCGCCGATGAATAGCTTTCCAGCTACTTCAGGCACTGCCAAAATCCGAGTCACATAAGTGCTTTCTGGAAGACCTGAGGGGTGAATCAGCGACCATGTTGATCCGTTGTCGTCCGAATAGAGCAATATTGTTTGGGGCTCATCCACCCAGGCAGTGGAACCAAGTGCATACAACTCGTCATCCGTACCGCGAGCCATGGATCCAACAAAACCCCGGTCTTCAATAAGGTCTTCCATGGGCGTCAAACGTTGCCAGTTCACACCACCATCAAATGAAGCAACAATCCCACCAACTTCCGGTCCACCATTTGGACTATCTGGTCCCCAGTAGCCATAAAAATAGATGGTATCTGGCCGACATTGTTCCAATAATACTCCCGACACGCCAGCTGATATCGATTCATATTCCACAATCACCCAAGATGCACCGTGGTCATAGGAGAGTCCGATTCCAGTAACGGACACGAAATAGATCCGATCAGAGAATATGTAAGTGGGTTCACCTTGGATGGCAATTGCATCGAGTGTGTCCGGCCACCAGGGCCAGACATCATAGTAGTCCCAAGTCATTCCACCATCGAAACTATAGTTATTATAATGATCCAGATCATAGCGATCAAACACCGAGACAACCAGCGTGTCTGCTGATGATCCCATAGCAACACTATAACCACCATCTCCTTCCACCGTTTGCATTACTGGTGAATCTGTTATTCGATCATTTACCTGTTCCCAATTGTTACCACCATCATTGGTCAGCCATACTCCCCCCAGTTGTAAACTCATGAGAAGCCTGTTTCCGCTGCTGTCAGCAACTAGGCTTATTGGAGTGCCACTACCATGAATTGAGGCCTCCCACTGAGCTACTAACACGGTCGGAATCAACAGAATAATAAGCGCAAAGCACCAGCCCGATTTTGTCATGTTATGATCTCCTGATGCTGCGAGAGACGCAGATAAGCGCCTCTCGCAATTCTGATATCAGCTGGTTCTCTTCACTCTTCTTCAATAGACATGGACATGTACGCATTACCATGGTTGTAAGTAGCATTCCATGAGAGCCCGTACCACCCATCCGTAGTGTTCGTTTCGTTGTGAATAACATAACTACCTGAACCAGGGCCTTGAAGGAAATAGGAATACCCCTCCTGTTGAACTTCTCCCTTGCACTGTTGCCCACCTGCATTTGAGATCGTACCAGAGAGCTGGATATCTACCTGTACAGGCATGTCATCCCCATTTGGATAGAAAAAGAATGGAATATCCTCATAATCCGACGAAGGATTCCCACCAATGGCCAATGTTGGCCCTGTCCATGGTAGACGAATCGGTGGTATTTCAGGTGGTATTGCCAGCATTGCTGGCACAATACCGATAATCATCACAGTGATGATCGCGAAAACTAACGTCTGCTTCTTCATAACCACTCCTTTGTAAAACAGATCATTGTGGTGTCCACCCAGTCATGTCCGATAAAGATAACATGATAGCAGTCACCTGTCAGTATAAAATACCCCCCCCAACTGTTATGCAAGTCCATTCCGCAACTAATTGCAGTTAGGAGAGACAAACATTACGTCATTGAACTAGTTGTATACAAGTTATTCTACACCCATACTCTGTGATTTCCAAGCCATACCGAATAGAAACGGGCGCGCGCGAGGAGAAACGGAGCGATACATTAACGTTAGGCCATCCCTGCTGGAAAAGCCCGCAGGGGCACCGTGTTGGGGTCATCGTCCAGCGGATAGAAATTGATAGAAGAAAAACTGCCACGGACTTTTCCAGTCCGTGGCAGATCGTTTCTTATGTCTCGGGTCGGATGATCCGCGCTTGACGAGCAAGCACGGGCCTATCTTCTCCCGACTCAAGTCTCAGGACTCAAGACTCAGGACTTCTTTATTTCAGCAGCATAATCTTCTGACGGTTCATCTGCTGCCCATATTGCACCTGCAGGAAGTAGACACCGCTGGAAATTCCCTTGTCCGGACTGAACAGGAATTGGTGACGTCCAGCATCCATATTCTTGGTAACCGACATAACCTGCTGACCGAGTACGTTGTAAACGGCGAAGGTGACTTTGCCCGTCTGCGGCAGAGCGTATGGAATCGTAATCGTCGGGTTGAACGGGTTCGGATAACCAGAACCGACCTCGAATTCAGTCGGCAGTGCGGCAGAACGAACTACCAATTCCGCATGCGAACCTTGACCGAATACCAAGTCATCACCAACCAGCTCCGTTTCCAGAACTGAACCAGACCCATCCAGCACCCGAACGTCGAGACTCGAACCTTCACCGAATCCAGCGATCTGCGACTCAGTATCACCCTTCCAGGCGACGATGATCGCGTCATCACGTTCCGGAAGCATATATCCAGAGCCGACAACCGTCTGACCATCAAGGATCTCGATCACATCGACATCCATCTCCTGCATATCCTCATGCAGGGTCAGATGCACCAGGTAGGGCATACCTGACGGATCCGGTGCATTCGGTGCAACTGGCAATTCGGTGATCATCTGCTCGGTTGGTTGTCCAGCGAGCATCATACTGCTGCTGTATGCCCAGTTGACATTCGCATCAACATAGACCTGGAGACCATCGCCTGGCGTCATGCTACCGATGGTATTTACACCCATATCCGGCCAGTAAATATCACCATCATCGTTCATGACAATGTTGAGATTGGCAGCAATCGGGCTGAATGCCACGCTGACCGCAACCGGCGTTACAAAAGGTTGTCCGACCCAGTTCCACTGGTCCGCGGTGGCGCTGTACATCGTTGAAGGATTCAACTCGTCACCGTTGAAAACAAAGTTTTGCGCGGTATCAGTGTAGAAGCGATATCCTTCAGTCTGATCAATGTCGCCAATCGTATTGATAGCATGACTCGGCCAGTAAACGCCGCCGTCATCATCATAGACAATTTCCAGATCGGTGACAGACGCGAATACCTGATCTACAGCCAAGTCCAGAAGTGTTACCGGGAAGGAAACCAGCTCGAATCGTCCACCCGCAACCGGAACAGAAATAATACCTGAACCCACCGTGAAGGTGGCGTCATCGCTGCCAGAGGCCATCATCGGGTTGGTAGCTGTAAAGGTGATTGTTTCAGAACCAATCCACGCCGGTGAAGGCGGAGTGATGGTCGCGACACGGTTCACGATACCAACGGTGAGATCAACCTGACCCGTAGCTTCCCAGGTCAATTGATTGTCAGGATAATTCGGATCGGAAACGTAATCATCCAGATTGATCGTGGTGAAACTCTGACCCGGATCAATTGACTGGTTAGGAATGTCGGTGACTATCGGCGGCTGGAAGGCATTACCAACGTACATGGCAACCGGAATGTCAGTGGATGGATGATCCTGATCGTTGGTGGCGACATTCACCGTTCCTTCGTAAATACCGTCTGGCAGGCCATCGCCGTCAAACGCTATCCGAGCGTCTGTGGATTCGCCCGGTTGCAGCAATCCGACTGTATCCAGAGCTTCAAACCATGTCGTCACCACCGAATAGCGGATAGCCAGATCATCCTCAACGTAAGTACCGTTATATACCGACGTCAGGCCGATAGTGCCGCCATCATTCTGCATACCAATTGTGGCAGAAGTAATGTCTACGGTGCCCATGTTAGCAAATTGGAAAACAATCGATCCATCGCCATGCAGCAACATCTGGAAACGATACTGTCCATTTCCACCATAACCGCCAATGTCGTAGTAGGTGATAACGGCAAGATCGCTGTTGTTGGTGTAGAAATAGATCGTGCCGCCCTGACCCAGATCGAGGTCATCCCAGAACGGGGCAATCATCGATGCTGGCGGGTTGATCGGAGCCGAAGTGCTCGGCAATGCCTCATTACTGTAGGAGCCAGAGGCGGTCTGTCCCGAAGCAAATGTCAGGAAACCGTTGGTGTTAATGTAGACGTTGGTGTAGGTGACACCATAATACTCAAAGCTGAAACCAAGCGACCGAGCTGAGAAATAGCCGTCATCGCCACCACCATTGACAATGTCGCCTAATGGAAGAGCCGTGCCGTAGTTGCTGTGCCAGCTATATGTCGGACCACCAAGCTCGTTGCTATCAATCCATGAATAACCGTAGCTGTCAGGACCGCCGAGGTCATCGGTGCTGTTTCCACCACCGTTGTTATCCTTCAAATTATCGAGATCAATCGTGCGGGATTCTCCGGCAGCTTCCAGCTCCTTCTGACGCTGATACTCGTCCGGATCAACCGAGACTACTTCGGCTTGAGGTGTGTCAACCGATTCAGCGGGCAAGCCAACAGAAGCACGACGTTCTGCACTCTCAACCACGTTGTCAATTTCGGTGATGCTCCAATATACGTTGCCTTCAGCACCAACATTGGCAATGTGAACGTTCTCAATGACAACTTGACCATCATATGGAACATTGATCTCAGCAGGAGTGATCTCAACTTCAGGATCTACTCCACCAAATCCACCAGACAAATCGTCGGCAAACACAATTGCGGTACCACCACTGATCGAGGAAGTATTATCACCATACATGCCCCAGTACAACCACTGGATACCATCATCCTGGTTCGGGCTTTCAATACCGACCGTGCAAAGGTCGTTATCAGTGCCTGCACTACTCTCCTGTGAGAATGACTGGTATTGGAATTTGATCACACCATTCCCGGATGCAGTCGGCCATAGCGCTGGATTGTAGAGGATGATCTGGAATACCTGAGAAGCACCGGTATAACGAGTCTGGCAATTCCACTGAACTGTATAGGTGCCATTGCCAACGTCATAATAACCGTAGACACCACCACCTGTAGTAAGCAAGTCATCCCAGTTGGCGGCAAGCATCGCAGGAGGACCAGTCGGGCTCGGAATCGGCCAGTTCCTGAAGTTGTAAAGATCGTTTGAATCAAGCGAAATCGTGCCGTTGCTGTTAACTGTCATCACGCTGTAGAGTCCACCATAATACCCGAACACGAATGGAAGGTTGACCACCGTGCCATCATCGTCCTCGTTGGATGTATCAGAAATCCCCAGGTTATTACCTGGTGTCGAGATGTCCAGCCACACATAATCTGCATTCACACCATAACCGCCGTCAATATTACTCAATGCCCAGTAACCATAGTTGTCTGGACCGGTAACGCCGTTGGCGGCTGGATCGCTGACAAAAACCCGGTAGGTTGTTGAGTCGCGGCCATTATCCTCATCCTCAATCACCAGCTTGAATTCTATCGGCATGCCTGGCCAGGCATCTGCTGTCGCTGTGATCGAGAATGGATCGCCACTGTTAGATCCAACGCCGTTTGCCGGTACATCCGGATAGTTCGCTACGCCATCATTGATCGTTATGTTAGGAGTGGTCGTAGTGAGGGTTCCTGTAGCTCCGCTGACAGTGATGTCACCGAGGTTCGTCCAGGGAACCGCCATGTAGGCGGTCTCATCTGGATCAAGCTGACCGTCCCCTCCGAAAACCACGACCTGTGAACCAGCCGCAACTGTGAAACCATAGACTGTCAACTGAGCATCCGAAACCTGATTCGCACCCACAGTAACTGTCAGTTCGGGGGTCATTCCATTCGGAGTGTTCGGGGAAACCGTAACCGAAACCGCGTCAGTAACGGTGGTCGAACCACCTGACGCCAGTGCCGGAACGGCAAAGGTATTCCCACCCACTATGGTGAGGTAAGGACTGCTCGTTGTCACTGTTGCTGTCTGGGAACCCACCGACGTCGAACCACCATTACGCATGGTCATATCAAGTGCAACAGTCTCACCAGGATTGGCAAGGTTGTCATCGCCAGCGCCATCATCGACCACTGTCGACTGAACATATACGTAATCCGCTGCCGTGCTCACTGTAATAGTAGCCTGGTAAGGGACCACGTTATCACCAACGACTGTCAGTGTCATCGAAGTTTCAACATCACTCGGATCGAACATCAAACGAATTGAACCCGAAGCGTCAATCCGATGCGTTGAAAGAACCTCATCTCCATCGGCGAGAGTCGCCCAGATAAGTTCCGGCCAGTCACCTGGATGGTTTACATCAACATCGAGGTAGTTCTGACCCCAGTTGATAGCAGAATCGTGAGTGACTACGATTTCATCCGGAACTCCAACCCAGGCACGTAGTGTCGGATCACCCATCAAATTGTTCCAATAGCTGAACCAATGAATGTTGGGATCGCCCTGACTCGTACCCGTATAACCCTCATACAGGCGAAACTTACCGAGGTTCAAGGCCCAACCGAGGGAACGGATATTCCGCATGGTCATAGCCTCATATATTCCAGAAACTACGACATTGTTGCATCGCGTGTTGGTGTGACTTGTACAAGTTCCAATCGCCGCGACACCACCCCGGAATGTGTTTCCACCTGAACCCGCGCGAAGGAAACCTTCCGTGAACTCTGTGGTCTCTGTGCCGAAATTCCCTGTGGAACAGGTAAGAATTGTGACGATAGGCAATCGTGAATCGTTGTTCATTTGATCCAGGTAGGAGTTTGACCAACCGTTCATCCCGATATAGCCACGGTAATTGTGGAAGCTGATGCCTGCGTTAAAGGCATCCACTGTAGCCTCGGAAAAATTTCCTCCCATGGTATACCAGAGAGTATCAGAGTCAATGCTATACACATCGAGCATTTTCATAATCGCGCGATTTGTCATAATCGTGCTGATCCCAGAGGTAGAGGAACCAGCCTGCATATCAGCCTGGCTCAACCATGATGTATCGGTCATGTAGACATCGCGCTCATACGCAAGCGTCTTGTTTACCACACGGGCGAGTTCTGTGTTGCCATCCTGGACGGAGAAACGTCCTATTGCCAGATCAGCGATAAGGTCGCCGCCTTCCATCATCGTATAGGGATGATCAGTGTAGCAAGTCTGCCCGGAGTAGCTGTCGTAAGTGGCAGCCATATCACATGAGCCGTTGTGATCACCAACCAGCAACACGTATTCCAGCGGAATCGGATGGCCATTGTTGTAAGAGTTGCTAATGAGCGTGTTGATCGCCGAAGAGGAGCTCGTGCTGGTCGGATGACCAATCTCGACCACATATCCCTGCTGACGCTTCCACTGAACGTAAGGCTCTATCCTGGTCATGAAAGTGGCGTTGTTCTCTATCACCACCAGGAGACGACCGACCGGCGCGACCTCGTTGACGTTGATCTCGTCAATGTTCATCACCATGCCACGAATTGTACGCGCCATCTCGGAAGAAACTGCAAACGGTTCCACACTGCCCTCGGCACGATCATCTTCACCTGCAAACTCCACCTCGAGATGCAAATCATTGGCGATCATGATCTCACCATCAGCGGCTACCCGAGCCGGAAGGACCGTTATTGGGAAAAGCCTGATACCCTTGAAAACGACAGGGTCACCGACTTCAACGCTCTCAAGAGTTCCCGCAAGTTCTTCAGCATATAGACCTGTGCCGACATACTCTGTTGCGTTTATCTGAGCCACAACACCCAGACCGTTCGGGACAACAATCATCGTCGTCGTACTAGGTAATGGCGACCCATTTGGAAGAAAGCCAGGGATGCTGATATAGCTACCTTGGTCATCCGTAACGAATTCAACCATCGGTACTGATACCTGAGCTCGAACACCAGTCATGGTGCTCTCTACATTCTGCCATACCTGGGCAGATTGAGAGTCTAACGGTGCTGAAGCAAATCCCAGCGAAACCATAATCAGAAGCAGGAAAGTCGTTCCCAAAGCAATCCCATGCCGATGCATTCTGTATCCTCCTAAAGCCAAACTGATCAATGTCTCTCACAATCCGTTGCCAGCGCCTTAATTCTAACACTGCAACCGATCTGCGGAAACTATTCAAGTTTTTCGTGTTCTTGGGTTTCAAAGCCACTACACCCGGAGCAATTACGAAAGTAGGTAATTTTGAACGCTAAATGAAGTGCTAGCGCTAATATTCCCAAAATAAAGTGAGTAGATCGGAGCTATTAGTTTCGAGATCGTGATTTCCAGTCCACTTCCACGAGAATAATACCAATTCCTCGAAAAATGCCTGAATCATATAATGCGAAAAACATAGATATAGATTACTGATACAATATACTTTCAGACCCACTTTCCCGCTTGAACATTAATAGCTGAGAAAGGCAAGGACACATGATTTCCATGTGTCCTCACGGCCTTAGTTCAGAAAAAGTGGCTCCGTTTCAGCTCTACCCTACTCTCCCAGCACTAATTCTGTCATCTGATTGGCAGCTACTCGAAAACCAATTGTGCTGAAACGGGTACTCGCCTCCATGGGCGCGCGAGATGCTGAACGAGAACTGTCCGGGGAGCTGAGGAAACTACCGCCCCTGGTTACTTTCATCGTGAAACGAGGCAGATGTTCATATGCAGTACCATCCTCGGGCAATTGGCGATAATTATCGAAATAATCATCCTCAACCCACTCACTCACATTCCCATGCATATCGAACAAACCAAAGGCGTTGTACCGTTCAGTCGTCTTGACTTCGCTCAGAGTACCATACGGCCCGACCCAATCACTCTCCCGCAATTCGGATTCCGTCGCACCACTCCAGTATGGCGAATCCTCCCAGGCACGGCAGGCATATTCCCACTCAGATTCGGTCGGCAAACGATAGTCCTGACCTGTCAGATGATTCAGTCGGTTTATGAATTCGTGGGCTTCATCCCAGTTCAGATAACGAACCGGTTCATCCAATGTCCAACTCGGAGGCGCGTTTCCAGACTGCCAACGGAAGGGTAGATCCCCCATCACAGACTTCCACTGACGTAGAGTCACCTCAGTTTGACTCAGCCAGAACTCGGTTATCTGTACCTCTTTAGTCGGCCCCTCATCCAGATCTCGCCCGATCTCATCTTCACCTGACCCGATCTCGAATGAACCTTCAGGGATCCTCGCAAATGACATTCCATAGGGACCGTCAACTATGTCAATCGTGTGAACCTCAGGCTCTTCTGGTTCAGGGGCAGGCTCAGGATCTGCTTCAACGACAACCGCGGGAGGAGGAACGGGAATTACCAAAGATTCCTTGCGCAATTCCTTGATGGGCGTGCGTTCACGAACCACTTCTCGCGCTGGCTCGACCACTATTCCGGGTTCTGCAACAACCGGTGCTGGAGCTCTCTCCACCTTGACCGGTTCCGAATTCATCACGTCCGCAGTGTCAGGACGGATCACCTCAAGACTCTCAGGTGGAACAGGTTCTGAGATCGTCTCCGGCGGAACCACTGGCGCTTCCGGTTCTGCTTCACGTTGACAGGAGCAGCCACCGTCACACCCCGCGAGCAACGCTCCCAGGATGACCACCACTACAAGCAAACGAACAATCCGTATCGTCACGACAAAGCCCTCGTTGTTCATACTGACTATAGGAAAAGATAGGCTATAGACTATAGGAAAAGATAGGCTATAGGCTATAGGAAAAGATAGGCTATAGGCTATAGGAAAGACAGGCTATAGGCTATAGGAAAGACAGGCTATAGGCTATAGGAAAGACAGGCCCGTGCTTGCTTGCAAGCGCGGATCACCCATCGTATGTCAGCTGCGTTGGCGGAGCCAACATGGGCAAGAATCAGAAATCAGCAGTCAGTAATCAGTATTCAGTGATCAGCCGCGCTTGACGAGCAAGCACGGGCCTGTCAGTCTCCGCAGCCAGCAGCCATGAATATAACCTCTCAGCTCGCTACTAACCATCTCCAGATCGTAATTGACATCAAATTTCAGATCGGCTATCTGATCCTAACCTATCGACTGACAGCCGGCACAATAAGTTGTGCCGGGGAACAGCTTAAGAAAATAGGCGGAACAGGTTGACGAACCTACAGCATAACTCAACGAGGCTTTATACTTGAATATTCGAGTTGCTCTATCTCAGGGAATATCCTGATATTGTGAGTCACGCTCAGAACTACTAGCTGTTGATTGACCAAGCATAAACATGATGTGAGCTACGTGTAGACCGTGCCTGCAAAGCAGCACGGCGTGAAAATGCTCATAAGCACACTCCTTGGGGGAGGACATGAGACAAAACCCACATCTTTCGCTTGCGATTGTCTTTGCTATCCTGTTATTGGCATTGCCAGCAACAATGGTCGCGACACCGCTGCATCCAGAGACACTGGAGCTCGTTCAATCGGGACAAATCCCACCACCATATGCCTATGAACATTCCGTCGAATTGCATCAGATGGGCGTCGACGCGCCGATGCCTGTTTCCTTAGCTGGTGGAGCTCTGGACGTATACGCATTCAACTCCATCGTTCTGCTGGCACAATTCGCCGATAAACCGGCCATGACGCCACCCCCATTATATGACAACCTGATATTCTCTAACACGCCAGGGACACTTTACGATTATTTCCAGGAAGTGAGTTACGGAGAATTCCAACTGGTCACTAGTGATTTCCCCAGCATGACCAATTGGCTGCCCATGCCGCAACTCTATTCATGGTACGTCAACGGCCAAAATGGCCTCGGTACGTATCCGCAAAACTGTCAGAAGATGGTTGAGGACGCCGTGGCAGCAGCAGATCCCATGGTCAACTTCGCCCAGTATGACCACGATGGAAACGGATCTGTCGATGGCCTGGTCCTGGTCCACTCTGGTACGGATGCCGCATGGTCGGGGTCAAATAACGATGTCTGGTCACACGCCTGGACGCTGCCTGCACCGTTCTGGACAGCCGACGGTGTCTACATCTCCACTTATTGCACAGTCCCGGAATTCTATAACGTCTCCGGCGACCTGACACCCGGTGTTATCGCGCATGAGATGGGACACGCTGTTCTCGGCCTGCCCGACCTATACGATACCGATTACAGTTCGATGGGGCTCGGATATTGGAGCTTGATGTCATACGGAATGTGGAATGGACCCATGCTGATGGGGGGATCACCAGCTCACTTGGATGCCTGGTCAAGGATTCAAGCCACCTTCGCCGCACCTGAGAACGTGATTCAGGATATGCCAGGTTTCCTCATCATGCCAGTAGAGCAAACCCCGCACATCATGAGGCTGTGGACCAACGGGATGTATGGAAACGAGTATTTCCTGGTTGAGAACCGTCAACCGTTCGGCTTCGACACATGGTTGCCAGGGGCGGAATTGCTCATCTACCACATCGATGACAATGTGACGACCTGGAACAACAACGAATGGTATCCGGGATACACCGCGAACGGCCATTATCGCATTGCAATTGAACAAGCTGACGCGATGTGGCACCTGGAGCAAAACGTGAACATGGGCGACCCGACAGATCCCTGGCCAGGCGCACTGGGAGTGCCGTCCTTCGACCAGATCAGCTGGCCTAACAGCAATGATTACAACGGAAACGTTACAAACGTCGGCTGCGCGAACATGATGTCAATGCCACCCACTGTTGGAGTTGATCTGCTGGTAGGCAATCCCATACCGCCATTTCAGCCAGCTTGGATCAACATTATCCCTCACACCTACCCAATCTTCATTCCAGTTGGAGGGGGATCATTCGGCTATGACATCCACATCTACAATAGTATTCCCGTGTCGAGATCCGGTCAGTTATGGTGGGAAGCCATTTTGCCCAACGGTAACACCTATTACATCGGGCGCCAGAACATCACAATCCAACCTGGACTCCCCTGGTCGAGCTTTAACCGGACCCAGAACATACCGGGGTGGGCACCGAATGGGGCATACCAGTTCGTCTGCAATGTCGGATACTATCCGGGTTTCATCGCTACAACTGCCATGATCCCATTTACCAAACAGGCATTGGTTGCCGATGGCGGTGAAATCGTTGAAGAATGGTCGATGGATATTCCCGACGACGAAAACGTCTACATTGAGTCCGCCGAACCGTTCGGACAGGATATGATGCTGCCAACTGAGTTCGCTGTCAGCGAGGCATGGCCTAATCCGTTCAACGCCGAAACCCAGATCTCGGTGTCATTGCCGGTCGCTACTGAAATCGTCGCGACGGTCTACAACACCCTGGGACAAAAGGTCGCAGTCATGGCTGATGGAGTTTTCCAAGCCGGTGATCACACGCTGACATTCTACGCTTCAGACCTTACCAGCGGAATGTATTTGCTAAACATTCGCACCGAAACAGAGAGCTTCACACGTAAACTGGTGCTGATGAAGTAGGCCATAGGCCATAGGCCATAGGCCATAGGCCATAGGCCATAGGCCATAGGCCATAGGCCATAGGCCATAGGCCATAGGCCATAGGCCATAGGCCATAGGCCATAGGCCATAGGCCATAGGCCATAGGAAAAGACACAAACATCAACTGCCACGGACTGAAGTCCGTGGCAGGTATTTTTCTCCAGACTCCAGACTCAATGTCGCAAATTTACGAGCTTCAGCGTGTATCCAACCTCCAGCCAGCGCTCCTGCTCACGTGCCAACTGACGCGCAACCAATGGATGCTCATGCAACCAACCCGGTTGAAATTCGGCTTCAAATCCGCTTTGTACGACTCGTAAAGCGCGCACCGGATCCTCTATAGAAGTGCGTTTTCTGTTCAGAGCCCATGCCATTCGGAACAGGAACAGCAACGGCATCGGGACGGCATCTTCCACCTTCAGTCGATCCAGTTTAATCCGCTTTCGATGATTCAGCACCAGAAAGGCGAGGTGTCCCTGTTCCTCACGAGTAAAACCTGGGAAATCACTGTTCCTGATCAAGTATGTGCCATGCTTGTGGTAACTGGAATAGTTGATCGTCAGACCTATTTCATGGAGATCAGCAGCCCAGCGAAGAAGACGTTTCGGTGAACACAAGGAGCTGGGCAGATCCAGACGGATTTCGTCAAGATGCGCCGCAGCGAAATCGTAAACCCTGTCCCTCTGGAGTCGATCTACTTTGTGCCGATCCATCAAACGAGTGAGTGTCGCTATTCTACGATCTTTCCCGTCAGGAACCATCATCATATCGTGAAGAATACCCTGGCGCAACCCAGCCTTGGTGATGCGAATCCTATCCAGCTCAAACGTTTTCATTATCCCTGTCAGCAAAGCGAGGGCACCGGGGAATGAAGCCACACGCTCTTCGGGTAATCCTGCTCTGATAAAACTGTTCGTCTTGTTCTTGATAAACATCTTTGTGAGATTCTTCAGTGGTTTGAGTTCAATCCCGCCTGACCCCAACTCCATTTGTTCTATCAGAGAAGCGACCAACCGCATGGTACCCGACGCACCGAGCACAACCTCAAACGACTCGCGACAGTCATAGACCTTGGTCGCACACAAAGCTTCAGCCACATCCGCAACTGTCGCCTTGAAAAGATCTGCGGTCAACTCCCGACCCTCGAAAACATTCCTGGTCAGGCTGATATTCCCCAGAGCTACGCTGTCTATGCAGACTGGCGAACGACCCTCACCGTAGATAAATTCCGTCGATCCGCCGCCAATATCTATTATGAATCGTTTCCGCTCCTGCGGAGCATCTTCGCTGATGATGCCCAGATAAATGAGACGCGCCTCTTCTTCTCCAGAGATAATGTCAATCGGAAAGCCAAGTGCTGCCTCGGACTCTCGGAATAGCTGCGAATCCCGACGCAATTGGCGAAAGGCGCTGGTACCAATCACTCTAACATTCCCGGACGAAAAACCGGTGATTCGTTCTCCATACCGACGCAATACCAACAACACTTCTTCGCGTTTGCTGGGCTCAATAATACCGTCCGGCAGAAGGCCATCAACCAGTTTCGTGACCTCACGATGGTGATCCATATGCCGCCACTCACCATCGAGAACCCGGATGACGTGCAGGTGAAAGCTGTTCGAACCGAGATCGACAATGGCGTATTCGTGACGGAGATCGTCTGGCGTAGTTTTAAGGTCCGTTGAATTCGCCTTCGGTTTACCGGATGTGTCCTGCCCAGGTTTCACGCCTGCTCTTCCCTTTTGAGGTGATCTTTTTCAACTTCTCGCTCTCGCGTTCACGACGTCCAGCTATCTTCATCAAAAATTCCTGGCCGTTTTCCAGCGAGTGCCCTTTGTAATGCATCGGCCGGCAATATGTCCCATCCGATTGCATTTCCCAATGATTGTACTTGTTCGAGAAACAATGATCCAGTATTGCGATCAGCTCCTTTTGTAGAAGCCCATCATCAACCGGACACAACACCTCAACACGATGCTCCAGGTTTCGCCGCATCGCATCAGCCGAACCTATGTAAAGCTCGTCCTCACCACCGTTATGAAAATGGAACACCCGGCTGTGTTCGAGGAAACGCCCCACAATGCTCCGCACCTGAATGCTGTCACTCAAGCCTGGAACTCCCGGACGCAAACGGCAGCTATCTCGAACACACAGCTCTATTTTCACTCCTGCATGTGAAGCCTGGTATAACGCACGGACGATGTCCTTATCCTCCAGAGCGTTCAGCTTCATCCGGATCAATCCATTGTGGTTCTTCTGCTGATGCTCTATCTCCCGCTCAATCTTGGAGAGTAACCCCCTTTTCAACGTGCTGGGGGCCATCAACAATTTCTGATATTTTCTGGAAGGACTGTAACCAGTGTTCAGAAAGTTGAATATCTCAGTTACATCTCGACCTATCTCACGGTCACAGGTCATCAAACCTAAGTCCGTATACTGTAGTGCGTTATCAGCATGATAATTCCCCGTGCTGACATGAGTGTAGGTTCGGAATCCGTTATAATCCTTGCGCACGATCTGAATCAGCTTGGTGTGAGTTTTGAAGCCCAGCACCCCGTAAGTTACATGAATCCCCACCTTCTCCAACTGATTGGCCCAGGCAATGTTCGCCTGTTCGTCGAAACGCGCTTTTAACTCAATAACTACCGCCACCTGCTTACCATTTGCTACCGCTGCTTTCAAATATTCCACAACTCTGCTCTCTGAGGAAGTACGATACAAGGTCATCCGAATCGCGCGGACCTTTGGTTCCTCAGCAGCTTCACGGAGCAGACGCTCGACGGAACTGGTGAACGACTCGTAAGGGTGCACCAAAAGAATGTCACCCTCGCGACGAAGAGCGTGAAAGATATGCTTCACCCCGTGCAGACGAGGGTGCTCTATCGGACGATGGGCTGGATATTTCAGATCCGGAAGGTTGAGCGAAGCGAGCTCCATCAAATCGTTCTTCCCGACCATGCCGTCAATCATGAACACATCCGACTCATCCAGCTTTAACGCACTAAGAAGCATCTCCAGATGAAGCGGGTCCATATCCGCCTCCACCTGCAGACGAACTATCGGTGCAAATGCCCGATCCCTGACTTCCTTCTCGATCAGTTCGAGCAAATCGTCTGCCTGCTCCTCGTTCTTCTCAGTGTTTGAGTTGCGAGTGACACGGAAAAGATCAATATTTTCGATCTCCACGCCCGGAAATAATAGATCCAAGTTGTGCGCGATTACGTCCTCAGCTTTTACAAACCTGAGTGAATCCCCAATCTTGATAAAGCGAGGAACGTCCAGTCCGACAGGTACTTTAACACGAGCGAGAGAACTCTCACCATGAGAGAGATGCTTGATCGTTACCAGCAAATTGAGCGACAAATTCGAGATGAATGGGAAAGGATGTGCCGGGTCCACTCCCTGGGGAAATACCAACGGAAAGATGTTTTCGACAAAATGGTTTCGGAGGTTTTCGGCTTCTTCCCCGGTCAGATCCTGGTAGTCAAGTATGTCAATACCGCGTGGTTTCAACAAACGACGCAAGTTTTCGAAAATCTCAGACTTGTCATTCTCCAGACGCATGATCTCTTCATACGCCCAGCGTAATTGCTCCTCCGGACTGCGTCCATCAATGCTGAATGAACGCACTCCCGCACCTATCAACTGCTTCAAACCGCCGATACGTTTCATGAAAAATTCATCGGTGTTCGACGAGCAAATAGCAACGTACTTCAAGCGTTCGAGCAGAGGATTTGCACTCTCCTCCGCCTCGTGAAGCACCCGGCGGTTGAAATTCAGCCAGGTCATCTCACGGTTTAGATACATCCCCGGCGCATCGAGCTGACTGTCCGCAAACTCCCACCCATCAGGTAGAGGGTCAGCGCCGATGTCAATGAGAATCGGATCACGTTCAGTTTCTGACTTTTTCCTTGTCATGCACCATTCCTGTAAACAAAGGGCTGTAGCAGGTGGGCTTTAGGCTATGGGAAATGACGAGATAGACAGTGTTTTTCATTTCCTATTGCCTATAGCCTTCAGTTCCTATAGCCTGCTGTTCGTTACCACTTTTCATCGGGAAACATGAAACTCACCCACCGGGGTGTCATCAACCACTCGAGAACTCCTGGCCCATGGTAAGATTGACCGGCGAACCGTACAGATGCCAACCCCGCTGTATCCATGTCCAGCATCGCAGTGTTATTAGCTGAAATCGCCCAGGCCAGAGCGTGGCTCATATGAGGTTGATGACCCACCATCATCACGTTTTCGCCCGGCTTGCGCATTTGAGTCAAAACGTCCTCAAGATCAAACGGGCTGCGTTCCGGAAGCAATTCCGATATCTCCTGCATCCGATCAACCCCGAGTTCATCGGCGGCAATCTGAGCTGTCTGTTGCGCACGGAGCAAGGGACTGTGAAAGATAATGTCAACCTGCCCACCTATCCTCTTCAGAGCACAAACTACCAGCGAAGTGCGGTGGCGTCCCTTTTCCGTTAACGGACGAAGAGCATCGTTATAACTGCCATCGACAGCTTGATTCGCCGCAATCCCATGACGCAGAAAATACATCCGCCAATCCATTTATCGTCTCCCGATCACATTGATAGTTGCAGAAGCTCAAGTATCGCTACCTTTGAACCGGGTTTGCAAGTTTCTAGCGGCCAAGTATGCACAACCTTGGGACCTGACTCTCAGGTGCGATATGCGAGATCTGATAAAACGTCTGCCCCGACTTGCTTGTCAAGTCGGGATTATCAAGCTGAGTCTTTTGAAAACAGGCCCGGGGAGTGCTTGCAAGCGCGGGTTATCTCTGATTGATATGCCCCTGTTACGACCGAAGGTCATAACAGGGTTGATCCGCAACTTCACTAATACGAATTAGTTTCTCAGGACTCAAGCTGGCGAATCCCTGCGAACCGCAAACAGACGCGGGTCACAGGGGCATATTTTTCTTCACTCCACTTGTCATCGTCCAATTCGGGTGAGGAACTGGCTGGAGTCTGAGGCGGCTGATGCTGCGTCCGGCACATTCCCCGGAAACGGCTGCTTGATGAAGTAGAATGCGTCCTCAGCGATGACGGTTGCTGGTGCAAGTCCCAGACGGGCGACGAGCAGGTATTCACCCGAAGGATATCCAGCCGGGAGATAATGCTGGATCTCATCTACGATGATCGGAACTCCGGGCTCAATATTGACATAGCGTTGGATGGGGATGTTAGGGTTGTCAGCGGGGCCATAGACTGTGACCTGTCCGATGTAGGTGGTGCCTTGAGCCAAGGTGTTGGTGATGTTGGCGGAATAGCCGAACCAGCCTCCAGTTTCAGGGATAATTGTTGGTGAATTGAAGGGTGCGATGGAGAGAGAAACACCGACATTGGTAACGCGATCATTTTCCCACCAGCTAACCATATCATCGTTGTTATATGGTATTACGACATCCAGGTCACCGTCACCATCCAGATCCCCGATATCCATGTCCTGCCCCCCACCTCCAGGTATGTAGTATATCGTTTCATACACATCATTACCCTGGTTTTCGAATAAAAATACGGAACCACTGAGTTCATTGAGGAAATCAGTGTCACCATCTCGATCAAAATCTATTGGAATTACTTTCTCTGGTCCGGTCATCCCAAAAATGCCAGTGAAAACTTGAATGTACTCAAGATCTCCTACATTCTTGAAGTACTTCTGTGGATTAATGGAAACGCCAACAGCGAAGTCGTTGAAACCATCATCGTTGATATCGTCGATGGCAATGTCATATACCTCACCGTTAATTGGGACTGTGAAACCTGGTTCAAAACCATCGTCGAATTCAAATATGTAGATATTATACATTACATCAGTCCAAACCATGTCGAGATCGCCATCATTATCCAAATCACCGAGGTCATAAGGCCCAGTCAACTGTCCAAAATAAAGATCGTTGTAGATCGCTGTAGAATCGGAAAAGACAAGATTTCCCAGGTTTTCCCACCAGAACACACCTTCATCATCCAAATTACCAATACAACAAATGAAATCCATATCTCCGTCTGTATCGACATCGGCAGCTTTCATATTCCAGTGACCAATGACTGGGTCTATAGGGTAGAGGAGGGAGAAAGTTCCGTCGCCGTTATTAACTCGAAAAGTCACTATCGTATCTTCGCCACTTCCGCTGATGATATCGGTGTCACCGTCGTAATCAAGGTCGCCTGCCCAGAATTGGGGATAAAGAGGAAGGTTTTCTGCAATCAGATGATAGGTGAATTCACCCGCGCCATCATTCTCCCACCATACAAGATCCCTAATCCCTGAAGCGATGACATCCCCGTCACCGTCGTTGTCCATGTCAACTACCTGAACTCGCCATGCTCCTCCTAATTCGACTGGCAGAACATGTTCGATGGGCTGGGCTAAGGCAGCTGATACCAACGAGATACCCAGTACAATAGCAGCAAGAATTCGACGTATGTTCACGATAAACCTCCCTCTGATTAGGTGTCTGATGCAAAACATAAGATGGTTATTCGGAATCGCTAAGTCCAGTGTGGGCGGACGATTTTCTTATTATTGCTGATAATCGTTGCGAACATGCCCCTGTGATGCCGCCGTCTTTTCAACAGTTCACGGGGATACTCAATCTCGAGAAGCAAATAGGGTGTCATTCTGAGCGAAGCGAAGAATCTAGCTGTTTCATACGTCAGAGATGGTGCGTGGAATACGGTTGAGCGTGCAATTGGTTCGCTCTAACTTCCTCTCACGCGCACACATACTTCTACGTATTATCATGCTCGATACTCGTCAACTAGATCCTTCACTTCGTTCAGCGACTGTATTCCGGAGTCAAGTTAGTTGTCTCCATATTCGGGTCTACGAAAGGCTTCATATCGCGCATCATCTGGTTGAGAATGACCAGCATTTTTCGTGAGATCGCGACGATGGCCACTTT
>CAJVXH010000017.1 GCA_913009835.1 uncultured bacterium
TGAGATATAGAGCGATGAGGCGTACTGTTTGGAAGTGTCTGTGGTGCACAGAGTTAATACAATTATGCCTATTCTTTTTTCCTGATAAGGCAAATTTTCATCTGTTTTATTATCTTTTTTTTTTTTTAATGATACGGCGACCACCGAGATCTACACTCTTTCCCTACACGACGCTCTTCCGATCTCGCCGTACCAACCGCTGGGCATCTTCACGCCAATATCGACGCTCAGAATCTGCCCCTTCTTCAGAGGCTTGTCGTTCGGGAAACCATGTACTACCTGCTCGTCAACCGACATACAACAAGCAGCCGGAAATGGCTTCACACCCTGCGAACCGGGGTATCCCTTGAACGCCGGCGCCGCGCCAGCCTTCAGAATGTGTTCTTCGACAGCTGCGTTGATCTCTGCCGTGCTTACACCCGGCTTGATCATTTCGCGCGCAATCTCGTGGCATTCAACAACCAAACCGCCTGCGCGACGCAACTTGTCAATCTGTTCCGGGTTTTTGACCCGAATCATCCTAGATCCTTCAACGCCGCCTTGACACGTCCGCGCACATCTTCAACCGTACCATCGCCATCAACCTCCAACAACTTGCCCTGCTTCTTGTAGAAACCGGCGACTGGTGCGGTTGACTCATGGTAGACTTCCAGACGGTGACGGATCACATCAGGCTGATCATCGTCACGATGAACCAGCGCTTCGCCAGTTTTATCATCTACGCCCTCATTCTTCGGAGGGCTGAACAACAGGTTGTAAACGCGACCGCTGCCGGGATGTACACGCCGGGCGCTCAAGCGATCCACCACAACCTCATCATCGATTGTCAAAGCAACAGCGTTATCTACAGCCTTACCCATCTTCTCAAGTTCGACATCAAGACCGGCAGCCTGTGCTTCAGTACGCGGGAAGCCGTCAAAGATAACCGCTTTACCCTCAAGCTCTTCCAGCTTGTCATGGATCATACCCAAGATGACTTCGTCAGGGACCAAGTCACCAGCATCCATGAACGTCTTGGCTTTCTTGCCAAGGTCAGTACCGTTAGCAATCGCCGCACGAAGTACCTCACCAGTTGAAAGCTGAACCGCTTTCAGATCGTCAATCAAAAACTGAGCCTGCGTCCCTTTTCCAACCCCCGGAGGGCCGAGCAAGATCAAGTACATTCGTCCGTTCCTTCTACTCAAATGCCACCAAACTCAACCAGGTGACGACATCAAATCTGTAAATCAACTGTACACACTAATGGGTACGGAAACTCTCACCTACATCCGGCGACGACCCTTCATGCGACCAGACTTCATCAGACCGTCGTAATGCCGCATCAGCAAATGACTGTCAATCTGCTGCAAAGTATCCAACGCCACACCAACCACGATCAACAAACCCGTACCGCCATAAAATTGAGACAGGTTGAAGCCGGCGTTCGTGAACTTGGAAATCAATGTCGGGAAGACCGCGATGAACGCGAGGAATACAGATCCCGGCAGAGTAATACGGGTTAAAATATTGTCCAGGAACTCAGCCGTCTTCTTGCCAGGCTTGACACCCGGAACCATGCCACCGTTCTTCTTCAGATTGCTGGCAACATCAACCGGGTTAAAAGCAATCGCAGTGTAGAAATAGGTGAAGAAGATGATCAGCAAACCGTAGACACCCATATAGATGTAGCTGTCAAAACGGAAGGCAGCGTTCAGCCAGTCCTGAATCCCTCCCTGCGGGAGGAAAGTCGCGACCGTCTGCGGCAGGAACATGATCGTCTGCGCAAAGATGATCGGCATAACACCAGCCGTGTTCACACGCAACGGAATGTGAGTTGCCTGGCCACCGTACATACGACGTCCAACAACACGCTTGGTATACTGAACCGGAATCTTACGGTTGCCCTGTGTCAGCGCAACAACTGCCGCCGTCGTCAACACCAGAATCGCGATCAGAAACAACTCCATGATCAGCGAACGAACGCCCTGTCGCATCAACTGGAACTCGTCCATGAAGGCATAGGGGAAGCGGTCGATAATACCGATGAAGATGATCAGACTGATTCCGTTACCGATACCGCGTTCGTCGATCTGCTCGCCCAACCACATGATGAACACCGTACCAGCGGTCAGCGTGATCATGGTCAAGAAGTAGAATGGGAGACCCGGTGATTTCACTACCGCTTCGCTACCAATCGTAATTCCCACCAAGAAAGCCGATACACCCAACGACTGCAGGCACGCAATACCAAGAGTACCATAGCGAGTCCATTGGGTAATCTTTTTCTGGCCCTCAGCACCTGATTGCTGTAGACGATGAATCGATGGAATCACCGATCCTAGCAACTGGATGATAATAGAGGCGGAAATGTAAGGCATGATGCCCAACGCAAAAATTGTTGCGCGGGAGAAGTTGCCGCCAGCAAAAAGGTCGTATAACCCGAAAAGGGTGTTCGCCCGCTCCTCGAAAAACCGCCCAAGCACACTAGCATCAATGCCAGGCACTGGAATGTGCCCGCCAAGGCGATAGACCAGGAAAATGCCTAGCGTGAACAGAATACGCTTGCGCAGCTCTGGAATTTTGAAGATGTTGCGAATCTTCTCAAGCATCGTATTCCTCAATCACCCGCGTGGGTGTTATTCTCCACGTTCCGAACGCTTCTTGTATTTCGTGCGCTTCGGCGCTGGTTCTGGCAAATGAACCTGCCCACCAGCCTGCTCGATTTTTGCTACCGCAGGCTTGCTCGCCGCACTCAAGCGGACCACATACTTCCGCTCAGCTTCGCCCATCGAAAGCAATTTGACCGGACGATCCGGATACTTGATAACCCGTGCCGCCACAAGAACTTCCGGAGTCACTTCCACTTCGCCGTCACCAGCCAGTTTCGCGAGATCACGGATATTTACTTCCTGATTTTCCTCGCGGAACAGGTTGTGGAAGCCACGTTTCGGAAGACGGCGGTGGATAGGCATCTGCCCACCCTCGAACCATGCACGCCGCTTGAAACCGGAACGACTCTGCGCGCCCTTGTGTCCTCGGCCAGCTGTACGGCCCAAACCGCTGCCGGTACCGCGACCTCGACGACGCTTGTTCTTATTCGTTGAGCCCTTTGCAGGGGCAAGATTGCTCAGATTTTTCATGCTTCATCATCCCTGTCTACTTCCACCTGGAATTCTTCCACGTCCACCAGATGAGGTACCTTGGCAATCATGCCAAGAATCGTCGGAGATGCATCGTGCTCTACAGTGTTGTTCAACTTGTGAAGACCAAGCGCTTCAATGATTCGCTTCTGCTTCACCTGACGCCCAATAGCACTGCGCGTCCACGTTATTCTCAGTCGCTTCTCGGCCATCAGCGGAACACCTCCTGGAAGGTCTTACCACGCTTGGCTGCCACGTGCTCAAGACTCTCCATGTCCTTAAGACCGTTGAGCGTGGCCTTTGCGAGATTGTGCGGGTTACGGCTGCCGAGACACTTGGTCAGTACGTCACGAATACCAAGACACTCCAGCACGGCGCGGACGGCGCCGCCAGCAATCACACCAGTACCAGCACTGGCTGGCTTCAAAACCACACGCGCAGCGCCGAAACGACCGACGATCGCATGAGGAAGAGTGTTACCCACCATCGGATAGGGTTTCAGGTTACGCTTGGCAATCTCGGTGCCTTTATTGATTGCCTCTGCCACTTCGCGCGCCTTCCCAAGACCAAGTCCAACCTTGCCATTGCCATCACCAACAATCACGATAGCATTAAAACTGAAATTACGACCACCCTTGACTACTTTCGAGACGCGGTTGATATGGACCACTTTCTCAATCATCCCGGAATCGGCGGGGCCGCCACGATCTTGCTTACGTTCTCTACGATTCACAGTGCCAGTCCCCCTTTTCGCGCTCCTTCAGCAATTGCGCGAACTCGACCGTGATAACGATATCCGTTACGGTCAAAAACTACCGCGTCAATGCCTTTGTCCTTCGCCATCTGGGCGATAAACATACCCAACTGGAAGGCTTCACCAACCTTTTTAACCAATGGAAGCTTCTTCTTGCCAGTCTTGAATTTGTCCGCCTTCTCCGGCAGATCCAGACCTGCTTCCGGCAGCTTGCGGGTGGACGCGCCAAACATCGTCATTCCGCGATCATCATCTACCAGGGACACACGCATATAGCGTAGCGAACGGTCAACGACCAAACGAGGGCGCTCAGCCGTTCCGCTGATCTTCTTGCGCACACGCATCTTGCGTCGAAGATGCGCTATCTTCAGCTTTTCTGCTCTGTTAGCCATGTTATTTCGCCGCCTTTCCAGCCTTACGACGGACATATTCCTTGTTGTATCGAATGCCCTTGCCCTTGTAGGGTTCAGGAGGACGAATCTTGCGAACACGTGCAGCAACCTGGCCCAGAAGAGCCTTGTCGATGCCTGTCACGCGGATCGCGACCGTTTGATTCTCACCCTGCTTCTCAACACCAGCCTCATTCCATTGGCTAGGCTGTAGAAGCTCAAACTTGATCTCCGGAGGGGGAGCCATCCAGATCGGATGTGAATATCCGAGACGAAGCATCAGACCGGAACCTTTCAGCTCCGCTGAGTAACCGACACCGATTATCACCAGAATCTTCGCGTAACCCTCAGTAACACCAATAACCATGTTGTTGATAAGGGTTCGAGAAAGACCATGAAGCGAACGATGTAACTTGCTCTCGCCAAGTGGAGTACAAACCACCTGCTTGTCAACTAACTTGACTTCGATCTCGTCACGGATTTCACGATACAATTCACCTAGAGGGCCTTTGACCTTTACAACCTGACCTTCAACTGTGACCTGTACCTTGTCCGGGATCGGTATTGGCAATTTGCCGATTCGAGACATGCTAACCTCAGCTTCCGCCATCTGGCGGGAGTTCCTTTACCAGACGAACAACAATAGCTCGCCACCCACCTTCTCATGACGAGCGCGCTGACCGGTCAACACTCCCTTCGGAGTGCTGAGAACAGCGATACCCAGATTGTTGCGCACACGTGGAACCTCGCGATAACCGACATACTGGCGAAGCCCAGGCTTGCTGACACGCTTCAATCCCGTGATGGTAGAGTTGCCATCACGGTCGTACTTGAGGAAAATACGCAAAAAGCCCTGCGTACCATCATCAACGTTCAAATAGTTGCGGACATACCCTTCATCTGCCAGGATCTTCGTGATTTCACGCTTTAATCCACTGGCCGGGACGTCCACATGCGGATGTTTTGCATGCAACGCATTTCGAATGCGAGTCAGTAAATCCGCAATTGGATCTGTGACTTTCGACACGGTCCGTATCCTTTCCGTTCGGACGCAACCACGCCGTTTCCAGCGTCTACCCCCGAAAGGGGCTGAGAGTAACAGGCAACCGCCATGAATGCAAGCGAGCCCGAGATTTAATCCAAAATGAACTGCCTACCAACTAGCCTTTGTCACGCCAGGGATCTTCCCCTCAAGCGCGAGCTCACGGAACTTGATGCGAGAGATACCGAACTTGCGCATATAACCACGCGCACGACCGGTCAAATGACAACGGTTGTACTCACGCACCTTGAACTTCTTCTTCTTTTTCCAGTGAGCGATCTTAGACTTCTTCGCCATAGTGATCTCACGTTTCAACATGCCCACGACATTTATGTCGTGGATGATGCCTTATCAGATCCGCGCGCTTGCAAGCAAGCACGGGCATACTCCACTCAAGCAGCCTGCTGCTGCTCCTCACCACGCTTGGTGAATGGGCAACCCAACAGACGCAATAATTCACGCGCTTCTTCATCGTCCGGAGCTGACGTCACAATCGTGATGTCCATTCCGTGGATCTTGACTACCTTGTCGTAGTCGATCTCCGGAAATACGATCTGCTCCTTGATTCCCATGGAGAAATTTCCACGACCATCAAAGCTCTTGTCGCTGACACCGCGGAAGTCGCGTACTCGCGGCATCGCAAGGCCAAAGAGCTTATCCAGAAACTCCCACATATGAGCACGACGCAAGGTTATACGTACACCAACCTGCATCCCCTCACGGAGCTTGAAGTTCGAAATTGACTTGCGAGCACGGGTAACAACCGGCTTCTGACCTGCGATCGTCGTTAGTTCGGCAACCACACTGTCGAGCAGCTTCTGGTCATTATTTGCATCACCAATGCCAACATTGATCACAACCTTCTCCAGGCAGGGAACACGCATCGGATTCTTGAAACTGAACTTCTCCGTCAACGCGGGAACGGCCTTGTCCTGGTATACCTTCTGCATCCGCGGAATGTAGTCAGCCGGAGGCGCGATCACTTCCACAGCCTTTTCCGACTTGCCACCACCCTGCTTCTTATCCTTCTTCGCCACGATCTACCTCTTAGCCAATCGTTTCACCCGAAACCTTCGCCACACGTACGCGACGGATTTTGCCGTCGAGCTCTTGGATCACCTTGCGACCAATGCGCGTAGGTTTACCAGACTTCGGATCGATAACCTTAACGTTCGACACGTTAATCTTGCCTTCACGTTCCAGAATGCCACCCTGCGGCATCTTCGGATTCGGACGAGTGTGACGCTTGATGAAACGCACACCTTCAACTATTATCCGACCCTCACCCGGAAACACTTTCAGCACCTTGCCACGCTTGCCGCGATCATTGCCGGCGATCACCAAAACGTCATCGCCCCTGCGAACTTTCAAGCTACGCCGAAGCGGCTTCTTCGTCTGCCTTCTGCTTCCAAACATTAGAGAACCTCCGGCGCCAAGCTGACAATCTTCATGTATCCTTCTTCACGCAACTCGCGGGCCACAGGACCGAAAATACGCGTGCCTTTCGGCTCCATACGCTCATCCAAAATCACCGCCGCGTTGTCATCAAAACGGATATACGTTCCATCAAGACGACGAACCGATTTCTTGGTGCGAACTACCACCGCCTTCTGAACCGTCCCCTTCTTTATCGGGGAATTCGGTATCGCTTGACGAACCGACACAACAATGATGTCGCCAATCGACGCGTAACGGCGTTTACTGCCACCAAGAACACGGAAACACTTGACCTTACGGGCACCCGTGTTGTCTGCAACCGTGAGTACTGTTTCTTCCTGAATCATCTCTCAGTCCTCTTATCTCAACTCGAGGCGAGTGAAACTTACCCCGGGGTGTGATCTACACAGCCCGCTTAATAATCTCTACCATCCGCCAACGCTTAAGACGCGAGATCGGACGCGACTCTATGATCTGTACCACATCACCCTCACGAGCCTCATTCTGCTCATCATGCGCGTGATACTTCTTCGACTTCTTGATGTACTTCTTATACTTCGCGTGCTGCAAGAGACGAGTTACTTCCACTGTAATCGTCTTGTTGTTCTTGTCTGAAACCACGGTACCGGTCAGCATTCGGCGTCCAGATTTTACCGACTCCTCTGCTGCCTTGACCTGTGTCTGCTCTTCCGCCACGGCCTGCTCCTGGGTTTCCGCCACGCTGCCTTGCTTCTCGCTCAACGCAGTCTCCCTTATGCTTCGTCGCCCGCAGCGACTTCAGCTTCAAGTTCTCTCTGGCGAATCAATGTCTTGATCCGCGCAACCATCCTGCGAGCACCTTTAACAGATGCCACATTCTCAAGCTGACCCGATCCGAGCCGGAACTGAAGGTTCGCCAGCTCCTCTTCGGCATCACCTAAACGCGCTGTCAGCTCTGCGGCATCCATCGCGTGCAAATCTTCCATCTTTCGACTTGGCATGCCTCAGACCTCCAACCGCGAAACTATCTTGGTGCGAATAGGTAACTTGTGCATGGCACGAGTCAATGCCTCACGTGCCAACTCCTCATCCACACCACCGAGTTCGAACATCACACGACCCGGACGAACTACAGCTACCCAGAATTCCGGAGAACCCTTACCCTTACCCATACGAACTTCGGCAGGCTTCTTTGTCACCGGCTTGTCCGGGAAAATACGGATCCAGACCTTACCACCACGCTTCACGTGACGGGTCATCGCAACACGAGCTGCTTCTATCTGACGAGATGTTAACCACGCCGGCTGAAGTGCCATGATTCCGAATTGACCAAAGCTGACCTTGTTGCCACGCTGTGACAGGCCACGCATCCGTCCGCGATGCACCTTACGGTGCTTTACTCGTTTGGGAGCAAGCATGACTGCATTCCTCGCTCATCAGGCAATCGCCTGAATGATTCAAACCTCTATCCAAACGGATCGAATCAACGATCCCTTTATTATATACTACTTGCCCTTCGGACGATGCGGCTTGCCGGAAGGACGATGCTGCTGCTGACCTGCAGGCTGTTGCGGCTGGCTCGCACCCTGGCGGCCATACACCTCACCCTTGCAGATCCATACCTTGACACCGATCGTGCCGTATGTCGTAAACGCGGTCTGCTGAGAATAATCGATGTCAGCACGCAAGGTGTGCAGCGGAACACGGCCTTCCTTGTACATCTCCGTCCGGCTCATTTCCGCGCCACCAAGACGACCAGAACACTGCACCTTGATGCCTTCGGCACCCATACGCATCGCAGACTGTATCGATTTCTTCATCGCGCGACGGAAACTGACACGGCCACGCAACTGATGAGCAATCGACTCCGCCACTAACGCCGCTTCAGTCTCTGGACGCTTCACCTCGAAGATGTTCAGCTGAACATCTTTACCAGTGTACAGCGCCAACTCAGCCTTCAGCTTGTCAACTTCCGAACCCTTACGACCGATCACAATACCCGGACGGGCGGTGTGAATCGAAATCGTGATAAGCTTCGGAGTGCGCTCGATCTCCACACGGGTTACCCCGGCGTTCTGCAGACGCTTATCGAGATAAGATCGCAGATCAAGATCCTGCTTCAGCGTGTCCGCGAAGTGTTTCTCATCGAACCAGTTCGAGCTCCAACTCTTGTTGATCTTCAGGCGGAACCCGATTGGATGTACCTTCTGACCCATCCTAGCCTCTTCGTGGGTGGAGCCTATTCGGCCGATTCCACCGTAATCGTCATGTGACTGGTGCGCTTGTTAATCCGGGTTGCCCGACCCATGGCGCGTGGGCGCCAACGTTTCAGCGTCGGACCTTCATCCACCCGAATCTCGATGACCTTGGCCTCGTTGATATCAACCGATCCAGAATCATCCTTGTTCATCAAGTTTGCAAGTGCCGATCGCATCAACTTCTCTACATCGTGAGCCGCTTTACGCGGACTCAAGGTCAGGATGCCCTGAGCGTCACCCGCTTTCCGTCCACGGATCATGTCCGCGACCAGACGCGCTTTTCGGGGCGCCATCCGGACATACCGCGACGTTGCCGTTGCCTTCATTCGTCCACCTTCTCATGCAGGGATAGGTCGTCCTACTTGACCTTACCCGCTTTTTCCGACTTGCCCCTGATATGACCGCGGAACGTCCGCGTCGGCGAAAATTCGCCCAACTTGTGACCAACCATGTTCTCAGTCACAAACACCGGCACATGCTTCTTGCCGTTGTGCACCGCAATGGTCATGCCCACAAAGTCCGGGCTGATCGTACTGCGCCGTGACCAGGTCTTGATCACCTTCTTGCTACCAGATCCGCGAGCCGCGTCCACCTTCTTCTGGAGGTGGTCGTCTATGAACGGACCTTTTTTTATCGAGCGGGCCATCTGCTATCCACTCCGTATCGCTACTTCTTCTTACGCGATTTGATGATATACTTGTCAGACTGCTTATGAGCTTTGCGGGTCTTGTAACCCTTTGTCGGCACGCCCCAGGGAGTACACGGGTGACGTCCACCGGAACTACGGCCTTCACCACCACCCATCGGGTGATCAACAGGGTTCTTCACCACGCCACGAACGTTCGGGCGACGACCAAGCCAGCGGTTCTTGCCAGCCTTGCCGTAAACCTGGTTCTCATGCTGCTCATTGCCAACCACACCAATGGTGGCAAGGCAAGTCTCCGGAACCTGACGCATTTCGCCAGATGGTAAACGCAACGCCGCCATGCCTGAGTCGCGGGCCATTAGACGCACACCGGTACCTGCTGCGCGCGCCAACTGACCGCCATGTCCAGGCGTCATCTCAACGTTGTGAACTTCCGTACCCATCGGGATCATCGTCAATGGCATAGCGTTACCAGTGCGAATATCAACATCCTCGCGACCTGACTTCACCATATCACCAATGTTCAAACCCTTTGGCGAAAGGATATAACGCTTCTCGCCATCACCATACACGATCAGTGCGATGAATGCGTTGCGGTTCGGATCATACTCAAGTGTCGCAACTTTACCCGGGATGCCAAACTTGTCCCGTTTAAAGTCTATACGGCGATACTTGCGCTTGTGACCACCACCGCGTTGCCAGGCAGTGATCCGGCCATTGTTGTTCCTGCCACCCTTCTTCGGTAGCGGTTCAAGAAGGCTCTTCTCCGGCTCGACTTTGCTGAGCTCTTGATAGTCAAGATTCACGCGAAAGCGCGTACCGGGTGTTGTCGGGTTGTACTTCTTAAGCATCGTTCCCTCACGGCGGCCCAAAGGCCCTCGCCAATCGTCATCCCAGGGGAGACGACCGCTGCGGCGGATGATTATACGTTCTCGTACAGCTCCAAGCTCTGACCCTCGGCAAGCGTTACATACGCCTTCTTCTTGCCTGCGCGGTAGCCCTCATAACGCCCCAGACGTTTCTTCTTGCCAGGGAGTTTCACGGTGCGAACATCTTTGACCGTCACCTCGAATAACTTCTCGACAGCGCGACGAATCTCAATCTTGTTCGCATCCGGTGGGATTTCGAAGACATACGTATTGCTCTTCTCTATCAGCAACACTGCCTTCTCTGTCTGCAATGGCCGCTTAAGCAGCTTTCTCAGTCTTGCGGTCTCGTCCACCCAACACCTCAGAGATGGAATCCAGAGCCCCTGACTGAATCAGGAGCATCCGGTGGTTTAACATGTCATAAGTCGAAGCTTCTATCGCCACATGCACGTCAACTTTCGGCAAATTGCGCACACTTTTCACCAATGCGGCATCGTACTCCTTCGTCAACAACAAAACCTTTTCATCCTGCAGGTTCATAGAGTTGATGATGTTCAAGATGTCCTTGGTACGTGGAGCATCAAAGCTAAAATCTTCGATCAATCTGATCGCTTCACTCTGTGCGCGATCAGCAAGAGCGCTGCGACGGGCGAGACGGTTCACCTTCTTCGGGATGTCCATCTTGTACGGATGAGGACTCGGCCCGAAAACGACTCCACCATGTCGCCAAAGCGGACTGCGGATAGTACCCGCACGAGCCGCGCCACGACCCTTTTGACGCCAGGGCTTGCGACCACCGCCGCGCACTGCCGAACGGTTCTTCGAACTATGCGTACCCTGACGCATCCGCGCGCGCTGCACCTTCACTGCCAGGTACATCACATGCTCGTTCGGTTCGATGTCGAACACCAGCGGGTCAAGCTCGATCTCACTGCCCGTCGTCTGTCCGTCACGGTTGTATACCGGCAACTTCATAGCTTCACTCGGCTTTGAGGATTTCGACGATGCTGTTTGTAGTGCCCGGTATAGCGCCGGAAACCAAAATCAGGTTCTTATCGTCAATCAACTCGATCACTTCAAGATTCTTCACGGATACCGTCTTGTTACCCATCTGACCCGGCAACTTGGTACCCTTGTGAACACGCGCTGGATCGGCTGATGAACTGATACCACCCGGCCCACGGAAACTCTCGTGCGTACCGTGAGTGGCTTTGTGCCCACCAAATCCATGACGCTTTATCACACCAGCAAACCCGCGACCACGGCTGGTACCACGTACCATCACCAGGTCACCCTGCTCAAATATGTCAGCAGCTTTGACTTCCTGGCCGACTTCGAATCCCGTCATTCCACGGAACTCACGCAGCACACGCTTCGGATCAACCCCAGCACGCTTGTAATGACCCTGCATCGGCTGAGTCACCTGGCGCGGGCTTTTCTTCCCGTAGCCAAGCTGCAAAGCGTCGTATCCATCACGGCTGTCTGCGGTCTTTACCTGTACAACCGGGTTTGGCTGTACCTCAATCGCAGTGACGGGTATCTGCATGCCCTCGCGGTACACGCATGTCATGCCGATCTTGCGACCTAGTATTCCTTTTGGCATAGTCCCGCCCTCCTCAGGTCTTGATCTCGATGTCGACACCCGCTGGAAGCTCAAGCTTCATCAACGCGTCAATCGTCTTGGATGTCGAATTGAGAATGTCAATCAACCGCTTGTGTACGCGCGTTTCAAACTGCTCACGCGACTTCTTGTCCACATGCGGACCGCGAAGTACCGTGTACAGAGAACGCTTCGTCGGCAGAGGAATCGGTCCCGAAATCGCCGCTCCAGTCGAGCGTACCGTCTGAATAATCTTTTGCGTCGATTTGTCCAGAAGGATGTGATCGTACGCCTTCAGACGAATCCGGATATTCTGTCCGGCCACGCTGGCCTCCAATTACAGGGAAAACAACTATCCAGTGTATCTCAATTACTCAATAATCTTGCTGACAACGCCGGCGCCGACTGTGCGGCCACCCTCACGGATCGCGAAACGAAGAGTCTCTTCCATCGCAATCGGTGCGATCAACTCTACATCCATCTTGATGTTGTCACCAGGCATGATCATCTCAACGCCCTCAGGCAACTTGATCGAGCCGGTAACATCCGTCGTACGGAAATAGAACTGAGGACGATATCCATCAAAGAACGGAGTGTGACGTCCACCCTCATTCTTGCTCAAAATGTAAACTTCAGCCTCAAACTTGGTGTGAGGATTGATCGACTTCGGCTTCGCCAAAACCATCCCGCGCTCAATCGCGTCCTTGTCAACACCACGAAGCAACAAACCAGCGTTGTCGCCCGCACGACCTTCGTTCAAAATCTTGCGGAACATCTCAACACCAGTTACAACCGTCTTCTTGTTAGCATTGAGACCGACCAGCTCCACTTCCTCACCGGTCTTAACTATCCCACGCTCAATACGTCCAGTCGCCACAGTCCCACGACCAGTGATCGAGAAAACGTCCTCAACCGGCATCAGGAAAGGCTTATCCAAAGAGCGTTCCGGTTCCGGGATGTACTCGTCAACAGCCGCGATCAACTCAAATATCGAAGCAGTCGCCTTCTCATCATCAGCGTTGTTCAACGCTTCCAATGCAGAACCACGGATGATCGGAATGTCATCACCAGGGAACTCATACTCGCTCAGAAGATCACGCATCTCAAGCTCGACCAGGTCCAACAACTCCTCGTCATCAACCAAATCGACCTTGTTCATGTAAACGACCAAAGCCGGAACGTTCACCTGACGGGCCAGAAGGATGTGCTCACGAGTCTGAGGCATCGGACCATCGGCCGCCGATACCACAACTATCGCACCGTCCATCTGAGCTGCACCAGTGATCATGTTCTTCACGTAATCTGCGTGACCCGGGCAGTCTACATGCGCATAGTGACGGTTGTCTGACTCATATTCCACATGAGCCGTCGCAATCGTGATACCGCGCTCACGCTCTTCAGGAGCATTGTCAATTGAATCGAAAGAACGGAACTCTGCCCCGCCCTTCTTCGACAATACCAACGTCATAGCAGCCGTCAAAGTCGTCTTGCCGTGGTCCACATGACCTATCGTGCCCACATTGACGTGAGGCTTGTCCCGCTTAAATACTTCCTTCGCCATCGACCTGTCTCCAGATGTTGCGGTGGTGGATTAGTAACCACGAACCTTTTTAATCACTTCCTCTTCCACATCAATCGGCGCACGCTGGTAACGATTGAACTCCATCGAAAACAGGGCCCGACCCTGCGTCATCGAACGCAAGCTGGTTGCATACCCGAACATGTTTGACAACGGCGCCTCGGCATGGACGACTTGCACATCCTTACGCGGATCAATACCAGTTACCTTGGCGCGACGACTGCTTAAGTCACCCATCACGTCGCCGACATATTCTTCAGGGGTAAGAACCTCAAGCGCCATGATCGGCTCAGCCAGGAAGGGCTTCGCCTTCTCAACTGCCGCCTTTAGCGCCATTGAACCAGCGATCTGGAATGCCATCTCGCTGGAATCAACATTATGAAATGAGCCATCAATCAAACGAACACGGATGTTTTCCAGCGGATAGCCCGCAAGGACACCGCTCCCCATCGCCTGACGAACGCCCTTTCTAACTGCCGGGATATATTCGCGAGGAATGCTTCCGCCAACAATCTTGTCCTCGAATACCAGACCGTTGTCCGATTCCTCATTAGCTGCCAGCGGCTCAAGCTCAATGACCGCATGACCAAATTGGCCACGACCACCAGATTGACGGACAAAACGCCCTTCCGCCTTTGCCAACTCGCTGACACCTTCCTTGTAGGCTACCTGCGGTATTCCCACATTCGCCTGCACCTCAAACTCACGTAACAGACGATCAACCAGGATGTCCAGGTGTAACTCACCCATTCCACTTATGTGAGTCTGCCCTGATTCTTTATCGTACTTGACTATAAAGGTTGGATCCTCTTCCGCCAGCTTAAGCAAACTGTCGAGGAGGTGATCCTGATCGGCTTTGGTCTTGGGCTCAATCGCACGAGTAATTACGGGGGTCGGGAAGGAGAGTGACTCCAAGACAATCGGATGGCTGGGATCGCAGATTGTGTCGCCGGTGCGAACGTCTTTCATACCGACTAGCGCAACAATACCGCCTGCAAAAACTGACTGGCGCTCTTCGCGTTTGTTCGCGAACATCTCCAGCACCCGGCCAATACGCTCTTTTTTGCCGGTGCGTGGATTTAACACTGCCTGACCTGAATGCATCATGCCCGAATACACACGTACATAGGTTAAACGCCCTACGAACGGATCGGTCATTATCTTGAATGCAAGACCGGAAAAATGCTCTTCGTCGACCTGATTCCGCACTTCTTCTTTCCCGTTGTGCGGATTGGTACCAAAAACCTGCTTGCGATCTTCCGGGCTCGGCAGATAGTCAATGATCGCGTCGAGAAGACGCTGCACGCCCTTGTTCTTGTAGCTCGAACCACAGAGGACCGGCGTAACCTTCAAGTCAATCGTCGCCTTACGCAACGCCGCCTTGATCCGATCTTCCGCAATTCCCTGACCATCGAGGAACAACTCCATCAACTCATCATCATAGTCGCTGATGGACTCGAGCATCTTCTCACGCCAGTTTTTGGCATCTTCCAACAAATCAGACGGAATCTCGCCTTCTTCAAACTTCACCCCTTGGGAGGCTGCGTGATACCAGACGGCCTTCATCTTGATCAGATCAATCAGACCGTTGAACATCTTGCCAGCACCCATAGGGATCTGAACCGGAATCGAACGATGACCGAAACGAGCCTTGATCATCTCGTAGGTACGGAAGAAATCGGCCCCTGTCCGATCCATCTTATTGATATAGCAGAGACGCGGAACATGGTATTTGTCCGCCTGGTGCCATACTGTTTCTGATTGGGGTTCAACACCGCCCACGGCACAGAAGAGCGCAACAGCGCCATCGAGCACTCGCAGGGAACGTTCGACTTCAGCAGTGAAGTCAACATGCCCTGGAGTATCGATGAGGCTCAACCGGTGTTTCTTCCATTCGGTCGTAATCGAGGCTGAGGTGATGGTGATGCCGCGTTCCCGCTCCTGATCCATCCAGTCGGTTACTGCAGCGCCCTCATGCACTTCACCCATACGATGCGTACGCCCGGTATAATAGAGGATACGTTCGGTCGTAGTTGTCTTGCCCGCGTCGATATGCGCCATGATACCAAAATTGCGCACCTTCGATAGCGGCCAGCGACGGGCCTCAACAGCTCCTTTTTTCTTCTGGTTTGCCATGTGTGTGTCTCAATATGAGCCGAACACTACTCAGGCCGACTCATCGGACCCTTCTATAACACGCCGACACAGATGCGTCAGCCTTGAATTCAGAACCACGTTACGGTAATGGTCTGTCTACTACCAGCGGAAGTGAGCAAATGCCTTGTTCGCTTCGGCCATCTTATGGGTATCTTCGCGCTTCTTCATCGCTGCGCCTTCCCCATTGGCGGCTGCCGTGAACTCATCGGCCAGCTTGTCCGCCATGTTCTTGCCATTACGAGCTTTTGCATACTGGAGAATCCAACGCGTCGCAAGTGCCTGCCCACGATCCTGACGAACATCAATCGGCACCTGGTAAGTACTACCACCAACTCGACGACTTTTGACTTCAAGCATCGGCTGTACATTCCGCAACGCCTTATCAAAGATTTCCAGCCCACGACCCTTCATGCGCTGATCAATGAGCTCAATCGCGTTGTAGAAGATGCTCTCTGCTGTCGATTTCTTGCCGCGTTTCATCAGGTTGTTAATGAACTTCGCAACCTTGATGGATTCGAACTTCGGATCCGGAAGAATTACACGTTTTTCTGCGCGTCTACGCCTGGCCATACGCCATTCCCTGGTGATGCCGTGCGCCCCATCGGGACGACAAGCGGCTTACTTCTTCTTCTTCTTCGTACCGTACTTGCTTCGACTCTGATTACGGTCGTCAACACCTGATGTATCGAGGGTTCCACGGATGATGTGGTAACGCACACCCGGCAAGTCCTTCACACGACCACCGCGAACGAGCACAATCGAGTGTTCCTGCAAATTATGACCCTCACCCGGGATGTACGCCGTAACCTCGATCTGGTTAGTTAAACGCACACGTGCAACCTTACGAAGCGCTGAATTCGGCTTCTTAGGTGTGGTGGTGTACACACGAGTGCAAACCCCACGACGCTGTGGGCAACTACCCAGCGCGGGCGCTGTACCCTTCTTTACGATTTTCTTGCGGCCCTTACGGACCAACTGATTTACCGTGGGCATGCCAACTCCGGTGCAAAAACTCCAACTCGCGGGATCAAGCCCCGCTTACCAAAAGTTCAAGGATAAAAAACACGGACGCAGCGCGATACGTGCTCAATCCCTACCCTGCAAAATCCGGAAGAAAGTGCGCCTCTTCCATTTTTGCAAAAAGAGACAAGCGACGCACCAAAGCGTCGCCCGCTACGGTTCCCCAATATCCATTTGTCGCCGGCTCCGACTTCGCGTATAATTAGAACAATCGGTTGGGGATCAACCCATTGCCCCCGCACGCCGGAACTTGGCTGGCAACTATATCGTAAACGTCCGCTGAGTATAGAGGACTCAGGCCCATGAGTCAAGCATCACGAGACCGACGACTCCTCTTCTCCAGACACCGTCCCTGATACTGTTTCGTCGTTTTCCGACTCCTCCTCTACAACATCCGCAACGGGTGCTGAAAGGGGTTCGTCACCACCTTCGAAACCACCATACTCCAATTCCTCTGCCTCTGCACGAGCCTTGGCAGCTTCTTCAGCAAGCCAGGCAGCTTCCTCACGCTCGAGACGCTTGCGCTCTTCCTCTTCAACATTGGACACTGTGATGCCATCGTACTTCTTCAGACCCGTTCCAGCAGGGATGCGATGACCCATGATCATGTTTTCTTTCAAACCGATCAATTCATCCGTCTTGCGCTCTATCGCTGCCTCAGGAAGGACACGAGTAGTCTCCTGGAAAGATGCCGCAGAAATCCAGGATTCAGTCGACAAACTCGCCTGAGTGATTCCCAGAAGAAGCGGAGTGTAACGCGCAGCGTCAGCCCGACGTACGGTCGGTGGTTGCATATCCAGTTTCTTCAGACGGCGAAGCTCGCGGTTGACATCAATACGTTCGCAAATACCGCCATCTTCAAAACGACTATCACCAGCGCTCTCGATAACAACCTTGCTCTGTATCTCGCGATTCCTGCGATTGATACGGTGAATCGAAACCTGATCACCTTCCAGCATCCGGGTGTCACCCGGATCCTCAACACGCACACGTTGCATCATCTGACGCACGATCACTTCGATGTGCTTATCGTTGATCTTCACACCCTGTAGACGATACACCTTCTGGATCTCGTTCACCAGGTATTCCTGAACCTGGGCTGGCCCTAAAACAGCCAGAATATCCTGCGGTGATACCGCGCCTTCACACAACGGCTCGCCCGCCTTGACGAATTCGCCATCATGCACCAGGATGTGCTTACCGTAAGGTATCTGATACAAATATTCTGCATCTTCCGGCGTGGTGATCTTAATCTCGCGATAGCCGCGCTTCAGCTTTCCGAGCTTCACCGAACCATCAACTTCGGATACCACGGCTGGATCTTTCGGTTTGCGGGCTTCGAAAAGTTCTGCCACCCTCGGCAGACCACCGGTAATATCCTTGGTCTTGAGAGCCTCACGAGGGATCTTCGCAATCGCATCACCGCCCTTGATCAACGCACCTTCTTCAACCACCAGAGTACAACCAGTAGGCAAAATGTAATTCCCGATCTTCTTATCGTCCTCATCAACGATGTTGACACTCGGGTTCAACTTACGTTGACCTGGAACCTCGATGATCACGCGCTGCTTCATGCCTGTGATCTCATCGACCTGCTCACGCATCGTCAAATCAGCCTTGATGTCCGTGAACTTCACCGTGCCGCTCTCGGTGGCCAGAATCGAAGTCATGTGGGCGTCCCACTCGAACAACACCTGGCCTTTCTTCACCTGTTGCTCGTCGTGAACAATAAGGGCGGAACCATAAGGGACGGAATACTTAGCGACGATGCGGTTATTCTCGTCAATCAATTTCACAATACCATTACGACGAATCGTTACAATACGCTTCACCTTACGGCCGGTCTTGCCCTTCGATTCCTGGGTAATGGTATGAATATTATCGAAGCCAATAATCCCGTCTACCTTCGCCTTCACCTGGGATTCAGAGGTGATCAATGAGGCCGTACCACCGATATGGAAAGTTCGCAAGGTAAGCTGTGTGCCCGGTTCACCAATGGATTGAGCAGCGATAATACCAACCGCCTCACCCCTGTTGACTGGCATACCGTTGGTGAGATTGATACCATAGCAGCTCGCACAAATGCCCTGCTCAGTTTCACAGGTCAACGGACTGCGCACCTTGACAGTATCAACACCATTTTCAGAAATCTTGCGAGCTTCCTCTTCACGGATCAGGGTGTTACGAGGTATCACCAGCTCACCGGTTACCGGATGCAGAATGTCATCCGCAATAACGCGACCGAGAATGCGCTCCGCGAGTTGTTCAGTTACCTCTTCAGCTTCCTTCTGGGCTTCTACAGTAACGCCACGCAGGGTGCCGCAATCGTCACGGTTGACTATCACATCCTGCGCGACATCAACCAGGCGGCGAGTCAGGTAACCAGCATCCGCCGTCTTGAGTGCGGTGTCAGCCAGACCCTTACGGGCACCGTGGGTCGAGATGAAGTACTCGAGCACCGACAGGCCTTCCTTGAAGTTCGCGGTGATTGGGGACTCGATGATCTCACCCTTACCACCGGTCATCGTCTTCTGCGGCTTAGCCATCAGACCACGCATACCGGCGAGCTGACGGATCTGGTCCTTAGAACCACGGGCGCCCGAATCAGCCATCATATAGATCGGGTTGAACCCTTCGCGGTCGTTCTTCATGTCACGGAACATTAATTCCGCAATCTGACTCGAAGTATGTGTCCAGATGTCGATGATCTTGTTGTAACGTTCGCCGTCAGTGATGATACCCATCTCGTACTGAGACTGGATAGCGTCAACCTCTTTCTGAGACTTCCTGATGATTGATGGCTTTTCCTTCGGGATATGGACGTCGTCCAACCCGGCGGACAGACCGCCCTTGGTTGAGAAATCAAACCCCAGCCCCTTCATCTGGTCGAGGAATTTTGCGGTTTCGTAGTTGCCCACTTCCTTATGGCATTCGGAAATGATCTGCTGAATACGTTTCTTAGTCAACAGTTCGTTGAAGAAAGTGTTTTTCTCGCGTAGCTCTTCTGGGAGTATCTGGTTGAAGATTACACGGCCCGGTGTGGTTGTGATAAACCGCTCGCTATGACGGGCATAAATCTTCGCGTGCAAGCCTACCTTGTCGTGATTATAGGCTACCACCACTTCATCCAGACTGCCGAAGAAAGTTCCTTCACCGTAATCGCCAGGCTTGATCTTGGTCATATAATAACAACCAAGTACCATATCCTGACTTGGGACAGTGATAGGACGTCCACTGGCCGGATGAAGAATGTTCTGGTTCGCCATCATCAGCAGTTTTGCTTCCAGCTGAGCTTCAAAACTCAGTGGAAGATGAACTGCCATCTGGTCGCCGTCAAAGTCGGCGTTAAACGCTGTGCAAGCCAGCGGGTGAAGACGGATAGCCTTGCCTTCTATCAGCTGAGGCTGGAAGGCTTGGATACCCAGACGGTGCAATGTTGGCGCACGGTTGAGCATCACCGGATGGTTCTCGATGATCTTCTCGAGGATACCCCAGACCACTTCGTCCCGACGTTCAACCATTCGCTTGGCTGACTTGACCGTCTTAGCCTTCTCCTGCTCGATCAACTTGCGGATAACGAAAGGCTTGAACAGCTCAATCGCCATTTCCTTGGGCAGACCGCACTCGTGCATCTTCAGTTCCGGACCGACAACAATTACACTACGACCGGAATAGTCAACACGCTTTCCGAGCAGATTCTGACGGAAACGACCTTGCTTACCCTTCAGATTGTCAGACAACGACTTGAGGGCACGGTTGCCATCACTGCGAACAGCAACACTTTTACGACCGTTATCATACAGCGAATCCACCGCTTCCTGAAGCATGCGCTTTTCGTTACGCAGAATAACTTCCGGAGCGCGGATCTCAATCAAACGCCTGAGGCGGTTGTTGCGGATGATAACACGACGATAGAGATCGTTGAGATCGCTAGTCGCGAAACGGCCACCTTCCAGCGGAACTAACGGACGCAAGTCCGGGGGGATCACCGGAATCACGCTCAATACCATCCACTCGGGCCGGATATTGTCAACGCCTGGCCGATCACGGATCGCCTCGACAACGCGAAGACGCTTGATAGCGTCCTGCTTGCGCTGCTGGCTCGTCTCATCACGAACTTTTATACGGAGTAGCTTGGCTTCCGCATCCACATCGAGAACACGAAGCAGATCACGAACCGCATCGCCACCAGTTTTGGCTATGAATCGCTCTGGACTGTCGGAAGGAAGCTGAGCATTGCTCATTCCGAATTGGTCCATCGTCTCCAGATATTCGGCTTCAGTAATCAGCTGACGTGCCGCCAATTCCGAATTGCCAGGCTGGATTACGATGTAGTTTTCATAGTAGATCAGCCGCTCGAGCTCACGAACTGTCATCCCGAGCAGATAACCAATCTTCGATGGCAAGGATTTGAAGAACCAGATGTGCACGACCGGCACAGCCAGCTTGATGTGGCCCATACGCTTGCGGCGCACATCCTTGCGCGTTACATCAACCCCGCAACGGTCGCAGATAATGCCCTTGTAGCGAATACCACGGTACTTGCCACAATGACATTCCCAGTCCTTGGTCGGGCCGAAAATCTTCTCGCTGAACAAGCCCTCGTTCTCGGGTTTGTACGAACGATAGTTAATAGTCTCCGGCTTCGTCACCTCACCATAACTGTTGGCGAGGATCAACTCGGGGCCAGCGACATTTATTGTGATGTTCTTGATGAGCTTCTGATCCGACTGACCGCCCATCGAACGTCCTGAATTCAACACCTGTGCCTCCTGAAACTTTTTGGGAGGATACTGATACGGGAACGTATTGTATGTCTTGCCACAGACTAACGCTCCGTGACGAAGACTATCATTGCTTCGAACGTTCCCCTAATTGAGTCTGACATCCAACGCCAGACCCTTGAGCTCGTTGATCAGCACGTTGAAGGATTCCGGCACACCCGGAGCTGGCAGGTTCTCACCCTTCACAATGGCTTCATATGTGCGAGCACGTCCGCTGACATCGTCCGACTTCACCGTCAGCATCTCCTGTAACAGGTAGCTGGCACCATAAGCCTCAAGTGCCCACACTTCCATCTCACCGAAACGCTGACCACCAAACTGGGCCTTACCACCGAGCGGCTGCTGAGTGATCAGACTGTATGGGCCAATGCTGCGAGCGTGAATCTTGTCATCAACGAGGTGCGACAACTTGAGCATGTAGATATAACCGACAGTCGTCAGCTGGTCGAAAAGATCACCGGTACGGCCATCATATAACTGTACCTGACCGTTCTTCTGAAGCCCGGCCTTCTTCGTCTCCCGGGTAACGTCCTCCATCTTGGCACCGTCAAAAACACAGGTCGAATAATGCTTGCCCAGCTTCTTGCCAGCCCAACCCAGCACGGTCTCAAATATCTGACCGATATTCATACGACTAGGCACACCCAGCGGGTTAAGGATGATCTCTATTGAGGTTCCATCCGCCAGGAAAGGCATATCCTCAACCGGTACGATCTTCCCGACAACACCCTTATTACCGTGACGACCAGCCATCTTATCGCCGACGCTCAGCTTGCGGCGTTGAGCGATGTAAACCTTGGCCAGTTGTAAAGTGCCGGACGGAAGCTCATCACCCACCTGAACCTTGTGGATGTCATTGCGCGCCTTCGTCTGCACCTGATCCACCGCCTCACGATACTCACGCAAAGCGTAGTCCGTCAGCAGGTTGGTCTCCTCATCGTCCGTCCAGTTGACCTCTTCGACAATCATATCAATGTCGATGGTGTCAATGAGTTCGGCCGTATAAATGAGACCCTCTTCAACAAACTCTTCGCCAGTCATAGCGTTGACCACACCCTGAGAGGTACGTCCGACCAGCAGACCTTCGAGATTGCGAAGCGCATCCCGCTTCATGTTGCGAACCTCCTGCTCCATCTTCTCTTCGATAAGAGCAATCCGCTCTTTATCACGGCGACGAGATTCGGGATCCTTGATCTTCCGGCTGAACAGCTTCGTGTCAATCACGATACCGTACATGCCCGGATGAGCCTTCAAGGATGCGTCCTTCACATCTCCGGCCTTGTCACCGAAAATCGCCTTGAGCAGCTTATCTTCAGGTGTGAGATCGGTTTCACCCTTCGGCGTCACCTTACCTACCAGAATGTCGTTCGGCTTGATCAATGCACCAGTGCGGATGATGCCGTTCTCGTCAAGATCCTTTGTAGCCTCCTCGGAAACATTCGGAATCTCACGAGTAAGCTCTTCCTTGCCACGCTTGGTCTCACGTACCTGAAGTTCAAGCTCTTCGATGCGGATTGAGGTGAACACATCATCCCGCACAATGCGCTCAGAGATGATGACCGCATCTTCAAAATTGAAACCATGCCAGGGCATGAAAGCGACTAGAACGTTGCGACCTAGTGCCAAGTCACCACGCTCGGTGGATGGACCGTCCGCCAAAGGACGACCTGCACGAACAAACTGACCCTTTTCAACCATCGGACGCTGGTTGACACAGGTATCCTGGTTCGAACGCTGGAACTTGCGGAGCTTGTAAGTGCGGTACATCGGCGGCAAATCGGTCTGACGATCTTTCGACACACCCTTACGACGCGCCTTCATCACAATCTTCTGGGCATCAACGTAGATGATGTCGCCATCTTCCTCAGCCGTGATGATCGCACGAGAATCCCGCGCCGCACGTGACTCCATACCCGTTCCAACAATCGGCGCTTCCGGTACCAGTAACGGCACCGCCTGGCGCTGCATATTCGAGCCCATCAACGCACGGTTGGCGTCATCATGCTCGAGGAAAGGAATCAATGCCGCTGCCAACGACACCATCTGGGTCGGGGCAACGTCCATAAAGTCTATCTTGCTCGGTTCCACGACCGGGTAGTCCGCACGGTGACGGCACTTGACACGATCGTTCTTAAAGCGCCCATCTTCCTTCAACGGCGCGTTTGCCTGAGCAATGATGTACTTGTCTTCGTCGTCCGCAGAGAGGTAACGGATCTGTTTCGTCACCTTTCCGTTCTTGACTACCCGGTAAGGTGTCTCCACGAAACCGAGATCGTTAAAGCGCGCATAGGTCGTGAGCGACGAAATCAGGCCGATGTTCGGACCTTCAGGCGTCTCAATCGGACACAGACGACCATAATGAGTATAATGGACGTCGCGAACCTCAAAGCCCGCACGTTCACGGGTCAAACCACCAGGACCAAGCGCCGATAAACGACGTTTGTGAGTCAACTCCGTCAAGGGGTTGACCTGATCCATGAACTGGCTGAGCTGGTTGGTACCGAAGAAGGTGTTGATTACGCTTGATACGGTGCGAACATTTACCAGATCCTGCGGCTGCAACTTCTCAGAATCACGGACATTCATCCGCTCTTTGATCGTTCGCGCCATACGGCTGAAGGCCACACTGAACTGGTTGGCAAGCTGCTCGCCAACTGTACGTACACGACGATTGCCCAGATGGTCAATGTCGTCAGTCTGACGCTTGTTGTTCTTCAGATCGAGCACGTACTTGATAATCGCGACGATGTCTTCTGAGGTCAGAATCGTATTGTCTTCCTCAACCTTGAGGTCGAGTTTAACATTGATCCGATACCGTCCAACTGCGCCGAGATCGTAACGTTTATCATCGAAGAACATCCGTTGTAAGAGCTTGAACGCCGTCTCCACATCGGGTGGGTCGCCGTTACGCATCTCACGATAGATGAACTCAAGCGCTTCGTCACGACTTGCAGTGCGATCCTTGGCAAAGGTGTTCTGAAGAATCTCGAAGCCGTGCTCATTGTCCTTGCCGCGAATCTTCTTCAGCAATGGGACTCGACGGATCTTGGCACGCTTCAACTTCTTCATCACTTCTTCATCAAACTCAGCATTCTTCTCAACGAGAATCTCGAAGTTCCCCTCTTCGTCCTTGCTATCCTCATTGATGATATCAATCGGAACAATGCGACCAAAATAACTCTCGATGTTCTTTCTGCTCATTGGGACATCTTCGCAGAAACCGAACTGCTCGAGAATCTCATCGTCGCCACTGAAACCAATTGCGCGCAAGAACGTCGTGACCGGGAATTTCTTCCGACGGTCAATGTAGACGAACACCGCGTTGTTGATATCCGTAGTAAACTCCACCCAGCTGCCCCGGAACGGGATAATACGGGCCGAGTAAATGGTGGTTCCATTCGGATGAATCGAATTGCTGAAGAACACACCAGGACTACGGTGAAGCTGGCTGACGATAACTCGTTCCGCACCGTTGATGATGAACGTACCCGTGTCCGTCATCATCGGAAGGTTGCCGAGATATACGTCAGACTCAATCGTCTGATCGAACTCTTCCGAATCATCGCTATCAGAACGAGTGGACAGGCGTAAAACGGCCTTCAACGGAGCCGTGAAACTGACACCACGCTCCTTGCACTCTTCAACCGAATATTTCGGCGGTTCGATGAAGTACTCAACAAACTCCAACAGATGCTCTTCACGGTTGTCCACAATTGGGAAAACCGAGGTGAACACTTGCTGCAGGCCTTTATTCTCACGGTGATGGGAAGGAACGCCTGTTTGCAGAAAATCGCGGAAGGACTTGAGCTGGACCTCTAACAGATCCGGTATGTCCAGGGGGACTTCAATCCGCGCGAAACTGTGACGAGTGATTGGCTCTTTTTTCGCCACGCTCCACCCTCCTGGTAAAACTACAGTCATATGGCATAAAGTTTACGCCAGAAACACCGGTGCCCCGGTGACTTATGGACAGCTTGGAAGGTGCGAACGTTGGAAACTCGAATGCAAATCATCGATTTCGCCAAACGCCAACACCGAGCCACCCGAGACCGGGTTACCGTACCCAGAACGAAAAAAAACGGCGGAGCACTCCCAACAGGGCGTGACCCGCCGTCGAAGACAATCACCGGCATGGCCGGTACCGCAGATCAATTACTTCATCTCCGCAGTACCACCAACCTCTTCAATCTGCTTAATGATGTCTTCTGCTTCTTCCTTGGGAGCCGCTTCCTTGATAGTATTGGGAGCGCCGTCCACCAATTCCTTTGCTTCCTTAAGACCCAGACCGGTCAACTGACGAACAACCTTGATAACCTGAATCTTCTTCGCGCCACAATCCTTAAGGATGACGTCGAATTCTGTCTGCTCTTCTTCAGCAGCAGCTTCGTCACCAGCCGCCGGGACCGCGCCAGCCATCATCATTGGAGCCGCAGCTGCGGATACACCAAACTCTTCTTCCAATGCCTTCTTGAGCTCTACCAGCTCAAGAACCTTCATGTTCTTGATGGCTTCAATAATCTGTTCCACCGCGAACCTCCAAGCCTGCTATGAATGAATGTGTCTTTTGTTGCTATCTATAGTCGAAATACTGCATACAACACATATGTAGATCAAAGGACACCGCTAAGCTGCAGCACCATCCTCTTGCTTCTGTTTCTCTTGAATCACTGCTTCAAGAACTGAAAGGAACTCACGAACGATCTCATTGAGAACGATGACAAGTCCACTAAGCGGGCTGGCAATGCTACCCACAATGCCCGCATACAGCTCTTGCTGCGACGGCATCTCAGCAAAAATTTTCACCTTTTCCGCATCATAGAACTCACCGTCAACCAGAACGCCCTTGAACTCGAGACTCTTATGCTTCTTGGCAAAATCTCCCAGAGTCTTTGCAGGCGTTACCGGGTCCTCGCCGATACCGATGCCAACCGGACCCTTGAGCAAGGAATCATCCGTGATCTCTATCCCACGGCTCTCAAGCGCCATCTTAAGGATGCTGTTCTTAACAACAATGAATTCGCTACAGCCGGTCTTGTGGAAATCGCTGCGAAGCTCGTTCATCTCTTTGACATTGAGACCACGATAATCCGCGAAGATCATCGATTCGATACCTTCCAGCCGCGATTGCAAAGCCTTTAGGGCTTCTTTCTTCAGCGGACTGGCTTTTGCCGTAAAATCACCCATCGTCAATCCCTGCTATTTCCGCCTCTCCCAGTTCGGGAGATGGAGGTGTCAACATTCAGTGAACTGAAATCTCAGCCCAGATGAACCGATGCAGTTGCCTAGGTAGCAACCTCTGCCGACAGGGAGCTCGCAAGCTGCAGCCTGACACCAGGACTCATCGTCGAAGAAAGCGACACCCGCTTGATGTATACACCCTTGACTGCGGCGGGACGCATCCGATTTATCGTTGTCATGACCTCGCGAACGTTGTCTTCCAACATGTTCGCTTCGAAGCTGCCCTTGCCCACCCCGACATGCACGATTCCGTACTTGTCAACACGGAAATCAATACGACCTGCCTTGACTTCCTCGACGGCCTTGCCAACATCGAAGGTGACTGTTCCCGTCTTCGGATTTGGCATCAAACCACGGGGACCGAGCGCGCGACCCAACTTGCCAACATCACGCATTACATCCGGCGTTGCCACAAGAACATCAAACTCGAACCAACCTTCGTTCGAAATCTTATCGATGTACTCGTCGAATCCAACGTAGTCGGCACCAGCTTCGCGAGCTTCCACCTGCTTCTCACCCTTGGTGAGAACGAGGACGCGTACCACTTTCCCGGTTCCGTGTGGCAAAGATAAAGTGCCACGTATCATCTGGTCGGCTTTTCGAGGGTCCACATCCAGATTGACCGTTAGTTCGACTGTTTCGTCAAACTTGGTCTTCTGTGCGAACTTCTTGACTAGATCAATGCCCTCGACGAGCTGGTATTCGCGGAGACGGTCGACATCGGCCATCGCCTCCTTCCAGCGTCGGCTTCGCTTCATACCTATTGCTCCACAATAACGCCCATTGAACGCGCCGTGCCAGCGATGATATGCATCGCTTGTTCCACCGTGTGTGCGTTCAAATCAGGCATTTTCTTTTCCGCGATTTCGCGGACCTGGTCCCACTTGATCTTTCCGACCTTCTCACGGTTAGGCTCACCAGAACCCTTGTCCAGCTTGATCGCCTTCTTGATCAAATAACTGGCCGGAGGAGTCTTCATGATAAAGGTGAACGAACGGTCCTGGTAAACCGTCACTTCCACCGGAGTCAACTCACCGGGGACATTCGCCGTCTTAGCATTGAATGCCTTGACAAACTCCATGATGTTCACGCCCTTCGGACCGAGCGCTGTACCCACCGGGGGCGCCGGAGACGCCTGCCCGCCAGGAATCACGAGTTTTGCCATACCCAGAATTTTCTTCGCCATGACCTTTGCCTCAGGACTCGCCGAAATCCGTCGTTACCTGCAAAAAATCAACTTCAACAGGAGTCTCACGACCAAATATGGACACGAGAACTTTCAACTTTCGTTTCTCGGCGTTGATTTCCTTGATCGTTCCCTGGAAGTCCTTGAAAGGACCATCCGCAATCTTAACCACATCGTCTACCAGGAACGGAATCTCAACTGTTTGAACTCCAGACCGCTCTTCCACACGTCCAAGAATGCGGTCTACCTCTTCCTTACGAAGAGGTTCAGGATCATTGCCCGAACCACCTATGAACCCCATTACACCCGGGGTGCTCAGAAGGAGGTGCTTCGTGTGCTTCGTCAACTCCATCTCCACCAGCAAATAGCCGGGGAAAAAGTTGCGACGCTTGGTGCGCTTCTTCCCATCCCGCATCTCAATGACTTCTTCCGCGGGGATCAGGATATTGCCCACCAGCTCTCTCTGCTCAACAAGCCGCTCCAACTCAGACTCAAGGTATTCCTTGACCCGGTTTTCCTGACCTGTGAATACTTGTAGTACGTACCATTCCATAGGGTGGACTGACGTCAAATGATCAGTTGAATGAAACGCGAGATGACAAAATCAGCCGAGAAAACAAATATCGCCAGTATGATCGAGAGCATCAACGTAACGCTGGTTGATTCGATCAGACCCGCACGGGTCGGCCATGTCACCTTGCCCATCTCCGAACGCACACTCTGGATGTAGTCCGCTGCCTGCTTAAACATCATTACCTCAGAGGAGAAGACCGGGCTGTGCAATGATAGGGGACAGCCCCGCACCCAACAGTTTCTCTATCAGCCGCGATTCCCCGAACCGGGCTATCACCTCAATGCGAAGCCAAAAGCCACGCACAACACTTGCTATATCGTCGCAGGACACGAGGGAATCGAACCCCCAACCCCCGGTTTTGGAGACCGGTGCTCTACCAATTGAGCTAGTGTCCTTTAACCACAGGTATGAGTGATGAATGAGCAACTGCAACTGCAAAACACAGTTCAAAACACACCTGAGAACACTCAACAATAGATTGTCAACGACTCTCCCGATGCTGCGTATGCTTGTTGCAGCGCGGACAGTACTTCTTCACAACCATACGTTCCGGATGATCAGCCTTGTTCTTCGACAACGTGTAGTTGCGGGAATGGCATTCCTCACATTCCAAAATCACCTTCACACGCATCGAAAAACACCCCCATCACACCGTGACGTAGTCAGCCTCTTCGCGAAACCAAGCTGCGATTCCCCAGCTGAGGTGTATGTACACAACACTCAGGTCGTGAATAATCCGCGCTTGAGATAAGGAAGTCATCCTGACGCCGAAGGCGAGAAGGATCTCGGTTTGTACTTCCGATTGTCCGCGCTTGCAAGCAAGCACGGGCCTATCAAACACGGGTCTGTACCTACCTGTATCTACTCAATAATCTTGCTGACAACGCCGGCGCCGACTGTGCGGCCACCCTCACGGATCGCGAAACGAAGAGTCTCTTCCATCGCAATCGGTGCGATCAACTCTACATCCATCTTGATGTTGTCACCAGGCATGATCATCTCAACGCCCTCAGGCAACTTGATCGAGCCGGTAACATCCGTCGTACGGAAATAGAACTGAGGACGATATCCATCAAAGAACGGAGTGTGACGTCCACCCTCATTCTTGCTCAAAATGTAAACTTCAGCCTCAAACTTGGTGTGAGGATTGATCGACTTCGGCTTCGCCAAAACCATCCCGCGCTCAATCGCGTCCTTGTCAACACCACGAAGCAACAAACCAGCGTTGTCGCCCGCACGACCTTCGTTCAAAATCTTGCGGAACATCTCAACACCAGTTACAACCGTCTTCTTGTTAGCATTGAGACCGACCAGCTCCACTTCCTCACCGGTCTTAACTATCCCACGCTCAATACGTCCAGTCGCCACAGTCCCACGACCAGTGATCGAGAAAACGTCCTCAACCGGCATCAGGAAAGGCTTATCCAAAGAGCGTTCCGGTTCCGGGATGTACTCGTCAACAGCCGCGATCAACTCAAATATCGAAGCAGTCGCCTTCTCATCATCAGCGTTGTTCAACGCTTCCAATGCAGAACCACGGATGATCGGAATGTCATCACCAGGGAACTCATACTCGCTCAGAAGATCACGCATCTCAAGCTCGACCAGGTCCAACAACTCCTCGTCATCAACCAAATCGACCTTGTTCATGTAAACGACCAAAGCCGGAACGTTCACCTGACGGGCCAGAAGGATGTGCTCACGAGTCTGAGGCATCGGACCATCGGCCGCCGATACCACAACTATCGCACCGTCCATCTGAGCTGCACCAGTGATCATGTTCTTCACGTAATCTGCGTGACCCGGGCAGTCTACATGCGCATAGTGACGGTTGTCTGACTCATATTCCACATGAGCCGTCGCAATCGTGATACCGCGCTCACGCTCTTCAGGAGCATTGTCAATTGAATCGAAAGAACGGAACTCTGCCCCGCCCTTCTTCGACAATACCAACGTCATAGCAGCCGTCAAAGTCGTCTTGCCGTGGTCCACATGACCAATCGTGCCCACATTGACGTGAGGCTTGTCCCGCTTAAATACTTCCTTCGCCATCGCCAACCTCCGCAAGTCCAGGTTTGTCTATCTGCTACTTAAATCTTAAATGCGAGCCTTCGACCGGATTTGAACCGGTGACCTCATCCTTACCAAGGATGCGCTCTACCTCCTGAGCTACGAAGGCATTGAAATAAAGTCCTGAGTCCTGAGTCCTGAGTCCTGAGTCCTGAGTCCTGAGTCCTGAGCTCAAAAACTTGAGCGGGAGACGGGGCTCGAACCCGCGACATCCAGCTTGGAAGGCTGGTGCTCTACCAGTTGAGCTACTCCCGCAGCACCTTCAACACTTGCCCCTTCAACAATCAGAACGGGCAGACATCGAAGCACTGTGTGGGGGGAGAAGGATTCGAACCTTCGAAGGCATACGCCGGCAGATTTACAGTCTGCTCCCTTTGGCCGCTCGGGCATCCCCCCAAATAATCTGCTCGATGAATCATCGAGGTCAATCTCAAGCTGGAAAAGAACAGTGTTCTAAACTTCAATAACGATACACTTCAACAACACAGAAACGGTGACTTCCGCTCACGATCCAGGTATGTGGCCCTCCGCCTTTGCTGGGGCGGGAACCTCCCTGCTCCGTGTCGCACGTCACCTTGCTCCATTTGCTTGTTCGTATCGCTTAGGGCCGGCGATCGGAGTTGAACCGATGACCGCTGGATTACAAATCCAGTGCTCTACCAACTGAGCTACACCGGCATTCCAGCTAGTCCAAAATATCAGGCCTGTACCCTGAAACCCTTGTCAACTCAAGGCCCGATGCCAAGCGCACGCTCTACGAAAAACCTGCGCAAAAAAGCGACGCTGTACAATCACACCTGCCTTGCGTCGCAGCCCTAAATATACTTCCATACTTCGATGAGTCAAGTGGAGTCTTCCACGAGACTCCAAGCACTCCAAAGCCACTTCACATCAGATCAATTTCTGCTCTTTTGCATAACTCTCCAGCTCCTCGCGGAAATCCGGATGAGCGATACGAATCATCTCCCGCGCACGATCTCGATAAGACAATCCATGCAGATTCACAGAACCATATTCGGTTACAATCCAGTGTACATCCGCCCGAGTTGTCACCACACCAGCACCGGGTTTCAGTTGAGACACGATGCGGCTGATAGAATCACCTTTGGCGGTGCTGGGAAGCGCGATGATCGGTTTGCCACCCCTGGACCTCGCAGCGCCGCGAATGAAGTCAACCTGCCCACCAAATCCCGAGTAGAGGTTTGGACCAATACTGTCCGCGCAAACCTGGCCAGTGATGTCAACCTCAATCGCACTGTTGATCGCGACCATGTTGTCGTGCTCGGCAATCACCTTGATATCATTCACATACTCTGTCGGGCGGAATTCGACGATCGGATTATTCTCTATGAAATCAAAAGTTTTACGTGTACCCAGGACGAATCCGGCAACCATCTTACCACGGTTGATCGTCTTCTTGTCATTAGTGATAATGCCTTCCTCGACCAGATCCACCACCCCATCGCTGAACATCTCTGAGTGAACACCCAGATCATTCTTCTCTCTGAGGTGATAGAGAACCGCGTCAGGGATCGTTCCGATACCCATCTGCAAAGTATCGCCGTCATTTATCAAGCCAACGATATTCTCGCCTATCTTCAGAGGAACCAGATTCTTCTCATCATTTAAATCTGGCACAAATTGCGGCATCTCAAATAACGGCGCATCGTGTGTCACAAATGTGTCGATCTTGTTCACATGAATGAAGCTGTCTCCCAAGGTGCGCGGCATGAGACGATTCACTTGGGCGATCACATGCTTTGCGCAATCCGCAGCCGCCTTTGTAACGCTCACATCAACTCCAAATGAACAGAATCCATGCTCGTCCGGAGGGGATACGTGGATGAAACAAACGTCTATAGGCAATGTTCCATCGCTGAACATCTTGGGGACTTCAGAGAGGAACACCGGCATGGCATCTGCCCGTCCTTCGGAAACCGCTTCACGAGCGTTGCTGCCAATGAACAGGGCCAAGTGACGGAAGATGCCTTCATACTTGGCGTCGAGATAGGATGCCTTGCCCATAGTCAGAAGGTGCATCACCTCGACATTCTCAAGCTCGCCAGAACGTCGCACCATCGCGTCAGTCAGAGCTGTCGGCGTCGCACAGCCGGGTTGGACATTCACCCGATCTCCGCTCTTGATCACCTTCACAGCTTCATCAGCCGACATCTTGTGTGACCGGTACTTTTCCATCCATCTCATTTAAGCACCTCTTCGACCGAGTGATGCTTCACCCCGAACACGTCCGCTATAATGCCACGAACCACTTTCCCCTGGTGCGTGCTTAGTCCTGTTACCAGGTAGGGATGATTTTGCAGCGTTTCAACCACGCCATCCCTCAGCATCAATTTGATGAACGGCAGCACCTGATTCTGAAATGCTCGTGTGGCCGAACGCGGCACTAACGCCGGCATGTTCGGCACGCAATAATGGACAACATCTTCTTCGATGTACGTAGGATTCGAGATCGTAGTGGGACGGCTGGTCTCGGCACTACCTCCCTGATCAATGGCGACATCCACCAGGACACTGCCACGTTTCATAGCTTGCACGTTCTCCCGCATCAGCAAATGAGGAGTGGGATGATCCTCAATCATGATTGCGCAGAT
>CAJVXH010000018.1 GCA_913009835.1 uncultured bacterium
TGTGTCGGTCGCGGGCGCGTTAAGCTCAATCGATGCAGATGCAGAAGAGCGCTAGGAGGGATCACCGGGGGCCAGTATTTCCGTGTGAACTGTCAGAGCACGAGTGCTGAGACTATCCTCAGCCTGCCCGGCATGAGCGCGAAGATTGATATCCAGTGCCCAATCAGCTCGAGAATATTCTTCGTCTAGTTCTGTTTTCCAAGTGATGTCATCAATCGTCACAAGGGGCACTGATAGTAGTATCACATCAGCGTATATGCCTGACCATGACTGTGGGTCATACAATTTCGGTTTGAGGGGTATCGATTCACGTGCCGAAAGACGATCATCAAGCTCGACTAACAGATCATTGGGGCGATCATATCTGAGAATATCTTCTGGAAGATCTATTACAATACGTGGCCAATCGCCTTCGCTGGTTTTCAGCAGACGACCATTGAGAGTGATGGCGGCATTGGCTCGAACAGCCCAGAATACGATGCGATGGTGATCAAACGCCCTATCCTGCGGGATATCGAATTGACGACGCAGAACCATCTCACCCTGACCCGATTTCCAGCATCCGGGAACCGGAACTCGACGCCACTCATCTGAACCATCATTCAGTTCCCAGGTTCCGGACAGCGAGAGGGTTCGAGTGGTATCCGCCCCTGTGAGCAAGCCATATTCAGGCAGGTAGGGTTCATCAGACGGCGCAGCGAAGTAAGGGACCTCCGCAAAAGCGGATCCGAGAGAAATAAGGGCGAGAATTACGATCTGTGCCAGAATCGCACTGGACTTGCGTGAAGAATACACCATCTTCCTGCCGTTTCGGGATAGATCTGGAATATAGGTAGTCTGCGAAAATTGTGCAACATGGGGATTGGCCCCATGAGTTCGCTTGAGTACTGTATTCAAACGAAAAACTGAGGATCATGGTTACTCTCAAACGATGGCTGCTCGCCCTGATACTCTTGACCACTGTCTGCGCTATTATGATTCCTGTTCTGAAGACTGGCGCGGGTATGCCATCCTCAGCAGATCCCTCCTGGACTTCCCTCCTCCCTCCCCTGATAGCCATCGGACTCGCTATCGCTTTACGAGAAGTGATCGGATCATTGCTGCTGGGAATTCTGGTTGGCGCATTCCTTTTAACCTCAGGGTCGCCCGGACAAGCGCTGATTCTCCTCCCGACTGACTTATTCCTCACCGCGCTGGCCGATAAAGGACGCGCGGCTAGTGTTCTCTTCAGCCTGATGCTGGGAGCTATGGTTGGTGTACTCGCAGCCTCGGGTGGAATGGCGGGGATAGTCCAGGCACTTAGGGGTATGGCAAAAGGGCGGCGTGGTGGGATGCTGATGACCTGGCTGATAGGGCTGATCATCTTCTTCGATGACTACGCAAACAGCCTGCTGGTCGGCAACACCATGCGTCCATACACCGACAAGCTCAAGGTGAGCCGAGCCAAACTAGCCTATATAGTAGATTCGACATCAGCACCAATAGCCTCAATAGCAGTGATCTCGACCTGGGTCGGATTCGAAACCGGGCTTATAAAGGAAGCAACCGCAAATCTGCCCGGCCTGCAGGATGCCTACCTGATCTTTCTGCAATCCATACCATACACATCGTACAGCATTTTTACGCTGGTGCTAGCCGGTGCAGTAGCTTTCTGGGCCCGCGACTTCGGACCGATGCTGAAAGCTGAGAGAGCCGCCCTAATAGATAGTGATACTAGCAGGGATGATGCCGGAAGGACGATGGTCAGGGCGGAAGCCGGCAGGTTCGGAATGCTGCTTGCCCTGGTGCCGGTAGGGCTGGTAATTGTGACTACTTTCGCAGGGTTGTACATCTCTGGAAAACTGAACGCCGAGCCCAATAGCCCCCTGTTCGGTATTCTCGGTGCAGCAGATTCATCAGCCGTCCTGCTGGTCGCATCATTTTTCGGTATGGTCAGCGCCAGCATCCTGGCAATTGTGCCGGGCGGGCTCAAACTCGAACAGGTATCGAGTTCGTTAATTGATGGTGTGAAAGCCATGATGCCGGCTATGATCATCTTGCTGCTGGCATGGTCGTTAGGGGACATCACTCAACGTCTCGGGACAGCGGAGTTTGTGATAGAAGCAATTTCCGGGAATCTATCACCGTCATTCCTTCCGCTGACTGTATTCATTATCGCGTCAGTGATAGCATTTTCGACAGGGACCTCATGGGGAGTGATGGCGATACTGACCCCCATCGCCATCCCATTAGCCTACGAGATGCCACGCCTGGCGGGGATGACCGGCCCAGGAGTGGATGGGATTCTCTTCGGCACTGTGGGCGCTGTTCTGGCAGGGGCAACATTCGGAGATCATTGTAGCCCAATCAGCGACACCACTATCCTCTCCTCCATGGCCAGTGGATGCAAACACATTGAGCACGTACGAACCCAAATCCCATACGCTCTGCTGGCAGCTGGAGTATCAATTCTTCTAGGCTATCTGCCTTCAGGATTTGGATTGTCACCATGGATTGGATTGGTGTTAGGGTGCGCGTTTCTTGCGTTGGCACCGCGTTTGTTGATGAAACCGCATCAATGACCATTCCAGTTGTACGTTAAGTATCAATTGATCAAGGTTGAAGGATGTGTCTGTGCATCTCAGCGCGAAGTATCGCAGGGCTGCCTGCTTGCAGATTCACATCCCAAGCCGCTACCTTCATCTTTCGTCGTGAAATCTCAACATGGCACTTTCATCAGTAGGTTACATTGGATCGGAGTTGGTCAGAGATATGAGTGAATCATCTATCGGAAATCGCGCGGTGACATTCTGGGATCACCTCGCTATCCTTCTGAAGTACCGACGGTTAGTCGTTATCTACCTTGTAATCATGGTTGCAGCCTCTGTGACTTATGCGTTGCTGGCCGAGCAGTGGTATGAGAGCAAAGCTCGAATGCTGCCGCCACCATCTGAGATGGGAGGTCTCAGCAGTCTTCTACCTTCCCTGGCAGGTGGAGCCCTGGGGGCAACAAGCATGCTTTCAGACGATGTCAACCTCGTTTTGTCCATTCTGGAAAGCCGTGAAATACGCGACACTGTCATCGACCACTTCGAATGGATGTCCAATTATGAAATAGAATCACGTGTTGAGGCCTACGAGAGGTACGACGCAAATATTACCTGGGAAATCGATGAACGTGGTCTGATAGCGTTGAGCTGTGAAGAAATTGACCCGGAAATGGCTGCAGAAACGATCAACTTTGTCGTCGATCATGCTCGCAATAAATACTTGGAAATCTCGCGTGCTCAAGCCCGCAATCAACGTGACTTCCTCGAACGTCGACTGGAGCAAAACTACGCTGAACTATCTGAGGCTGAAGAAGCGCTGAAGTCGTTCCAGACTGAGAGTGGCGTTGTCGTGCTGGAAGATCAACTCAGAGCCTCAGTTGAGATTATCAGCGAAATTCACAGCCAGCTCATACTCGCTGAAATTGCGTATGAAGTCGCCCAGGCTACAATGCCCGCCACTTCCTCACAAGTTGTGCAAGCACAGAAACGAGTTGAGGCAATTCGGCGGCAGTTAGACAGCATGGAAGACAGCGACGAACAGAATATCTCTGACGTGTTAATTAAAATGGATAGCGCGCCAGATATAGCTATGCAATACATACGCTTATACCGTGAAGTCGAATTGCAGAGCATGATACTCGAATTCCTGCTCCCGCAATATGAGCAGGCACGTATTATGGAACTCAAGGAAGAGAGCAATATATACGTGCTTGACTGGGGTAATGTACCGGATAAACGAAGCAGACCGCGAAGAGCATTCATCGTGCTGGGTTGGCTGTTCGCCAGTTTTCTGGTGTTGTACCCGATTCTCCTCTTCAAAGAATGGTTAACTCGTACAAGCGAAGAAGATCCTGATCGGTACGAATCTATACGGGATACTTTGAACCTGCTAAGACCTTCCGCTTTTTTCGGAAAACAATCCACTGATAGTAAATCGAGACCTAGCTAGCGATGCAGCGCATGGGCATACTATCCAGAGAAGATACACACTTGATAAACAGTGTGATCACCTCATCGATCGTTCTACTGGCGATCACGGTGGCTTCAGTGTATCTGTATCGGGACGACAAATACGCAATTCTCGCGTTAGGTGGGCTCGTTTTCCTCGTTCGAGGTTCATGGCGAGTTTGGATGCTGCCTGCTATCTACCTCGCATATGTTATTGCAATACCACGTGATGTTAATGAACTCAACTTCCCCGTCTTTTTCCATCCGCTAACTTTTATGCCCGTATTTCTGGTAATGATTATCCTGCTTTTTGCGGATCGTGTTCTCTATCGCTTCAATACACCACGCTCAGTCATCAGGAGCGATTATGTTGGCACCATCATAGCAGCATTTATATCATGGACGATTCTTATCTATCTATACGGCATGTCGGTGGGGAACTCGACAAGGTATCTGTTCTTTGAAATATCGATTATCAGTATGTATCTATCTTATTATTATTGGAGATCACTCTTCCGTCACAAGGGACATATCGTAGCCTGGAACTGGTTAATTCTGGGTGCTGGAGTAATAGCTGGAGTTGAGTTGTTCTGGTATATTTTCTTAACATTCACCGATATTATGGGCTTCATTCTCCTACGTACTTTGAACAGACAGCCCATGATCACTTTGATTTCTGTTCCACTTTCATTAACATTTATTCTCACCCGAAAGACAATTTGGACCAAACTTCTTGGGACTGGACTTTTATTAATCACATTAATGCACACTTTCTTATCTCAACAACGTTCAATTTGGCTTGGTGTAGCTATCGTGGGGTTTATATATTTTACCCTGTTTCTCTTTCGGAAGGGTTATACAGCTAAAAAATTATTGGTTTGGTCACTCGTAATGTTGATGATTGCAGCTTCCTTCTACGGTATGCTGGTTCTCGGAGCCTGGATATTGAAGACTGATCTCACGACTTTGTTGACTCGATGGGAAGATGTGAAGAGTTTAAGCGATTCATCATTTCAGATGAGAATATTTGACTTGAATAAAGCAATACACGATGTTGGTGATAACTGGTTTCTGGGTCTGGGCGGTGGTAAATTAACTAATTGGATTCATACTGGCTGGAACTTCTACTATTTTGATATTTCTTATGGCATGGCCTATTTTAAGGGAGGTATACCCCTATTGTTCCTAATGACATTGGTTTATATTGGCGCTCTCACTAAAACATTTACATTATATATACGTAGTAAAGACACCATATCGCAATTACTCGGGATCACTTATACATCTACATTGTTTGGCGTACTATTTGTCAGTATCTTTAATACAGGTCTTCTATTCTACAGACATATTATTGTCTGGATGCTAATAATCGCATCAACTACCGTTTTGCTTGAGCAGCAGAAAACAAAGAGTGGAGTTTCAACTCAACTATGAACAACACCCGACCACTGAATATAGTCAAGATTTGCGCCCGTCACCATCCACTCGATGGACGTGTCTTTCACCTTGAAGCCGCGACCCTCAGGGACGCGGGACATCACGTGACTATTATTGCGCCAAATCCTGGTAATTTACGTGATAAACAGACAATAGACGGAATTGACATACTGACATTTAACAAGTCTGGAAACCGGCTGACGCGAAAGCTCAACACTCTACGATCATTATTCAGATTGGCAATTTCCATCAATGCCGATGTATATCACGCTCACGAAGTTGATGCTGCGCTAATCGCCGGAGCCCTTGCAAAAAGACATCACATCCGACGAGGACGCTGGGCCAAGCTCGTTTTTGATGTTCACGAGGTCTGGCCGTATTTCTATGCGGCAGCCACCAATAGCAGCTTTCTCCGCAGGATTATAGTGCATGGGATTCTGGAGTATGAGAATTGGATGCTGGCACGACACGTTGACTTGGTCATCGCCGCACATGTCCTCGAGACTAATTATTATCGCTGGCAGAATCCTTTCATCAGCGTCCGTCATGTGCAAACCACAATGAAAGTGCCCGACACTTGCCCCACCCACTCTGGTGATGTTAAGGTGATAGGTCACGAAGGATTCTTCACACTCAACCGTGGAATGGATGTAATTCTGCAGGCGTTTGAGTTGGTCGCCAGGGATTACCCGGATGTCATTTTGCAGACTGCCGGGGATTTCTACAGTGATAAAGACCGTAAATGGTTCGGGCAATGGGCTGAACGGACTGGATTAGGCGATCGGGTGAAACTAACCGGTTGGCTTGATCGACCTGACCTCACACCCTTGCTGAAAAAGATGGATATCGGTATCGTCGCCCAACGCGAGGATGATCACACTTCCCGCACCTGGCCTCTAAACAAACTGATGAATTACGCCGGTTATGGGGTAGCTTCTGTGGTCTGTGCTTCCATGCCGTATGCCAAACAGGAAGTCGAAGAACGAGGTATGGGCAGAGTAATAAATTTGAACGCTCAAGACTTGTATCAGGCACTATGCGATATGATTGAATCGCCTGAAAAGACCCGTGAGATGGGAGTGCGTGCCTGGGAATTCGCGCATCGAGAGTGGAATTGGGAACGCTATCGAGTGGAATTGCTCCGGGCATATGAAGACCTTATGGAACCAACATATCGTCCACGTAAAACCGTCAAACTACAGGGATAGCTCATGCTGGTCTGGCTGTTCTACATACCGCTTGCGCTTCTGGTTTACCAGTTTGTGCTGTTCCCACTCGCGCTTTACGTTTTGTCGCGACGTCGCGCGGAACCTGAATATGCGGAACTCTCAGACGATGAACTCCCCACTGTCGCCTTCATCATTGCCGCTCGCAATGAAGAAGACATAATCGCTGACAAGATTGACAACAGCCTCAGCCTGCGATATCCGAGTGACAAGATCAGATTCATCGTCATTGCAAACGGTTGCACCGATAGAACGACTGAAATTGTCGGCAATTACAAGGATGATCGCGTAGAGTTGATTGAGTACGGTGAGATTGGCAAAACTGAAGCACAGAACCGTGCAGTTAAAGATATTGATGAGGACATTCTCGTTTTCTCAGACGCAAATACCCCCTACGCTGAAGATGCGGTTTATGAACTTGTGAAACCATTCCAAGACCAACAAGTGGGCAGCGTTGCCGGAAATCACATTTATATGTCTGGAGAGGATTCTCGGAGTTCTACGGAGGGATTCTTTTGGAATAGGATTGAGCTCCTCTATAAGAAGACTGAATCTGTTACCGGAGGCGCCTTGGGAGCTATGGGTTCAATCTATGCCGTTCGCAGAGAGCTATACATTCCATTGCCCCCGGACATAGTAAGCGACTTCTGGGAACCTGTTCTGATTGCTGCTCGCGGGAAACGAACTGTATTCATGGAATCTGCCATCTGTTATGAAGCGGCGGAGAATCCGGACTTAATAATTGAGTTTCAGCGGAAAAGCCGGATTGTCCATCGTGCGTGCTACAGCTTGGTGCACTATCGCTGGATTTTGAATCCGCTACGTTATCCAAGACTGGCCTGGTTGATTGTCAGCCACAAGCTGATGCGCTGGTTGACTCCATTCATGCTGGCAATTCCTCTGATGGCAGCGTCGATGAGAATGGTAATCGGTAGAGGACGTTGGCCGCAGGTGTGTTATTTTGTCGCGATGAGCCTGTTTGGCTTCTTCGCATTGTTGGGACGTGGATTTGGACGAACAACATCAGTACCTGTTCTCACACCAGCGTATTACGCATCTCTGATGTTTTATGCTGCTGCAAAGGGTGTTTACACAAGCTTCGCGGGAGACCAATTGTCAACATGGGATCGCGCACGCTAAACTGGATCATCCGGCATCGTGCGCCGGCGCTGATCCTCCTGGATATTTTCGCGCTTCAGGTAGCCCTCTTCCTCACTTGGTCGCTCCGTTTTGAGACCGACCTGTTCAGAGACCCTCTCTCTCCGGGATTCAGCATTATCTCCTGGAATTACCTGCTTTCATCGCTGGTAACTGTCCTGTATTGGCTCATCGTCTTCAGCCTCAGGGGTATCTATAGCAAGAAAACCAGCATCTCTCGTTATGAAGCCTTCATCGAGATAACAAAGTCTGTCTTTCTTGGGCTGATTATCATCTTTATCGTCACCTGGACCGAAAATCCATTCACCTCAAGCCGATTGATACTGCTCTCATACGGAATCCTGGTAATACTGGCCACAGGATCAGCTCACGCATTGTTTCGTACCTGGATTAGAACGATATACCAACGCAGAATAGGACAATTTCGCTCCATCATCGCAGGGTATGGACCACGTGGACAGGCTCTGCTCAATCAATTAAACGACTCGCCCGAATTCGGACATTCCGTCGAGGCTGTCGCTGGCCTGCCTCACGAAGAGCTGCCTACAGACACCCCATCCCTGTTCATCTCAGAGCTGACGGAATTTATCGACCAGAATCCGGAACTGGAATTCATCCTCATTGCCATGGAACCGGAAGATCGTGACAAGGCTGTTGAAATCATTGAGATCGCCCACTGGCGAGGTTTACGGGTGATGATTGTCCCCGACTTCTTCCAGATACTGGTAGGAATGGCGAAGAGCCGCGAATTATACGGTGTTCCACTGCTGGAAGTCTTTCTCGCGCCGATGAGCCTGGCGCAAAGGTTGCTCAAACGCTCAACAGACATCATGGTCTCATTGACCGTACTGACTCTCGGATTACCCCTTCTGCTGGCGCTTGGGGTGTTGATAAAGCTAAGTTCGCCCGGTCCAGCACTTTACTGGCAACATCGTGTCGGATTCCGAGGCCGGGAATTCAAGCTGTACAAATTCCGCAGTATGTACCAAGATGCGGAAGATAAATCAGGCGCGGTCTGGGCGAGCCTGGATGATCCAAGAATTACCCCGCTGGGACGAATAATGCGCATCTCCCGTCTGGATGAACTTCCCCAGGCTTGGAATGTGCTGACCGGTACGATGAGTCTGGTCGGGCCAAGACCCGAACGGAGAGTGTTCGTTGACAAATTTGTGGAGGCAATTCCGTTCTATAATCGCCGTCACAATGTCAAACCCGGAATAACAGGCTGGGCACAGGTAAGACGTGGATACGATTTAAGCGAAGAGGATGTGCGCGAAAAGCTTCAGTACGACCTTTTCTATCTGGAGAACATGTCGATCGGGCTGGATATCAAGATCCTGATGCATACATTGATAGTGGTTCTATCGGCGAAGGGACATTGACCCTAAGTCACATGATAACGATCCATTCTGGCAGCCACCGGCTGCCGTTTTCACTGGTTGGGAAAAGAAATTCCCGGTATGATCTGGAGTTCTACGGCAAATGCACGACATAAAGCGGTTGCGTCAACACGCAGATGAAGTTAAAGCGGCAATTGCCCGAAAGGGCTTTGATGCCGATGTCAACAGCGCTCTCGCGTTGGACGAGCGATGGCGCGACTTGACGAAACAGGGTGACGAACTCAAAGCCGAGCTTAACCCGGCTTCCAAAGCTATCGGCATAGCAAAGAAGGCCGGGAATGACGCACAAGCTGAAATGGATAAGGCTCGCGGCATACGCGAACAGGCTGCGGAGTTGGATGACCAGAAACGTGACCTGAAGGCCGAATTGGAGACGATCCTTTTAAGCTGGCCAGCAGAGCCGGATTCAATAGTCCCTGACGGCTTGACGGAGAAAGAAAACGTAGTTGTCCGTGAGTGGTCCCCTGGCGAAGACGAACCTGATTTCGAGCTCAAAGATCATCTCGCTCTGGCCGAGGAGCTGGGCATTCTGGACATGCCCCGTGGCGCAAAGGTCGCCGGCGGTGGCTGGCCGTTGTATGTCGGTACTGGCGCACGGCTCGAACGCTCGCTGATTAACTACATGCTCGACATTCAGACCGGTGAACATAGCTACAAGGAGTTGGCTGTACCGTTCGCTGTCAATCGCGAATCCGTCCTCGGAACTGGTCAGCTACCCAAGTTGGAAGAGGACATGTACCTGGTCGACAAAGATGATCTTTTCCTGATCCCCACCAGCGAAGTCCCCATCACCAACCTGCATCGCGGTGAGATCGTTAATGGTGACGATCTCCCCTTACAGTATACGGCCTACTCAGCCTGCTTCAGACGTGAAGCAGGTGCCTATGGGGCTGATACCCGGGGCCTGCTCCGTGTCCACCAGTTCAACAAGGTCGAACTGGTGCAAATAGTGAAGCCTGATACTTCTGATACGACCCACGAGGAAATCCTCTCCCATGCGACCACTATTCTCGAGAGATTGAATCTTCGATATCGCATTCTCGACCTGTGTTGTGGGGAATTATCCTTCGCGGCGGCACGTTGTTTCGACATCGAAGTTTGGGCACCGGGGACGAAATCATGGCTGGAAGTGAGCAGCGTAAGCAACTTCCGTGATTTTCAGGCGAGACGATTGAACCTGCGTTTCCGTGGCGAGGCGAAGAAACCTGAGCTTCCGCACACCCTGAACGGGTCCGGCCTTGCGACCAGCCGCTTGATGGTTGCGCTGATGGAGACCTACCAGACTCCGGAAGGACGCATTCGTATCCCAGCCGACCTGAAATCATACATGGGCGGACTAGACCAGATATCGGGAGCCTGACATGGACATCTTAATAATCGGTGCCGGGGAGGTCGGCAGTCATCTCGCAGAACTGCTGAGCAAGGAAAATCACAACATCACGGTTGTCGACAAGGATCCCGAACGCATCGCCAATATCCAGGATCATCTGGATGTGCTGGCTATTGAGGGAGCTGGGACAAGTCCGTCCGTCCTGCGTGATGCCAATATCGCCGAAAAGGACATGATCATCGCGGTGACCACTGTCGATGAGGTGAACATCCTCGCCTGCATGATCGCCAAGCAGTTCGGTGTCAAAACGAAGATCGCACGTGTTCGCAACCGGGAATTCTCATCCGAGCAGTCGTTCCTCAACCCGGCTGATCTGGGAATTGATCTGGTAATCCACCCGGAATTGGAAGCGACCAAGGAGATCGTACGTCTCATTCGATACCCACAAGTTCACGAAATGACCACTTTTTGCGAACAACATATCGCAATCGTCGGGTTGCGCATTAAAGACGAATCTCCAATGATCGGGAAACGGTTGATCGACATTGACGCTCAACAGGGCGCTCTATCGTTCCGCCTGGTCGCAATCAATCGCGATGAACAATTAATAATTCCGCGAGGAAATGATGTCATCCAGAAGGGTGACGATGTCTATGTTTCAGTCCGAACTGAACATCTGAACGAAGTATTCCGCCTGGCTGGCCACACCATTGAGACAAGCCACCGGGTAATGATCTACGGCGCCACCCCAATAGGACGGATGGTCGCTCAGGAACTGGAAGAATATAAGAATATTCATGTCAAACTGGTGGAATCAGACCGATTGCTGGGCGAAGAAGCAGCGAACGAACTGTCCGGAACCGAGGTCGTTATCGGTGATCTTTCCGATATAGATCTGATCGCTCAAGAAGGTATTATTGATATGGACATGTTCGTGGCGCTCAGTAATGACGACGAAGACAACATCGTCACCAGTCTGCTCGCCAAACATCTGGAAGTCCAGCGCACGATTACTCTCACTAAAAAGGCTGCCTATCCTCCGATCATCCGTACCATCGGGCTTGAAGTTGCGATCAACCCGCGAATCCTGACATCCAACGCAATACTGAAATATATCCGCTTCGGACGTATCGTCTCCCTGCGTCATATGGCAGCCGTCAATGCTGAAACTTACGAGTTCCAGGTAAGCGCAGACTCGAAAATCGTGGGCAAAGATATCCGCGACATCAAGTTCCCCGAAGGATCAATTGTTGTTGCGGTTGAACATGATGGCAACGGAATCATTCCCGTTGGTGACACAAAGATTTTCGTCGGCGACCGAGTAGTGCTGTTCTGCAAACCTGATGCGAGTAGAAACGCAATGAAACTCTTCGAGTAAACGATGAATATTCGATCAGTATTACGCACGATCGGCTTCATTCTCCTCTTCGTCGCGGCGTCAATGTTGCTATCAGTCGGGGTCGCCTTGATTTATGGGGACGGAGACGCCTCCGGCATTCTAATCGCCACGTTAGTAACTGCCGTCGTTGCAATTACATCGATTTACCTCAACAGGCAGCATCGCGAGCTTGACGTCAAGGAAGGCTTCGCCATTGTCACATTCAGCTGGATATTGATGAGTGTGGCAGGAATGTTACCCTACTTGTTCACAGGTTCAATTCCTGATCTAACCAACGCGTTTTTTGAATCAGCCAGCGGATTTACGACGACAGGTGCCACTATCCTCGCGGATGTTGAATCTCTACCGCATGGTGTGCTTTTCTGGAGAAGTTTTACTCACTGGATCGGAGGGATGGGGATCGTTGTGCTCTCCATCGCCATTCTACCGTTTCTGGGTGTGGGTGGCATGCAACTGTTTAAGACTGAAGCCCCAGGCCCGACGACTGATAAATTGACGCCGCGTATCCGTGATACTGCAAGCCTGCTCTGGGGAATCTACGCCGGATTGACACTGCTCGAGACGTTACTCCTGATGTTCGGCGGTATGGACTGGTTTGATGCCGTCACGCATTCATTTGCTACACTGGCGACCGGTGGATTCTCTACGAAAAACACATCTATCGCCTACTTCCAGTCACCGTATATTGAGTGGGTGGTGATTATCTTCATGTACCTTGCTGGTATCAATTTCACTCTCCATTATAATGCACTGCGTGGCAAACTCAACAGCTACTGGAAAAGTAGTGAATTCCGTTTCTTTTCTGGAAGTATGCTATTCGTTGTAGCAATTATTGTCATTGTTCGTTTGATGAGGGAAGATACAGGGTTCATGGCTGTCATTCGAGAATCGATGTTTTCAGCCCTCTCAGTGGGGACAGCTACGGGTTTCGCAAACTCTGATTTCGAGCTGTGGCCACTGGTCACTCAAATACTGCTGGTGAGCTTGATGGTGATGGGCGGTATGGCGGGTTCAACCGCTGGAGGTATGAAATCCATGCGGGTCCATGTACTCATGCAACAAGCCCGCCTTGACTTGTATCATTTAATTCATCCTCATGCCATATACAAGATTCGCCAGGATAACAAGGTGATTCCTGATGATGTGGTGCACAACATCTTGGTCTTCTTCTTCGTCTACATTCTGATGATGACGATTAGCACAGTCCTGCTTGCGTTCCTGGATATTGATCCTGTGACCGGGATTACTGCCAGCATCGCTTGCCTTAGTAATGTCGGGCCGGGCCTCGGTCGGGTCGGACCATTGGATAACTACTCACAATTACCAAATGCCGCCAAATGGATTCTGACTTTCATGATGATCGCCGGACGGTTGGAATTTTTCACCGTGCTCGTGCTGTTTACGAGGAAATACTGGGAGAAATCATGAACGCAACACCTATGTCCATTATCGTAAATTACATGACAAAACAGATGGACTATTATTTGTATCGATCCCACTGGGTATCGGTGAGCAGATGAATATTCGTTCCACGCTGAGAACCATTGGCTTTATCCTCGTCTTCCTGGCAAGCTCAATGCTGCTCTCCGTCATCATCGCCTTGATATATGACGAAGGAGACTGGCTGGGAATTCTTCTCGCCGCCCTCACGACCGCTGTCGCTGGAATCGCGGGCATCTTCCTTAATCGGCAGCAACGTGACCTGAACCTCAAGGAAGGTTTCGCCGTCGTAACCTTCGGATGGCTGGCCATAAGCCTCTTCGGGATGCTGCCCTTCCTGTTCACCGGTGCGATTCCATCAATCACAGACGCCTTCTTCGAATCCGCCTCAGGCTTCACAACAACCGGCGCGTCTATTCTCACCGACATCGAATCAATTCCGCACGGTGTCCTCTTCTGGAGATCCTTCACTCATTGGATCGGAGGAATGGGAATAATCGTCTTCTCGATTGCGATATTACCCTACCTCGGCGTTGGTGGAATGCAGATGTTCAAGGCAGAATCACCTGGCCCAACCGCGGACAAACTATCCCCCCGCATCCGTCGCACGGCGGAAATTCTGTGGGTTGTTTACGTTTTCATAACTGCAGTTGAAGTCGGCCTGTTAATGCTCGGCGGCATGGATTGGTTCGACTCCATCTGCCACGCCTTCGGCACAATGGCCACCGGCGGATTCTCCACCAAGAACGATTCCATCGCCCACTACGACAGCGCCTACATCCAATGGGTGATAACGATCTTCATGTACATCGCGGGAGTTTCGTTCAGCCTGCACTACTTCGCGTTGCGTGGGAATGTGAAACGGTACTGGGAGAGTGTCGAATTCAGGTTCTTCAGTACCGTAATGTTCGTGAGTATTATCATCTTAGCCATATTCCAGCTCGTTGCAGGAACCGGTGTTGAAGAGTCAATCCGAAACGCCGCCTTTGTCACCATGTCCATCGGCACAACCACCGGCTTTAGCACGGCCAATTTTGAGCTGTGGCATGTGTTTACCCAATTCATTCTCGTCGGGTTGATGTTCATGGGTGGAATGGCCGGATCAACCGGCGGTGGAGTGAAAGCCGTACGGGTCATGATTCTGCTGCAACAGGCACGCATCGAAATACGCAAGCTGATTCATCCGAACACGGTCTATGTGGTCAGATTAGGGCGCAAAGCTCTACCTCAGAACGTTGTCCAGAATGTCCTGGCCTTCTTCCTGCTATACATACTCCTGCTCGGCTTCGGATCGCTGATAATGGCGTTACTGGGCTTGGATCACGTATCCGCAATAACAAGTACCGTCGCCTGTCTGTCCAACATCGGCCCGGGACTGGGCGACGTCGGCCCTACCGACAACTACGCTTTCATACCCGCGGTCGGTAAATGGGTGCTGAGCTTCCTGATGATTGTCGGACGTCTGGAGTTCTTCACCGTCCTCGTCCTCCTGACGAAGACTTATTGGGAACGATGAAGTAAAGTATTGATTCTGTAGATATAGGCATCTTCAATTGTAACGCCATTTATAGTATTGTTCTTAAACCTTATTCAGAGGTGGACCCCATCAGTTGGACAGATGAGTTGAACGGATTTGGATATGGCTCAGCAAGCGTGAATGTGGCTGGAACCGCTTCTGATGCCGTGAACACATCAAGAGAATCGCCATGTGAAGCCGGAGCGTCACCCGTGGACGTTAGCGCAACTACGTAAATACACAAACGTTCCGATCTACAGGGGAGCTTGTTTCATCATCTCGGACGACAAGATCAACAGATTTCTACGATTTTTGTATTATAGAACACTCCATCTCAATTCAGGCTCGCTCACTACTCTGATTAAAACCAGCATATGAATAAGAAAACCGATCTGATTTGATCGGTTTTGAACTACTCATGAACCTGCTCAGTTAATAATCCTCATCCCAGCCGGAGCCCTTGAAGACGAGATTCGTGGATGAAGATGTAATTCACTGAGGTTTCACCCTCTTTGCGTGGAGTAAACTTTCCATCCGCAAACACATAGTCGCTATATCCCACAGATTCGAAATAACGCTTGATCTGATTCGCATCTGTGCCGTCTTCATCAGGATGTGAACCCAGCTCGATCAACCAGGAAGGGAGCGACTTCTCCACTACCAGCTTCGCCCCATTCACTACCGCCAGTTCATGACCTTCCACATCACACTTGATGAATGATGGCGCAGCGAGACCATGATATCGTGTGACAAGAGTATCAACACTAAAAGTTCGCACTTCAAAGCTGTGTGGGCTCTTCCTTTGGTGACGATTATCCAATGATGCCCGGTAATAGTTTACCCGACCTCGATAATCAGGTACAGAAATGGTTGCTTTCCCATCTTGATCTGAGACTGCTGCGTGGAGCGTTTCGATATTCCCAATACCCAGGGAAACCACGCAATATTTCAGGATGTCATAGGTCCGAGGGACTGGTTCAATAGCCAGTACCTTGCCATTCTTTCCTGTAGATTCTGCAAGAAACCGCGTCCATAGACCGTAATTAGCCCCAATGTCAATAACTGAATCACCTTCCACAACAAGTTGAGGGATCACACTGAGATCTTGATCTGCATCGCTGCTAATATTACGTAATTTACGAAGATAGTATTTGCGTTGCAGAATGAATGTTAAGCGGTAAGGAAGGCGATCAATCGCGCGTACAAGCAGAGGTTTCAGACATGTAAGCAATTTTTCTCCAGAATTTAGGGTTTTATAACCGTTTCCTGATTAAAACGAAATTCAACTGAGAATATCGATAAAATAATGATGGACAATCAACCATGAGGGACGTTTGTGAGCCCATAAAGATCATAAATAAATCGGGGACACCGAAGTGTCCCCGACAGGTATGACAACCAACTGTTGATTTCGCTAATGAACCGCCACGGACTGAAGTCCGTGGCAAGCAGGCTTAGTACATGCCGCCGCCCATACCACCACCTGGCATTGCCGGCATGGCAGGACCAGAGTCTTCCTTGGCTTCGTAGACAACAGCTTCGCTCATCACCAGAACGCCAGCAACAGAGGCCGCATTTTCCAGCGCGGAACGAGTCACCTTGGTCGGGTCGATGATTCCAGCTTTCATCATGTCTTCGTATTCGCCGATGAGTGCGTTGAATCCGAAAGAACCCTTACCTTCACGGACTTTCTGCACCACAACAGCACCCTCGAAACCAGCGTTGCCAACGATCTGACGCAGCGGCTCTTCGATAGCGCGAAGAACGATCATCCGGCCTGTGTCTTCGTCACCGTCATAGCTGATCTCAGATAAGGCCGTCTGCGCACGAACAAGCGCTACACCACCGCCTGCGACAATGCCTTCTTCGACAGCGGCACGGGTAGCATGAAGAGCGTCTTCGACACGGGCTTTCTTCTCTTTCATCTCGATTTCAGTGGCCGCACCAATCTCCAGCACTGCCACACCACCAGCGAGTTTCGCCAAACGTTCCTGGAGCTTCTCACGGTCGTAATCGGAAGTCGTGGACTCGATCTGCTTCTTGATCTGCTCGATTCGGGCCTGAATATCTTCAGTCTTGCCAGCACCTTCGACGACCGTGGTGTTGTCCTTGGTCATCACGATGCGCTTGGCTGAACCCAGATCATCAATCTGTGTGTTTTCAAGCTTGAGACCGGCATCTTCACTGATGACACGAGCACCGGTGAGGATAGCGATATCTTCGAGCATTGCCTTGCGACGGTCGCCGAAGCCCGGAGCCTTCACGGCTGCGATCTTCAAGGTGCCACGGATCTTGTTGACAACGAGAGTGGCCAGTGCTTCGCCTTCAACATCTTCAGCGATGATCAATAAGGCCTTGCCCATCTGGGCAACCTTCTCGAGCACCGGAAGAAGATCCTTCATGGTGCCGACCTTCTTGTCGTAGATCAGAATCATCGGATCTTCGTGCACGGCTTCCATGTTGTCTGGATCAGTCACGAAATAGGGGCTGAGGTAGCCACGGTCAAACTGCATACCTTCAACGATTTCCAGACTGGTCTCGATGGACTTGGCTTCTTCAACGGTGATAACGCCGTCGTTGCCAACCTTCTCCATCGCATCGGCGATCAAATCACCGATCACATGATCGTTGTTCGCAGAGATTGAACCAACCTGAGCGATACGATCCTTGCTGCCACCAACCTCAACGCTCTGCTTGTGCAGATCTGCAACAACAACCTTGATCGCCTTCTCGATGCCACGCTTGAGCATCAGCGGATTGGCACCAGCGACCACGTTGCGCAGACCTTCACTGAGGATAGCCTGGGCTAGAACGGTTGCGGTTGTGGTTCCGTCACCAGCGATGTCGGAAGTTTTGGAAGCGACCTCACGCACCATCTGGGCGCCCATGTTCTCCACTGGATCTTCGAGTTCGATTTCCTTGGCGACTGAGACGCCGTCCTTGGTAATCGTCGGAGCGCCGAACTTCTTTTCCAGGATAACGTTGCGTCCACGCGGGCCGAGGGTAACTTTTACTGCCTTGGCGAGAGTATCAACACCCGCCTTAAGACCGTTGCGAGCCTCCAGATCGAAGGCTATGATCTTATGAGCCATCTTCAATTCTCCTGATTAATCTTTTGCAAGTTCACCTGAAAACGGATGTTACTTCTCCAGAACACCGAGAATATCGGTGCGGTTGACTAACAGGTAATCCTCATCGTCTACGGTTACTTCCGTCCCACCGTATTTCGCGAATAGAACCTGATCACCAACGCTGACGATCTGGGAGAGCGGCTTGCGCTCCAGATCCTTGTTGACAATGTCATCGCCCAATGCGATCACTTCACCAACCTGAGGACGTTCCTTGTTCACTGTGTCCGGAATAATGATTCCGCCAGCACTCTTCTCATCTTTTTCCACTACCTTGAGCAGCACACGCTCGTCAATCGGACGCACGTTCATTGTGATGCCTCCTCATCATGTTAAGTTTCTACTTCTTCTTGAGATGTTCAAGCTGAGCAAACGATGTCCTGCTCCTATCCAGCTACAGAGACACCCTTATCAGCATTTCATGTTTCGTATTATCAATATCTTAGACTTCTGTTAGCACTCCTGTGTGACGAGTGCTAACAGAAGGACAGTGTAACTAGAAGCAACCCCATATTCAACAGTCATCAACATCAGTAGAGACACACTTGAGAGGACCGTTGCTGGAAGCCCGACACGAGAAGACAGGCCCGTGCTCGCTCGTCAAGCGCGGAATATCTCAAGGTCAAAACAGAGATCCTTCTCGCCTACGGCGTCAGGATGACTAATCCAGGAATAATCCCCTCTACCCCATGCATCTGGAAGCGGGAAAATGTATATTCACCGCAATGCTACCTCTGCCGCACAACTTTCAAACAGAATCGCGCCCGAATCAGCGCAGTAATACTCCGGTATCCGGATCGGATAGGGTTGCTGTTGTCTGGACACAATTCAGTGCCCTCCTGCTGCTGATGATGCTGCTTACTCTGCTTTCTACACCATCCGCCTTCGCAAGTTCCGAGCTCTTGGAGCATCAACGAAACGTTCGTATTCAGCTTTCAGATGAACAGCCCCCACTCTCCTCCGCTCATCAGAACATTGATACAACAATTGCCAGCCCTACGATCTTATCTACTGAATCAACAGATAGCTCAGCTTCGATGAATAACAGTGAAGTGGACTCGTTGATGGACAGCATGTTCATCAATGAATCAGATAGCCTTGCGATGAGTGATTCCATTGAGGTACTTCCCCCACCTCTGCCGCCGATCGTACCTCCAGATTCCGCTAATCCGGTACCATTTTCCCCGACATCTTTCAGGCTGAACAATCGCGAGTTCCATCGCCACGGGTTCAAGGATGCCGTGGAAATGCTCGCTGTTGCGCCAGGCCTGTATCCCCGTCAGACTCAGTTGTACGGTCAACCCGCCTACCTGATCCCACCTGGCGGGTCAGCACGGGACTTGACCGTTTGGTTCAGGGGCCGCCCATACAATGATCCGATCACTGGCACGACCAACTTCACCTCCTTTGAAGCGGAAGAGGTTCAGATCGCTGAATATGAGGCAGCATCTGTTCGAGGGATTCCGACCAGTGGTTATTTGATGCGGCTGATCCAGCCTTACGCCTATTCGACCAGGCCAGTGACCAAAATCGTGTACCGTCAGGGCTGGTATGGGCTGGGACGTGCTGATTGGCGGATCGCCCACCAGGTCTCCAACGAAGTGGCCTATCACATAGGCGTTAACATCACAGAGTTCCAGGGCCGCTTTAACAATACTGCTGCAAATACTTCCAATTTGCGAATAGGTGGGCGACGCACTCTCCGTGGCATTGGACAACTCTCGATTCAATGGATGGAGTTCCGTGATCAATGGTATCGTCCCTTCGATGCTGGTAGATCAGGTATCCGGCGCAACGACATTGATGTCAGCTTGAGCAGCGGTGTTCCCGGAGATTCTTGCCTGTATCGTGAACTCGGCCTATGGTACGTTCGAAACGAGAGTAGCTATCGTTACGGCAATGAAGACGGCAACCGTCTCGGTATGAAATTCGAACAAGGATTCGGCGACCTGAACGGACATGATCTGCTGGCAAGAGTGGATGTAGAACGTATAGCAGCGCGTTTCACCCGTCGCCCGACTGAGATCGATCCACATGCTGCCAGAACTACTACCGGACTCAGCCTGACTGACAGGGTGACGTTTGGAAAGATTGACCTGCAGGGAAGTCTGCGCGCCGAATACAGCACTCTAAAGGTATCGCCTGACACCGTAGAATTCGATGACAACCTGATGGCCGGAGGGTCGGTGTCGGCATCCTATTCTCTCACTGATTCGCTGAGGCTGTTCGGGCTGGCCTCATCGAGTTGGCGCTACCCGGGGTTGGATGAGACAACTGGCTACTGGTCGGTCCGTACACCAGACCGCTGGATGGATGTTCTACCTGTTCCGGATTATACCACCTTCTATCATGGTAACCCCGCGCTGAAACCAGTCAAGACGGACTATGTTGGTGCTGGTGTAGCCATGAGCTGGCCAGAGTACCGACAGATACACGTTCAGAGTGGAATACGTCAATGGCGCGATCAGATCCTGCCATATGCAATGACACCGAATGTCTGGACCCGCGACAACTATGAAAATTACAACTCGCTGGAATCCACAGTCTACGCTTGGACTCCCCTCTATGGTCCGGTGAGCGCGGCTGCATCCTTCACCTACGCTGAACCTATCACACCTGCGGCACCGGTGCCAGAAATTTTCGGATGGGCAAGCCTGCGATTCATGGATCACTATTACTGGAATCAACTACGGATCAGGGCGACGGTAACGGCTTACTTCTGGGATGAATACCAGACTGCCACCTACTATCAGGAATCAGCCTGGACATACGACGCCATCCTGAATTTCAAGGTGTTCAACTTCGAAGCGTATTATGGAACACGAAATGTCATGGGGGCACCCTACCAGTTCATCCCTTCCTTCCCGAACATGCATAGGGATGAGATCTGGGGAGTTAGGTGGGTGTTGTTCGACTAGATCGTCTCACGCATTTCGTCTCTAGTCTCTCGCCACTCATTTACAGCTTGTTATCCTGTTCCCTACTCCTCTTCCCCGTTCAAACGCGCCAGATTGACGCTCCATTTAGCAGATTTCCGATCACCATGCTTTTCTACAAATCCGAGTTTATTCAATTGAGACAAATAACCACGCGCAGTGGAATTCACTACGCCCAGCGTCTCAGCTAACTCAGATGTCTTGAAGAGCAGTCTTTCTTTCATCAGCATGAAAGAAATCAAACGCTCAGGCGCGGAAGATCCGATTCGAAATCCAGCTCGCTCGAGAATACCAACTGCAGTGTGGATTGTATCCTGATCACGGGAATTCAGTGGTAACCAGTCCGACTCGTCAAAACGTAAATGACTCAGCTGTATCTCACGCGGCTTCATTAATAGTGCACGATCAAGGACTGTGCGCAACTCTGATAGATTCCCCGGCCACGAATAACCTTCAAGACGATGCATAGCATCTGGATGTACCTTTGGCTTCTGGATGCCGTACTTCCGTGACAACTGGTCGAGGTAATGATTTGTCAGTACAGGAATATCCTCACGACGCTGTCTGAGGGATGGTAAGTCAATCTGTAAGATAGCCACTTCAAGAAACAGATCGTGACGGAATAACTGCTGGCGTGCGAGTAAATTCAAGTCACAGCTCGATGATACGAGGATCCGTGGTGGAGAATCAGCACTACTATCTATGAGATTGGGCTTGTATCTCTCACGGACCTGCTCAACAACCAATGGCTGCAAAGGCATAGGCAACTGGTCAATATCAGAGAGATAGATGGTACCAAAGGGACAAAACATCTCTTTGAGGATCATCTGGTCAGAAGGGTGACCGTGTTCAGCAACCATCTCGCGGATCTGATTTCTGAAACTCTCATGGGACAAGTAATTGCATGAAATAGGTAAATACGGTCTGTTAGACCTATTACCGGCTTCATGGATAACTCTTGCGACCGTGGCTTTTCCAGAGCCCACCTCGCCACAAATCAACGTAGGCACACTGCTGAAAGCAGCAACCTGTACCATGCTCACGACTTCACGCCATATCCTCGATTCGCCGATCAGCGACCTTATTCCATGCTCCAGCCGCGGTCTGGTATCTCGAGGATATTCTGGAACGAACGCCTCACGTTCTCTGAGAAATTGCTGGAAAGGAGACCTGATTTTACCATCAGCTCGATAACCTGCAGAGGACTCATGTAACCTGCCCTGTAGAGATGTGCGCCAACGCATATACTCATCAAGCTGAGTGACGACATATGCGAATTCTTCTGGAAGCTTTCGCTGGGAATTCTCGGAGCCTACCCACCATTCGCAGGCTTTGTTAATAACACCTGCATCTATTTCAGGTAGTTTCAGCAATTCCGGGATGGCTTCCTGAGAAAGCTGAATTCGAGAAGTGTATTTGGAAGACGAACTGTTCTTGTCCATTCTGATTATATATTCTCAGTGTGAAAGTCAATCCGCTGGGCACAATTCTAATACACACTATAGTAGTTCTTGAAAGTCCGACTTGATCGAGGTCATTCTGAATGAAGATCGGCGTCTGTTTGCCGAACGGAATGAAGAAGATCCAGCTTATCAAACGGTCTGTGCAAGTCGCAACAGATTGCGAAGTTCGATCTTTCCTTCACTTCGTTCAGGACATGCTTCAAACGCGGATGGTAAAGACTCCATCCTCGTTTTCAGAATGACACACATAGCGTTGAACTTTTGAGAATGACCATAGTTTACGTGTTATCCATATTAAAGTCAATCCAAATAGTAGTTCATTAACTGGAATGAATACCGCCCTCATGAAGAAAAGTAATACGTTACTCTCATACTTGAGGTGGGCGAGCGTAACCTGATTCAGAGTGTTTATTAAAGCTTTCAGAACATCTCTGTTCGCAACGTACCTATTACAGTACTATTTAGCTCAACCACATCACCAGGCTTCAGCGGCCCCACGCCGGCAGGAGTTCCCATTGAAATCATATCACCACATTCCAAACCCACTGACTCACTCAAGTCTTGGACGATTGTCTCAGCATTCCACAGCCATAAGGAGGGTTCGCCATTCTGGACAATCTCACCATTCAGACTCGTAGTGTAGCGGAACTCAGACAAGGGAATACCGCTATCAATGAATCTCAAGTATGGACCAACTGGAGCGAATCCGATCCGTCCCTTGGCGCGAAACCAGGGTTTACCCTTTTCCTTGGCTTGCTGCTGCTGAGCGCGATCGGTAATGTCATTCAATAGAGTAACTGCGACAATTGCAGAACGCGCCTGCACAAGGGATATTGGGCCGCGTAAATCTCGCCCCACTACCAATGCGAGCTCGCCTTCATAATCGACACGATCACTCTCAGAGGGAATGGCGACTTTCTGTTCGTTTGCCGCCAGGCATCCACGCGGTTTCATGAAGAAGAGTGGTTTACCGGGAACCTTGTTACCTAACTCGCTGGCGTGAGCGGCATAGTTGCGCCCAACGCAGAATAGTGATCCGCCGGTATCTGGCGTTGCCCAGGTCCAATCCCTGGTGTTGACTGAATGTGCCGATGACGTACGCTCTTCCAGCCATCTCAGGGCAGCAGGTATATCAGTTGAGGAGAATAGATCTTTGATGGTTGGATGTGAGGAATTTCGTATGTAAAAGGGAATATCTGTCGTTCCATGAATCAGATCGGCGACTTGATAGTGAAGACCATTGTCATCGCAAAGCAGCATCTCTGGCATGTTATCGGTGGACATCATGGTCAGTCGCATAGATACTCCCTGTATTCGCTCTTTTTAAATAGCATGAAGCGTTCAGCGGATATTGGCTGATTCTATTGCGTAGGTGTTTCACTCAACCGGACAAAATATAGTACCGTTCCCCCGATAGTCCTTTTGTCGAACATTGTCCAGCCCTCAACATCCACCCATTTCTCTTTCAGCTGCGTCTCGTAGATAAAAACTCCGTCCGGCACCATGAGTTGATTGTCTCGCAGCGATTCAAGCAAGGCAGCGAGAGTGTCTTCCCTATAAGGTGGATCGGCTAGCACCAGATCGAATGGTCCGCCCAAATGGAAAGGCCTGCGCAATAACCGGAACACATCTCCCTGAATTACATTCGCCCGGTCAGTGAATTTGCAACGATCCAGATTGGATTTTGTAACTCGAATCGACTCGCGATCCTTGTCGACAAAGGTTGCCTGTCTGGCACCGCGCGCCAGCGCTTCAATGCCAAGCGAACCAGTCCCGGCAAAGAGATCGAGCACATTCGCGTCTTCGAGATATTCCAGTAGCATGAAGAAGAGTTGTTCACGGATGCGGCCTGAGGTGGGACGAACGTGATCTGGAGCGTCGAGAAGACGACGACCTTTCCCCTCCCCGCCGGTCAATCTCATGGAAGCATCATGACATAGTAGGAATTGTTGCCATTCAGGTGTATCGAAAGTCGCCACGGACGGGCACCAGTCTCATCAATCCTGAGGATGAGTGCGTCAACCATTGCACGTGTGGCCGTGTACACCTGCTGGCCCTCGGAGGTCATACCAAGGTCTACTGCCCATTGGTCGAACTGCATCACGCTCAAATTGGTCTCGTCCGATTCAGGCAGATTGAAAGAAACTAACCCATACGAGGCACCACGCGACGGTAGAATGTCGAGCGTTCCCGGGATACTAGTCGATAGTGAATTTCTCCAGCCATCGAGGTTGCCTGCGTTCCCAGAAGCCTCAACCAGCAATTCAGATCCCTGCAAAACGATTGAGGTTAATTGAACGCCATGGGTCGAAGCGGATGTGAAAAGCGACTCCAGCGTGGTGCCGGTAATTCCCTGGATGACAGCTGGATCCGCTGAGCTTGTGGTCTGAAGTTCCAAGTCACTCTCAGCCACAACAGGCGGCACCGCATCCTCGCCATCTGCGAGTTCGATATCGTCCGGTGGGGCAGAGGAAAATATCCCTGAAATTGAATCCCGGAGCAGCCAGCCAGCCCCGGCAAGCAACAACACAAATACAGCAGGCAAAATCCAGATTAAGGGAAACTTGAAGCGGCGACGAATGTCGTGCAGTCTATTAAACAATTCTGTATCATCAGAATCAGAGTCCTCAACACCTTCTTCTGGTGCAACTTCATCGAGAATATCAGGACTGTGAAACTCGACCTCGAAATCCTCACCAAGATCAGGAGACTTGTCACTCTCCTCCCACAAATGAAGCAGAGGTAACAGATCAGCCTGCTGTTCAACCCTGGAATCAACGAGTCCCGAACTCAGAGTCACGGAGGATAAGTCGATCCCGTGCTTGGTGAAAATACTTTGCCAGAAAGTGAGTAATTCGGGGTTAATGACTACCGCGTACGCGTCACCGTTTACACGACTCCACGCAAAAATGTTGTTATTGAGCGGGTCTTTCAAACGTTGTTGAAGTTCCCATTCAATGTACTCTCGAAGATCTTCGCCGGATAATGTACCTATAGGGATTTTCCATGCATTCCCCCAGGGTGGCGAAAATGCCAGCGCAATTCGTTTAGTATCATGCAACCATCCCCGGACAAACTGATCAATAGTACTCTCGACCATCTTTCCAAGTTCAGGGTGGGATATAGCCAGGGGAGTTGGTGGAAACGAAATGGCAGAGGACGCCCGCTCAGCATAAACTAAGTCGGATTCGCGCTCCTCAAGAACCAGCCCCCGAGAATCCCAGCTGAGACGCCATCTTGGGGGGCTGTTCGCTTCTGTCGTACTCGCTTCGTTCAGCGGCTTTCGCTCCACGAAAGGTCATTATTCTCAATGTTGCCCGGATTTTCGATCGGGCCCACGCTGAAAATTTTATCCAGGAAACTGTCGCTTGCAAGCTTGTATGTGTCATCCATCGGGGGACGAATTGTCACCCCAACGGTGTCTATCTTCGTGATACCAACACTTTCAGTGAAGCTAAGACTGGCAATAATATCCTGAGTGGCCTGTTCTTCAGTCCAAACACGAATCAGGCTGTCGCTCATCGTGGTAAACAACATGTCACGCAGACGCAGGGAATCCTGGTAAGCATACACTGAATCCACCGGAACCACTATTTCGGTGTTAGACTCAACCGTAGTTGTCTTCCGAGGGGTTAATAACTCGATCTCAACATCGAAGTAATCACTCTGTAGCTCGAGCTGCATCGCATATAGAGTCGAGTCCCTCTGCATGTCGGTATCCAGACGAGCACGAGCCTGCCGGGCCAGCCGGTTTACGAACAAGTTGGTGTACAATTCTTTGCCAAGGACGGGATTCTCAGGTTCGCCGTCGGCAGCCAATTTATACTCCAGCTTGCCTTCGATGTCCAAACTAGCGTTGAGATTGAGACGGTATTCTTCACCACTGATCGGGTCTATCTCAATACCCTCAAGAGGCACCGTTAACACATATTCAGTTGAGGGAATCAGATACTCCTCAAATGGCAGGTAATCACGCTCCAACTTGCCATCACCCCAGACTATTACCGTCTTGTCCTCAACTCCCCTTTTCGGGTAATAGTAGTGAATGCCTGATGTAGAGACCATCTTATAAAGAATTGGCTTAACTGAATTCTCGAACTCAGGCTTTGGAATCATTTTCAAGACGAGCGAATCCACTGTCGCCGTTTCGGCTTCCTCCGCACCGACTGCACGTCCCTGGCTGAAGGGAAGAACCTCTATTTCGGTGAAATGGAATTTGTCAGCAAAGCCAACGATGAAGGAGTCGTAGGGCGCGTTGTAGAGGGACATCTTGTCCATCTCAAACGCTGCACGCCTGACCATAATCGAGTCACTCTGAATGAAGCGAATGAGGCTGTCCAGGTCAGAAACATATGTCTGATGCACCTTATAGTGACGCTGCACGATGAAGTTGATATTATCCATCTTCAATCGGCTCGCTTCAATCAAACTATCCTGCTTTTTCCAAAGTTTTTCAGGATAGAGAACGCTCGCGATCAAGACAACTATCAAGATCACGCTGAGAATCTTCAGAATTAAACTACCGCGTGGCTCATAATGCCGGGTTTCTGCCATCGTGCAATGCCCCCTGCTCCACTAGTTGCCGGGATTAACAAAAGCATGCTGCTTCAATGTTGCCAGCCGTTTTTCGCCAATATTATCAATCAGCAGAAGATCTTCAATTCTTTCGAATCGACCATGTGCATCGCGCCAACTTACTATACGTTGAGCGAGAACAGGTCCAATTCCAGGAATTCTCTCAAGATCTTCCGAGGATGAGGTGTTCAGATCAAACCATTCGCGAGTTTGATCGCCCTCCCCAAGTTTCAAATTATCCACTGTATCAGGAATCGAGACACCCGCATCCGATACGGAAGGTACATCGGGAGACGTGGAAAGTGCCAGTGAATCTGAGGCATTACCACCCTGGAGGGTGTCCGAGTTGCCCTCTAAAGAATTAACGGTGGCAACAGGAAAATCACCCTGAACGATCACCACATGCTCAGACTCGCTCCAGCGAGGGACCTGTTTCGCGATCAACCCGATTACCAGCAAGATTCCCAGCACAAAAAGTGTGCGCCGCTCGACATCGGTAAGAGCGAACCTCGACTTGTGCTGGATATCTTTCATCACCGATCCCTTCGGTGAAAACCTATATGTCACCAAATGAGTTTACTTGAAGAAAGCGTCCTTCATCTTCCCGAAAATACTGCGATCGCTGTCCTTCGGAGCACAAATACCATCCATATCACGTAGTTGTTCGAATACTTCACGCTCTTCGTTACTCAGCCTGGTCGGAACAAAAATATCAACCTGAACCAGCAAATCGCCACGACTGTTGCTATTCAAGTGACGCAGACCCTTGCCACGAAGTCGCAATATTTTCCCAGCCTGTGTGCCGCTGGGGATGTCGATCTCAGCCGAACCGTTGAGGGTTGGTATCTCGACTTTGCCGCCCAGAACAGCTTCCGGGATCGAAATGTTCAGGCCATAGAGAAGATCATCGCCGTGACGCTCGAAATTATCATGCTTCTTGACATCGAAGACAATGATCAGATCGCCGGACGGGCCGCCTTGCTGACCGGCATGGCCCTCGCCACGCATGGTCATGTAGTTGCCCTTCTCCACCCCCGCAGGAACCTCGATTTCAATAGTCGAGGAACCGCTTACCCTGCCCTCGCCATTGCATTCACGACAGGGGTCCTTTATCACCTCACCCCGTCCATTGCAGGCCGGGCAAGTGGTCACATTGACCATCTGACCGAGCAACGAACGAGTAACTCGTCGGATTTCACCGCTGCCGTGACAGGTTTGGCAGGTATTCATCGAGGTTCGGTCACGAGCGCCGGAACCACCACACTCAACACAACGTTCGTGCCGATTAACCTTGATCTTTTTCGTGGTGCCTTCGGCTACTTCTTCAATGGTGATTGCCAGATCAATGCGAAGATCGCGCCCTTTAAAGATTCGACGTCCGCCCCTCTGCCCCCCGGCACCACCAAAGATATCTCCGAAACCCATCCCGCCGAAAATGCTGCTGAACAGGTCCATCGGATCAATGTCCATGCCCATGCCGCCAAAGCCACCACCGCCACCTGCCGCACCACCGAGGCCGGCATGGCCGAAACGGTCGTAGCGCGCGCGTTTGTCGGCATCGGACAGCACTGAATAGGCCTCACCGACTTCCTTGAACTTCTCTTCCGCGGACGCATCACTCTCATTACGGTCAGGGTGGTATTGCATTGCCAGCTTGCGATAGGCTTTTTTGATTTCGTCCGGGCCGACGTTGCGCTCGACACCGAGAGTCTCATAGTAATCACGTTGAGCCATTCTAATTCTCCTCTTCAGACTTGGCTGCAACGATGATAACACGGCTCGGACGGATCAACTTCGGCCCCAGCTTGTAGCCCTTCTGATGCACGCTCACGATAGTGCCTGGCTCCGCATCTTCGCTGGGTGTTTCCATCAGAGCTTCATGAACTTCCGGATCAAACTGCTGCCCCTCGGCTTCAATCTCTTCCAAGCCACGCAATTTGAGCAGATTAAGGAATTTCTGCTGTATCAATCTCGCGCCATCCATCAAACTGGAAATATCGTTCTTGTCTTCCCCGCTATTCAGCAGAAGTCCAAGATCATCCAGGACAGGAAGCAAGTCTTCGATCAGGCTCTCATTTGCCAGTGCCCGGTATTCTTCGAGTTCACGGTTTCTGCGGCGACGAAAGTTTTCAAATTCCGCGCGTGCCCGAAGCGCCTGGTCGCGAAGTCGATCATTCTCTTCTGTCAGATCACTCTGTTTTGAAGCGAGAGCGCCTGACTCGATAGAGATCTCAACGGTATCACCAGAGTTCTCACTCTGTTCTTCCTTCAGATCCGTCTCCGGCTCTGAACTGTTACGCTTTTTATCTTTCATGAAGCTGGATAATCTCACTCAGTTTTCGACACGAAGTTGAATCGCCTCAGCGGCAAATTTGACCAATGATGAGAGGTGAGCGTAGTTCATACGTGTCGGCCCGATTACACCGAGCGTGCCTTCGGTGTCACCTATGCTGTAACTGGCCGACACCACGCTGCATCCCTCTAAAATAGAATTCCCGATCTCCTTGCCGATGCTGATCCGGACACCTTCCTCAGTCTCATGCTGACCAGCATGCAACAAATGAAGGATAACATCTCGATCCTCAAGGATTTCGATTACTCCCCTGGTCTGATCCAGATCTGCAAAATCGGGTTGATTAAAAACGCTACTCGTACCATCCAGATGAATCTCACCAACTCGATCCTCGGTAAAGATGAGATCCGCCGAATCCACTACCAACTTCAACAGCGGACGTCCGCTGTCCAGTGTGCCCACCATCCTCTGGGCGATACTCCTGCGAACCTCACCCAGTTTCAACCCGGTAAGGCGTTCGTTGAGGATGCGGGTCGCAGCATCTATCTCTGAATCCTTCAAGGTCGAAACGATGTTAAGCATGATGTTGCGCACGAAACCGTTACGGATTGTCAGGATGACCAGCAAGCGACCGGAAGCAATCCGGATCATATCGATTTGATGCAGGATACCCTCGGTGAGTTTCGGCGTCAAGACCACTGAGATCAGAGCGCTGGTACGTGCCAGAGCGTCACTGGTGCGATCCAGAACGTCACTCATCCCGCCAATCGCCACCTCTTCCAGAGCCTGCATGATGGTACGCTGGTCAGCTCGGCGGACATCCACCCGCTCCATCATCTCATCAACGTACAGACCATAGCCCATATGAGTAGGAACCCGTCCTGCAGAGGTGTGCGGTTGCTTGAGCAGCCCCATCTCCTCCAGATCAACCATGACATTGCGGATTGTCGCTGCCGACAAATCCATGTTGAGACGCTTGCTCAGAGTGCGTGAACCCACCGCCTCAGCGGTGACCAGGTACTCGTGGATCAGAGCGGTGAAAACCGCCTTCTCCCTCTCACTCATGCTTCTTGCGAGACCTGATGATTTCATGAACCCACAAACTCTAAGGTTAACGTGATCCGGCTTGAAAACGAGTGCCGGAGGGTATGCCCATAACATTTACGTCATGGATAATCCGCCCAAATATAGGCCCGTGTTTGCTTGCAGACGCGGGTTATCCGATGGTCAGGCTATTTGATCAGCCGCGTCTGCAAGCAAACACGGGCCTATCTCACAACAACTGAGCTACCGAATCATCCATAGCCTTACAACTTAAGTGAAACTGCGAAACTGAGTCAAGAGACCGAGATATTCAGTTGCGCATCTTCCACGCCCCAGACGCACTAAGCCACCCCACCAGCACAGGCAATGCCAGAGCGACCACCATCGCCCTCCAGTCAGGCGAAGCTACCCACTTGGATGATGCCAGCAAACTCTGGGTCACCGTCACCAGCAACACGCCTATCCCACCTCCGAGAAGACCACTTATCATCCCGCTGACCGCCAGAGGCCTACCTACCTGCCCACGTGTTCCGCCGATCAGAAACACCGCTTTTGCCCATGATTCCCCGGTCCTGGCAGCTATCCGTACTGACTGCATGGTCAGGAGAATTGAAATCAACATAATGACCGCACCGACAGTTCCGGCGATCAACAGGGTTCGATCACTTACCTCTTCGAAGCGAGATAGTAACTCACCTTCAAACGCCACATCCTCAATATCCGGATCAGCCAGAATTTCGGACGCTTCCAATGCCAACCGTTCAGCTGTGATTGCACCCGGATCATATGATAGAATCACCGATGCCGGCAGAGGGTTTTCTTCGAGCAGGGCGACCAGATCCTCACCGTGTCGTTCAGCGAATAATTCCGCGGCCTGTTCTTTGGTGACGGTGTCAGCCGAAGCCACACCATCTCTCGAGGCCAGCCGTGCGCTGACTTCGGTGAGATTCCGTTCCCTGCCGGGAGTGACAAAGGCTTCGATCTCGAAGCCACCGAGAAGACTATCACGAGCTATCTCAACTGATTGGTGCAATCCCCAGAATATCAGCAGAGACGAGGCGAGTATCATCAGCGAAGCTACCGCCAAGCCGCCCGCCAAAGTGCTGCGACGCCAGGCGCGCCATCCTTCACGAACCATGAATCCAGCAAAGCTCATGATTCCTCCCGAACTTCCCCATCCTCTATCAGCAGACGGCGGACCGGATAACCATCGAATAATTCACTTCGATGCGTCGCCAGCAATATGGATGTGCCCTGTGCGTGGATCTTCTCCAACAGCTCAATGATCGAGCCCGCGGTTTCAGTGTCCAGGTGAATCAGGGGTTCGTCAGCTATCAACACAAAGGGCTGAGCGACTAACGCACGCGCTATGGCTAAACGCCTCAGCTCGCCACGGCTGAGTTTTGTCGGGAGTTGATCGAGGTGAGCGTGCAAGCCAACCCGGTTCAGAACCCGTAACGACTGCTGTTTCGTTTTCTTCTTCGACCAGCCGTGCACTTCACCAACCAATGAAACATTGCGATACACTGATCTATCATCGACAAGTGTAAGATCCTGATCTATAATACCCATTTCGCGACGAAGTGACGGAAGGCTGTTGTCATTGACTTGTGAGAGACGCTTCGATGCCACAATCAAATCCCCGGAGTCAGGACGCACAGCGCCATATATCATCCGCAGAATTGTTGATTTTCCAGCGCCTGAATCCCCAACGAGGAGAACCCATTCCCCTTTGCTGATGCGAAAGCTGACATCGTGGACGCCTCGTCCCCGAGAGTATTGCTTGCTTACTTGCATCAGCTCGATCATACCCGCTCCGCCACGATGTGTACCCGGTCGCTCGTTTCATCTCCTTGACGGAAAGTGAGTTCATGATAGATTGCGAGTACATTGAAACCGTTCGCATTCGCCAAATCGACTGCTGACTGTATCGGATATATGCGCTGCCGATGGTGTTCCATATATACCACATCCTCACCATCCGGGCAGATGCTGAAAACATTATGCTGGATACGTTCCTCTTCATCATAACGGGTAACCCGGCGATAGAATGCCCCCGTCACCTGCTCCTCGAGGACAGATCCATCAAAGTGCATGCGGCTGTTAAGGTCTGTGCTCAGATCGAACACCAGCAGTCCGTGATGGCGAATGACCTTGTGGGCTGATTGAAAGAACTTGGCAACCTGTTCAGGCTCCAGCAGGTAATTGAGGGAATCATACACACATATGCCCAGATCGCAGGGGGCAACATCCGGCGTAGTCAGGAAATCCGCTACATCCCATTCCATGATGCGATTTCGAGGATGACGAATATTTCGTGCTGCCTCGACCATCTCCGCAGATCCATCCACACCAACAGTATCCCAACCCAACTTGACCAAGAAGCTGAGTAGTGATCCGGTGCCGCAGGCGAAATCGATTGCACGTCCGCGTTTCAGATCGGAAGAGCGTCGTGTAGGGAAAGAGTGTAGATCTCGGTGGTCGCCGTATCATTAAAAAAAAAATAACAAAAAAAAATAATAGAACACGTCTGAACTCCAGCAACAATCACCACATACACGCTCTCTGCATAACAAGTTTCTCGCC
>CAJVXH010000019.1 GCA_913009835.1 uncultured bacterium
TTGGGCCCTTGGTCTAGAAGGTCGAAACCGGTAGTCATAAACGTTACAAAAAGGAAAATTGCCGACGCCGAAAGTTGTGGTAAGCCCGGCATGCAGCCACGTCCACGCGACGCTCTTCCGATTTCATAGTCTTTTTTTTTTTAATGATACGGCGACCACCGAGATCTACACTCTTTCCCTACACGACGCTCTTCCGATCTCAGTAATGAATTGAATTTCGGGCATCGTCAGCGAACTCCCAGCATGCGGAAAATTTGCCTGGTTCCAGATCCGTAGGCGAAAGCAAATGTCGGCGTGAATAGTAGCAGTGCGATGATGACCATAGCGCGCACAGTTTTGTCGCTCTGGCTCAGCAGATCAATCACCATGTCCTGGTTGAGGAAGACGAGCACGAAAAGCAGTGCTGCCAGCAAAAAGCTTATTCCCAGATTTACGTAGTCTCTCGTCCGGTAGGTCAATTGTTGTTTGAGCTCTTCGGCGTCAACCACCGGAGCATCGATGTTTTCGGTCAACAGGCTGCGCAGATCACTTTTCAACCGCGTGCTAATCACTTTTGATTTGTCCACATACAAGTCTCCCAGCACCACGAGGCTGTAGTTCGTGCGATGCCCCAGGGTGTGAAGCAGGGTTTCCTTGTCACCGTAGATACTTGATCTCCCCCCTGCACAACCCTCACTAAGCAGGGTGTCAAGCACCGGGTTGAGCCCAATGGTATCTTCTTCGGGTTGCTGTGTTAAATCGTCCTCGATACCGCCAGTTTTCTCTCGGTCAAAGGTGTTACGTGTGGAAGCTTCAGCCGTGTCGTGTTCGGTCGAAGATTCAGACTCTATTTCATTGGTTGCACAACAGGTCATCACCTCAACAGCAGCATTCCAGTTTCGCGCAATCTTCAGAACGCTGTTGAGTAGCTCCGAATCGTCATTGAACCGTTCCCCAAGCCAGAGGATATTGCTGCCCGCAATTGTCCAGTGGATCTTCGAACAGTCTTCCAGGTGTTCAAGCACTGGTTCGATATATTTCGAGGCATCAGCGTGTTGTGGTGGACATATGATCTGTACCTCACCCTCATTGGCCGTTACCTTGAACGCAGCAGCTTCAGTTCGTGGATCCTTTGCCAGCAGAAAACGTGCGCGCGAAGAAAGGTGGAGGTCATTCAATGCACGGATAGAAACGGCTGTCAACTTGAAATCTGGCAGCTCGGCCATTGAACACAACGCCGTCGTGGCGTTCGAAACTCCCATTTGGTCAAGATTTACCACGAGGTCGTAGTGAGATGGGTCGTGCCAGTTTATCCCGTAGAGGAATTGCACCCATTTATCACGATCCGCATCCACTCCCTTGATATATTCAATGGCTTTTTCGCTGCTAAAATCAAAACGATCACAAACCTTTTTGATGCGTTGTTCTTGGCTGGCAAGCACCCTTACCCGGAAAATACTGGGTATCCCAGGCAGGAGCAGGTTTCCGGTGTGACCGTGATAGACGAGGTTTCCCTGGAGTGCGTATTTACAGAGGATCGAGGTAACGCAGGCCAAATAGAATTCGCGTGTTGGACCGAGTCGCTGCTGCACGTGAGATGGGCGAACCATCGAGGTTTGTAGTTTACCAACCGGAACACCGAGCTTGATTGCTTCCTCGGAAAGCTGTTCACGTCCTAGACACGGCCAGCCCAGCTTTCGAGAGATTTCTTCCGCAAACTCGACGCCGCCGCTGAAACTACCGCGCGAAATGGCGATGATCGACATTGCAAATCCTTGCACATGCTGTTGATGTTTTAGGGAGCTTTTTCCTGGTTACCAGATATCAGTTTGCGCTAAAGTGGTCCTTGAAAGTCCGGTTTGGTTGGGGTCATTTTAAATGAAACTCGGTGTCTGTTTTCTGAACGGAATAAAGAAGGTCTAGCTTACCCAACGGTTTATGCAGGTAACAACCGGTTGTGTAGTTCGATCTTTCCTTCACAAAGTTCAGGACATGCTTCAAACGTGGATGCAAAACGGTCATATCCACGTTTTAGAGTGACACACATCAGGTAGAACTTTTGCGAACGACCCTATAAAAATCAAACAGGTAAGCCTAGATCGTTAATGTAATCACGAACTTTCATGCAGTCAAGCGCTTCAATTCACTCATTTTCTATGAACTTCAGGATTCTTGGCTGAAGCTGTCTTTTGCAGAGGAAATATCGTTCATTCATCGCATCAATAATACTACTGGTCTATCGTGGCGGCGAGATCGTCAACTATAGCAGTTCTTGAAATTCCGGTTTGATCGAGGTCATTCTGATTGAAGTTCGGCGTCTGTTTGCCGAACTGAATGAAGAAGGTCCAGCTTAGCAAGTGGTTATTCAAGTCACAAACGGTGGTGTAGTTCGATCTTTCCTTCACTTCGTTCAGGACATGCTTCAAACGTTGACGTTAAAAGAGACTTCGTGCACGTTTTCAAAATGACTCACATCGTGCGGTACTTCTGAGAATGACTATAGCTGAAGTTTGGTCGAGTGGCCCGGGCGATTCTCGCTACCCGAGTGTCATTCATGACATTCGCTGACCCAGCAGTCAGACCGTTTCCGTGTACATCCGTGTATCCGTGGTTGAGCATCACGAAACCGGGCTACAGCGCAGGAACCAATACATCGGCATCGCCGTTTAACAATAGCGCAAGCGGGGAGAGTATCTCCGCTTTCGCTCTCGTGATCAGCCGTACGTCGCTTGCAGCTCATCCTCGTATTCACGTAACTTCAAGACTGCACTAGATGGGGAAATTATGAACGAACACAACTGGACGAGTTTTCTGAATGGTGTCGCGGTTCTGCTGATCGCTGTCGGTTTATTCGGTGGCGGTTGGATTTTGTTTGACCGTTTCATTATGGACCCTACAGGAGATTCGCTCGAACAGACCTCTGATTCTCAAGCATCTTCCGATGGTCCGGCCTGGTACAATCCTTTCGCCGATAAGGAACCCCTCGCAGATAGTGTGGAGGGTGAAGCTGCATCTCAGCCGCCGGGTGACATAGAAGATGATTTTGATATTGGCGGCAGCATTGACCGTGATCCATTGCCGGTAATCGGGAAATTTGAGAGTCCGTTCGTTGCGGTGGCGGAGCGTTTGAAACCGTCGGTGGTGAATATTCTGGTCGAAGGGCGTCGGATGGACGACCAGTTCCACCGTGGGATTCTCACCCAGAGCGGTGGATCGGGTGTGATTGTGGACGCGCGCGGTTATGTTCTGACCAATCATCACGTGGTTGACGGTGCGGATGCGATCATCATAACGTTGTCTGGAGGCGAAGAGCGTACCGGTGAGGTGATCGGTGCTGATCCGGAATCCGATCTTGCAGTTGTCAACATCGGTCCGGTGGAGGATTACCGTGTCGCTGAGCTGGGCGATAGTGACGTTTGCCGTATTGGTGACTGGGCGATTGCGATGGGTAGCCCGTTTGGACTGGATTGGACTCTGACGGTTGGCGTTATCAGCGCCAAGGGTCGGACAGATCTGCGTATCGCTGGTGGTGGACCGGTGTATCAGGATTTCATCCAGACGGACGCTTCCATCAACTTCGGCAACTCCGGCGGCCCATTGGCGGACATTCACGGCAAGGTCATCGGGATCAATGCTGCGGTCAATGCCTCAGCCAATGGTATAGGTTTCGCGATACCGATAAATATGGTGCGTGACGTGGTCAGCCAGTTGTTGGAAACAGGGTATGTGCGTCGCGGATACCTGGGATTGATGCCGTCCACGTTGGACCCGCTCAAGAAAGAGGCGCTGGGGCTCGACGAGAGTATGGAAGGTGTGTTCATCGAGAGTGTTTCTGTGGGAACTCCGGCTGAAGCCGGTGGTTTGCAAGGTGGGGATGTGGTGGTTGAGATGGACGGTGTGCCGGTCAGCGACGTCACCGACTTCCGGATGCGAATCGCGCGTAATGCTCCAGGAGATCAATTATCTCTGACTGTGATACGCAGAGGCGATCTGAAATACCTTGATTTCACCCTCGCGGATCGTAGCGAGTATGTAACTTCGGCCAGCGAAGGTCGTCGAATCAGCAACGGTCATTGGCTGGGCATCGAAGTTGCCGATCTGACCAGCCCGGAAGCGCGTCAGCTGCAGGTTGAAACGGATCACGGGGTAATGGTTATCTCGGTGGAGCCGGGCAGTGCCTCTGATGGCAAATTGAAGCTTGGAGACGTTATAGTTCAGCTCGGCAATAATGCCATCGAAACGTTAGAGGATTGGCGGCATCTAACGGACGAGATTGGAACTCCGGACCGTGCAATATTGTTGAAATACATACCAAATGGGCGAGGTGGCAGCCGTTTCATCGCCCTGAAACCATAGCTCACATTCCGTAACAGGGTAGAGGGTACGAGTGAACATTCGAGCTAACCAATCACTCGAGAAGTATCTGCAGGAGATCGGTGAGTATGATCTGCTGAAAACGCATGAAGAGATTGAGCTGGCCCAGGCGATTCGTGAGGGTAGCAAGGAAGCCCTCGAGAAATTGACCAAGGCCAACCTCCGTTTCGTCGTCAGTGTCGCAAAACAATATCAGAACCAGGGTTTGTCACTCGGTGATTTGATCAACGAGGGCAACTTGGGACTTATCAAGGCGGCCGAACGTTTCGACGAAACCCGCGGGTTCAAGTTCATCTCTTATGCGGTTTGGTGGATTCGTCAGTCAATTTTGCAGGCGTTGGCTGAGCAGAGTCGTGTGGTACGTCTGCCGTTGAACCGTGTCGGTGCGTTGAACAAGATCGGCAAGGCTTACAGCGCGTTGGAACAGAAGTACGAACGTGAACCGAACGCTGACGAGATCGCCAAGAAGTTGGATATGACGGCGACGGAAGTGACTGACACGCTCAAGATGAGCGGACGTCACCTCTCAATGGATGCGCCGTTTAACCAGGGCGAGGACAACCGTCTTCTGGACATTCTTCACAACAACCAGGAGCCGCCGCCGGATAACGAGCTGATGGCTGACTCGTTGAAGCGGGAGATCGAACAGGCGTTGGCGAGTTTGAGCCCACGTGAGGCGGAAGTGATCCGCTTGTACTTTGGGTTGAACATTGACCAGCCATTAACGTTGGAAGAGATTGGCGTGAAGTTCAGTTTGACACGTGAACGTGTCCGTCAGATCAAGGAGAAGGCGATTCGTCGTTTGCGGCACGCTTCCCGCTCTAAAGCTTTAAGGGCGTATCTGGGGTAGATCAGAGATCGCTGTTTGATGATTATAGGCCCGGGCTTTTTGTCCGGGTTTTCCTTTCTCGAAGCGTTGGAATTACTGACATATTCCCCTGTGGCTGCTCGTGGCTCCAATATGAATGGAGCTAGAATGGTGAATATAGGAACAAAATAACTTACAATACGGATCTTACGGCATTCAGTGAATATTGATCAACAGGAAACACAAACGATAATCGGATAGACGAAGAAGGGGGCGAAAACATGTTGAAGCGATGGTTGCTGGTTGCTGTTTTGAGCGTTGCTCTGTCCACAATGTACCTGGTTGGGTGTAGCAACGAGGATGATCCGGATGGGCCTGGAGATACGAATGATACAACAGCGGCTAATCAGGCTGTTCAGCAGGGAAATGAAATCCTAGCTGACGTGTTGTTCGAGATGATCAACACTGAGCCGGAAGAGATTTCGGATGTCGACATCACTGAGGCCTATGGCTATTACCAAGATGCCATAGTAGCTGACAGCGACAACCCGGGCGGACATTTCGGGATGGGCATTCTGGAAGTGTTCACCTTGACTCAGGACGCTGAGACGCAGCAGTTCTTTGATAACATGAAAGAATACTGGAGCGGTGATTCCTGGTTCCTCGAGGAAGGTGGAAATCCGGCACCCTTTGCCAACACTGGCGCATATGGCAGGTCAGGCGTCTCATACATCATCGCGGGACCGTTGGTAATGATGAAAGGCATGAGCGGAATATCTGAGGAGTATGGACACTCGACCGGGGACATGCAGCAGTTCGCGCGGGATAAGTTAATTCCGCTTATCACCAGCGCCGTCAACCATCTTCTGGTCGTAGCTACGTATCAGGACTTCGTCTTCATGGTCACGCCGGAGATGCAGGGCGATTTGTATGAAGATGCGGTCGAGCTGGATCTGACCGAAGTACATGCGACCATCGCCGCACTTTCATCAATGGAAGCGTTGCTCCAGCAGTTTGTTGCCTACAACCTCGACCTCGGAGATTATACTAGTGCGGACATGCTGAATGCCTTCACCCAGGATTCTGACTTCATGTCGTTGGAAGCTGACGGCAGCAGCCGCATGCAATCTGCTCTCGCAGCCTGGGCTCGTGCGGCTACCCACATTGATGACGGTCTGACATTCCTCAAGAACGAAGTTGACGATCAGGCAAACGATCTGATTCGCATTGATCCGTACGAGGGTCTTACTCAGGAAGATATCGAGGATATTGAGGACGGTCTGGAGCAAATAATTGATGGTCTGACTGGTACCGCTGAGATCGAAGTAGAGATTGATGATGAGATGGTTTTGCTGGATATGTCGGCGTACAACTTCTTCGGGACACCAGTAGAAAACATCAAGGCGCTGTTGCCTGCATACACTGTCGAGCTTGATCTGGATCCTGATGGAAGGCCAGACTGGGACGACATGGTGCAAGTTGAGGAAGGTAATGTTGCGGTTGTACTGACGGTTAACGATCCGGGAAATTACTACTGGTACAAGCAAGGCGAGTATTATCGTGGAGAAGAAGAATACGTTTCTGATTGGATAACTGGGGAGATCCCTGAGCTGGATATTGAATATAATACAAGAGTTACCGAATATGAAGATGAGAATTACGTCATGATTTACGTTACTTTCAGTGGGTATCTCGAGGCGGGTGTCAACGAAGTATTCGCTTACGTTGAGGTCATGACCGGAGATGTCCCATATCGCTACGTTCCGGTATTCACCTGGGAGGCTGATCGAGGTGAAGACTGGATTTTGCCCGATCCAACATTTGGTGGCTTGCTGCCAGGTATGACCGACTCTGAGTTCAAGGATCTCATTGACTGGACCCCGGATGATTTCGAGAAGACGTTTACCATGCACATCTGGGACATGTTTGATTGGGACTGATGATGACTTCGCGGTTGGGCCCGGTGATTGAGTTTTGTTGCCAAAAGAAGCTTGCGACGTGGATGGTGGCTTTGCTGCTGTCCACGTTTTCTGCTTTCGCGCAGGACCCAGCGTCGGCCTATCTATTTTCCTTAAACAGGAATAGCCTGGGTTATGGCGGAGATCTGACAGTTATCGCTCCGCAGCAATTCATGATCCCGCTGGAAGATTATCACCCTCACACAACGGTTCAGATTCACTCTTCATACAACGATCTCTATCGAAAAGGTGGTTTGGAACGGCGCGGCTCATCATTCGCACGTTCGCAGCAGTTTTCAGCCACTCACGGTCAGAGTGGGTGGGTGGATTGGGCCGCCGGGATCAATGCCTGTACCACACTCCTGCACGCCGACCTCACTCCCGACGAAGATGACAATCCTAAGGTAGAGCTCGATCACCAACGGTCTGCGGGCTCGTTCCATCTGCAGGCACGGAAAGGAATTGTCAGCACCTTTGGAACCCTTGGCTGGTGGGACAATGGCAATCCGGAACCGGGATTCGGTCTGAGGGTAGACCCATCTGAGGGTATGACTGTATCCGCTGAGTGGCAACGATCTGCTCATGCTCTCGATGTCAACGGCTGGTATGATGGCGAACTCGCGGACGCAACCATCAATGTCGCCACCGAAAAGGCTACTTTATGGGTTAGTGTCGAGCTTGAACCCGGGGTACGGATTGAGAATCGATTCACGCGTACACTTTGGATTGCAGGCAATAAACAGGGGTTGACGCCTACCTACATGCCGTGGGGGGATGACCGTCAATGGACAGGCCTACTTCACATAAGCTATCCAGCTTTCCGTGTGTCGCTGGGAGTGCGTACTCTTGATCTGGATGTAATGGCTTATGGTAAAAAGGGGACGCTCCCGTTTTCCAAAATAACCCGTGTCGAACTGGATATGGTTTCACAGTTCATGCAGGTGAAGTATCCGCTGAAGGCGCGCGGATCGTTCGTTTTCGTGGAGGGTGAGCGTGGGCATTTGAGAGGCGACTTACGTGGCCATGTTGAGTTCTGGCCGTGGACTACGGGTTGGATCGATTTTCTAGGTCTGCGAAGGTATTTCGTTGGCGAACTCGATGTCGAGTATTGGCGGGCTCATGTCGCCTGGCAACAGCCAGTTCGGGATTCATTCACCGTACAATCAGGATTGCAATTGATTGATATCGAACCGAACGGTGATTTTGAACATTGGCGTCCGGCCTGGCTCGTCTTCGGCAAGGAAGATGTGCAGTTCAGTACTCTCAACATGGAACACGTACTCCTCGGCCAGTTCAACCTGGGACTACAGTATTCGCAATCAACATGGGAAATACGCTACACATTCAGCCAACTGTTCCCAGTCTATATCTCATACCGTGACGATGATTCAGATGAGGCTGGGGAGCCGGAAAAGCCTGGTATCAATGGAAAAGGTTCACGCGAATACGGAGGTGGAATTCACAGCCTGACCCTAGCTGTGCGTATGCGATGAAAGGCTTGCACATGCAACATGCCCCTGTCAAAAACGCAGGCGTAACAGGGATGAACAACTCCTTGATACAGACAGGTGACCCCAGCAAACCATAAAGAAACGCAGGTCACAGGGGCATAATTCAAACGTTCCAGCTTTTGATTATCCCAGACATAAATGTCTGAGGCATGACTCAGGGAAATAAACCAACAAATTGAGACCAGCCTCTCAGCATCATCTTCTTCTGTCGGGTTTGTATGTCGCTATTGAAGGCAGGAAATTGTATTTGACTGACATCAGCATGATTAGCAGGGCGCCGAGCAACAGAATGGCAAGCCTCATGTGAATCATTTTTAGTGCAGAAATATGGTGGAATGGGAACATCGCAGCACCGATCAGTAGCATTCCGATAGCACTACCTCCCCCCACTGACGCTGCATTATAGACCAGGGGCGTCGGTCGTTCAGCCAATTTGATCAATACGGCAGCCTTTTGCATGGAAATAAGGGCTATCAAAATCCCCAGGATCTGATGTACGATCGCCAGGGGATTCCCGCCGTATGTCCAGCCGCTATACCCGTATGTGGGAGGGGATTCATCTACCAGTCCCAGAGACCCACTGAAAAGGTTGCCAAGCACTATCTGCAATAAGACCAGGATGAAGATAAATATCAGCCATCCTCTGAGTTTGGAAGGGTATTGAGGCTTTCTTTCGGCGTATGGGTGTCGAATGAAACGCAATTCCATGCTGGCATAGAGCAATAATGACGCGGTCATAAGCGGCAACATCAGCTGTATTGGGCTGAGCATTCTCTCCAGGCCGTTCAAATCACCTAGTGTACCCTGAAAGATAATCCCGGCAATGAGCAGATTTGAAACCAGCACCGGTATCCAGACCTTTGGAAATCCATGAGCATCTTTGAGAGCGAGGATTGTTGTTATTAAGACCAGCAGGCCGAGAGCTATTCCCGGAATATGGTTACCAGGTTCTATCATTTCACGGGAGAAGATGAGAAGGAATGCCGCTATTGTGCTTATCCAAGCGGATATCCGCAATATTTTCATAGCCAACTCTCTTTACTCTTTCACTCATTGATGATCGGGGACAGGAATTTCGTTTGAACTTGGCAAGAAATCAATAGCTATTGATGGGAGCAATCATGTCTCTGAAATTCTGACACATAATTCCACAATGAGCAGACTCACAATCCGGCGAACAGTTTGAGAAACAGTCCAACGGGCTTGTTTATAATTGCCCCCAGAATGGAAGTTTTGGTCAGCATTCCGATGACAACTACAGCGAGAAGCAGGAACCCCGCAGCTCGAGCGAACAGGCGGTACTGACGTTCGTATCGTGCGGGGAAGAACAGATGTACCAGGCTGCTACCGTCTAAAGGCGGTACCGGTAACAGGTTAAACACTGCCAGGACGATGTTGATGATCAATCCATACATCACGATCTGATAGACGAATATCATCGTCCCGGATAATGATCCTGGGTTGGGCATTATTCTTATCAGCATCCCGAAAGCGGCAGCGAGAAGGAAGTTGGTCGCTGGTCCGGCCAATGCGACAATGAGATGGTCGCGCTTCGGATGGCGGAAGTTAGCCACGTTCACCGGGACGGGTTTCGCCCAGCCGAAATGCACGATGAAGATCATCAAGGTGCCAAACAGATCCAAGTGCTTGAGCGGGTTAAGGGTCAACCGTCCCAACTGTTTGGCGGTCGGATCGCCCAGTTTCCAGGCGGCAAATGCGTGCGCGGCTTCGTGAAAAGTCAGTCCGATAAGCGCGCCGGGCACTATGAGTAATACTCGGATAAAATCTGGGTCGGCCATGAGCTTTCTATTGCGAACGTTAGAATGAGTCGATATCTTTGATACAAACAGATGTGACGTCTGTTGATCAACTGAGAAGTATGTCTCTTATATATTGACACATCATCGCAGCTGGTGATCCTATGCAGGGAACATACTCAATCCTGATGGCGGAAGCATTTGCTCGTGGGAAAAGTACTCCCGACAGGATCAGCCGCTCTCTTGGTTTGCTTGTCAGCTCTGTCAATGCGATGCATCATGACAGCTTGCTATCTCCGTTTACTCTTGTCAGCGATAAGAGTTTTCAGGGAGTTATGAGTAATCCGAGTGAAGTTTTGAACGCTATCTTTACCTTCGACAGGTTGGTGTTGCGTTACCGCTTGACCTACAAGTTACGATATGTATTTGTGCAGGGTGAAGTGACTTCTGCGTTGGACCCGGAGCTGGCGATGCCTCTCACTGGAACGGGTGTAGATCTCGCTTCTGAATTGCTGACGAGGAAAGCTCGTTCAAAGCCTCGGGTACAGGTTCGTATTTCTGACGATTCACATGAGCAGGAGCTGAACGACTTGTTCTTCATCCTTGATGGATTGTCAGCTCGCTGGAAGGCGAAGGACGCCACTCTTCTCCATGATCTGCTAAAAGTGAATCGGGTAGCGGATATCGCGACTCGCCATGGGAAGAACCGGGGTCAGATTTACAAGCGCCGCAACACCCTGCAGACGGAAGAATACCTGGTTCTACGTAATTATATTCTCAATCTCGGTCGTGGTATGGAGGCCTGAACGGTTGCCGTGCAGGTATGTAGTAGCCCACCTTTAGGTGTTCATTTTTTTAATCGTATTCCTGGCTGGAGATGTGCGATGAGTGATCTACCCAAGTGGTTGGTCGTCAGTTTGCCTGGCGGTGATCTGGCGGCTGAAGTACTCGGCAACACAGTGATGGAGCTGGGAGCGAAGGGTATGACTCCGGATGGCGACCGCATGCTCACCGCATTCCCCATGACGGTGAACAGGGATGAGGTTCTTGCCGAGATACTGCGGATGGTGAAAGCGCTTCACGCTGAGGGTTTGCTTCCCGATGAAATAGTGGATGCTCGCGTTGTCGAGGATGAGGACTGGGTTGGTAAATGGCGGCGCTCATTGGGACCGATCCGGGCTGGCGAACGATTTGTGATAGTCCCGCCGGGAGTGGATGCTGAGACATCTGAATTGGACATCGTTCTGGCGATTGAGCCGCGGATGGCGTTCGGGACTGGCGATCACGCAACCACTCGTCTGGCCTTGGCGGGCATGGAACGGCTGCCCTTGAAGAAGGCGCGTGTAATAGATCTGGGTTGTGGGAATGGGATACTGACTGTTGCGGCGGCATTGTCAGGAGCTGCGGAAGTAGAATCGGTGGATTTTGAAGAAGAGTCGGTTATTGAGACGGTTGAAAACGCCGAACGTCACGGTGTTGCCGAGCGGGTCCATGTTCACGCTGCGGACGTGCTCGAGTGGACACCGTCCGCTCCCCCATACGACATCCTCCTGGCGAACATTTACCTGCCGCCAATTTTGTCAGGGATAGTGCGTTGGTGCGGGTGGTTGCATAAAGGCAGTCACGCGGTGTTTACGGGTGTCCGTGCGGGTGATGAGGAGCGGGAACTGCTGGCAGTGTTGGATAGTGCCAATCTACGAGTACTCCATTCAGAGCATCTCGACACCTGGTTTTGTGTGGTTTGCGAGGTGGTTTGAGCTTGATCTCAGCCCATTTTTACAGTTATACTCAAGGATAGCGAGCTGCTCCAAATTCACTTTCGAGGTTTGCCTCCCGCTTCTTGCCTACCGATTTTGACCTTATGCCCTTTCCGGGGCGAGACGAAACGTTGTTACCACTAGTTGTGGAGATTTATTCATGGGTTTTCTACGCCCGTCCGGGTCGCGGTCACTTGTATTTCTGACCAGCCTCATTGGGTTTTTATTGTTGTTTGGATTGATTGGATGTGATGAGACAGGTCCGGTAGATCCTGAACCAATAGACAATGTTCTTGTTACTGAGGATCTCATTGATTCGGTGAATGTGCCGGAATTCTGGGTTCTGGGATCAGAGGAATTCCGTCAGGTTACATTCAGTTTTGCCCTCACTCAGGAGCAAAAGGATGCAATCAATTACGGCGACTACTCTCCCGCTGTTGTCTGGGTATCCATCCGTGATCAGGACGGTTCAGAAGTAGCTGGTTTCATGATTCGTGATGATGGGGGAGCGCTTCCAGATGTACTTCACCCGGGATTTGTTCATGCCAATTCTGGGGATCTGGTCCCGAATGATTTCATCTTCAGTAATCAGATTAACGCAGGGTTTACGACTATTGAAGGAGTATATACGTTTGAAGTTAGTGTCTGGGGTATGATTCCTCCTGGAATGAGTGCGCCTGATGTGATCCCCCCTCCAATCGTCGTGGTCAGTGTAACCGTCTCCGCCAACGAAGCTCCAGTTTTTGGTGAAGTTTCCTTGCCGGACAACTTGAACGCCGGTTTCGATGTACAGCAGTGGACATTGGAAGTTACTGATCCCGACGAAGAAGTATCGGAGGATGAAGTAGTTGAAGTGATGGTTGAACTTTTAGCGAACGATATCAGCTACCGTGAATTCCTGTTCGCTCAGTTGAATTCTTCGACCTGGATATTTACTGCTGATTCGACATTTGCGGCCGGATTGCTGACGGCTGATTACACCATGAGCGTCACCGCAACTGACAAGTTTAACCAGGTGTCTGAGCCGTTGGAACACGCTGTCTGGATCGAAAATCTGGCGCCGGAGTTGATGTCATTAAGCGCGCCAGACACGACGCAGCAGCCGGGCCCGGATGATCCGCCGAACGTATACACGTTCACTCTGGATGTAACCGACAGCCAGGGTCAGGGCGATATAGAGAGTGTTTATTACACGGTATTGGATCCTACAGGTGGATTCTCCACCCATCCTGACTACGTTTTCCGGGATGATGGCGAGGATGGGGACGAAATCGCTGGGGATGGGACATGGACACACTTGTTCCAGGTACCTCGTGAAGTGAGCAACTTCGGAACTTACACTTTCACCTTCTATGCGACCGACCGTGCCGGTCAGGATTCTGATCCTATCGAGCATGAATTGGTGTTGATCGTCAGTTCGGAGCCGCACTCATGAAAAATCTTCAATCCCAAGACAGGGCTGCCCACGTGAGTCATCCTGAGCGAAGCGAAGGATCTCGTAGTTGTCCCTTAATCCTTCTGGCTCTGTTGCTGGTTTTCGTGACAATTCCAGCTATTGCAAGCGGCTTGCATAAACCGTTGCAGTGGAACCTTCAGAACGATCCGGCAGGCAAAATATTTACCCCGACAATCGCTGGCGACATTGACGGCATTCCTTCCAACTCGGTGATCGATCTGGAAATCTCTTCTCCATACATATGGCTGGCGACGGGTGTCGGATTGGGACGTTTTGCACCGGTGATTGGCGCATCTGATCCATCCGATGGCGACTGGTTTGTAGCGACCCATGAGGATGAAGGATTTGGACGTGGGGGAGTCAGCGCGGTCACAGCGGGGCTGACACCTTGGGGCGATCCGGTGATTTGGGCGGCGACGGCTTTTGATTCGCTGGCAGGGAACGATAAACTCCCGACTGGTGGCGGCGTTGGCTTCAGTCTGGACGAGGGTTTGTCCTGGACCTGGATGTCACAGCCGGTCGATTCGCTGGATGAGACTGAATTCGAGCCTACAGTAACTCCGGTTCAAAATGTGACATACGATCTGAGCATCCTGGGCGACCGAGTTTGGATTACCAGCTGGGGTGGCGGCATTCGATATTTTGACATGTTCGACGGGATGCAGACCGCTGATCCGAGCGACCTGGTGTGGGTCAATCAACCACCTGACACGGTCGATTTTGACGTGTTGAATCAGAATAATCATCGTGGATTCAGCACGACGACGATGGCTGAAGACAGTCTGCTCTGGGTCGGCACTGCAGCTGGGATTAATCTGAGCCGTGACAATGGGGTAACCTGGCAGAATTTCAAATATTCCAGCCAGAACGATAACACCCCTTGCGGTGATTTTGTCCCATCTATGGGTTCGCAGGTTTTGGATGATGGCCGTCAACTGCTCTGGGCGGGGTGTTGGGTTGTATCGGCCGAGGCTGGACAGTTTTATGGGGTCAGCGTCACTGATGACGAGGGCGCGACGTGGCGTCGTGTTTTAGGAAGCTCCGAGACTCCGATTCGGGCACATAACTTCGCGTTCCAAGATTCCATCGTCTATGTCGCAGCCGATGACGGCCTGTACAAGTCCGCCGATTTTGGTGAAACCTGGGGTTTGTTTCCGAGACCGATTGACTTGAACAACGGCGAACAATTTTTTGAAGACCAGGTGTATGCGGCAGCTTATGGATTTGACCGTCTCTGGGTTGGTGGGCCAGATGGTCTGGGTATCAGCGGCAACGGTGGCAACGAATGGTCCATCGAACGTACAGCAGCTGACCTATCCGGAAATGACGACACCTATGCCTATCCGAATCCATTTTCCCCGGAACGTTTCTCGGTGGTGCGGATGCATTACGCCATGCCTCGACCGGGCAATGTCACCATCGAGATATACGATTTCGCGATGGAGTTGTTGATCCGCACTGTGAACAGTGAGTATCGCGGTGCAGGCGAACACAATGATGTTTGGGATGGACGTGATGCTCGTGGAGGGGAGATTGCTAATGGAGTCTATTTTTTCCGTGTTGAAGGTGGCGGACAGGAACGTTGGGGCAAAATACTGGTGATGGATTGAGGGATATGACAATGAAACCGCTGAACCGATCCAAGGTCAACACCGAGATCCTTCACTTCGTTCAGGATGACGTGTTTGTTCAGGATGACGCGTTCGTTCAGGATGACGCGTTTGTTCAGGATGACGCGTTTGTTCAGGATGACGCAACAGGCCCGTGTTTGCTTGCAAACGCGGATTATCCACGACATAAATGTCGTGGGCATGACATTCTTACCCGTGTTGGCTTGCCGACGCGAGTCATCGATAGGTCAACACCGAGATCCTTCACTTCGTTCAGGATGACGTCTCTATTCAGGATGACGTCTCTATTCAGGATGACATCTCTATTCAGGATGACGTCCCTATTCAGGATGACGTCACTCTTACCCGTGTTGGCTCTGCCAACGCGGCTACTCCTGACGGTGGTCGTGGTGCTAACGTTCGCGCTCACCATCCCATCAACAACTCACGCCGAAGGTTATGCCGGTCAGGCGGGCGCATTCCTGCGTATGGGATCGGGCGCGGCGGCGGTGGCGATGGGCGATGCTGGTGTCGCAAGGGCGATGGGCGCTGAACAATCTCATTATAACGCTGCCGGGTTGCCGTATGCTCCGGCGAACGATATTTACGTCGGCTATCATGTACTGAGTTTGGATCGCCGTCTGGCCCATGTTGGCATATTGATGCAAGTTCCGGAGATCAGTTTCTGGCGTAAACCGATCCGTCAGGTAGCGTTGCTGGAACGAGATAATCAGCCTCCAACTTTGATTGATGAATCCGATCTACCCCCGACCCGTCGCCGTGAGATCATCAAGGTCGATGAATACCTCGACGCATTGGCGGTAGTAATCCTGAAGACGGCGACTCAAGGTGAATTGGATGAGGTTCACCTGCTTGAATTGAATGGACGGCAGGTTGATCCCGGGGTGCTCGAGGCGGTGATCGTTGAGATGACGGAAGTCTGCATGCAACATGGCTACACTTCGGAAGCTCAGATAATTGATCATATGAAACAGCGTTACAAGCGTATTCAGAAGAAGCCCGCGGCGGTAGCCGTCAATTGGACACATGCCGGAACCAGCGATATAGAAGGCCGTAACATGAATGGCCAGGTATATGACACCTTCGGTTTCTACGAGAATCGTTTCTCGTTGGCGTTCGGCTTGCGTTTGCATCGCACGGTGAGTGCTGGCGTGAATGTCGGTGTGCTCTATGCCACTGTCCCCGATCTGATTGACGATGGGGAATCGGTGAGCTCGACGACCTTCGGTGCGGATGTCGGGTTACAGGTGCGTCCATTTGCCGAACTGGAGATGCCGTACAACCTGCAATCTTTGACTATCGGTCTGGCTGGATACGACTTGGGTGGAAAGAACTCGTGGAATACCACCGGATATTGGGATCAGGGCACGAACAAGACCGACAAGTTTCCGAATCGCTATCGTGGTGGTTTCGCATATACGCCAGTGCGTGGGGTGAACCTGGCGATGGATGTTGAGACGGATCTCGATCAGCTGGCCCGACTCAAGGGTGGCGCTGAGGTTTATGTGTTTGGCGCTGAACGATATGCGGCGCCGGATGGCGGCCTGATGAACAGTGAGATGACCGATAACATCCCGACTCAGCCGGCTTTGATTCTGCGTGCGGGTTTGAATGATGGTGACCCGACATTCGGACTGGGTCTCGTATTTCATATAGCCGGTCTGGGGCTGACCCGGTTGGATTATGCTTATGTTGTGGAGGATGTCAGCCCGGAGGCGACACAGGTGTTGACCTGGCGTTTCAGGTTCGCGATGTAGCTCTAAACGATCAGGAGAGGAGATGGACATACGGCGTGGTCTTCTGGGACTGTTACTCGCTTTGGGTTTGTATCTGCTGATAAAGGGTTCGCTGGACGTTTTCAGCTTCGGCAGAAATACGATCAACACAGACCCGATTTTAGTTCGTGTGTCTGGAGTGTTGCTGTTGGCGGCATTCGGAACAGCTTGGTTCGGTGATCTTGGCTTGGTCCTATTTGTTACGTTATTGCTGTTTGCGGTATCCAGCTTGGTTGTGGCGATAATTCGCGGTGTTACAAGGTAGAGCGAGTGCATGTGAACTGTCTCGTCTTGCCTGGGAGGGGGCGAATGCTGGAAGGCTACATCGCTTGGATACTCCTGATACCGGGCTTGTACTTTCTGGCTTTCGGGAAGATATTCACTCCTCGCGGTTTATTTGAAATACCGTCTGATCCATTTTATGTGAGACTGGCAGGTTTGACCTTTATACTGACAGGATTTGCGGTTCACCTTGATCTGATGTTTGGTCTGATCGGTGTTATTATAGCTATCGTGCTGTTGATCGTATCAGTAGTGGTTGCGTTACGCGATACAGCTCAGCGTCCCCCGGATTCGGGGATAACATGGAAGATTTCTCCATGAAATATTTTGCTGCAGCAGTCATAGTTCTGGTATTGATAGCGTCAATGTCTTATGCCACGCCTGGCTCGACCTGGCTTGAGCTGGGTCCGGGCGCTCGTTCGGCAGGATTGGCTGAAGCGATGACGGCGTCTGCCTCTGGTGCGACGGCGAATTATTGGAATCCGGCCGGTGTTGGTCTATATGGCAACAGCATGGAGGCGATGTACGCCGACTCCTGGGTTGAGGGCACCTCGATTCAATACGTGGCGGGTGCGTTCGATCTCGGGCGTTTCGGCTTTGGTGCCAGCGCGCATTATGTGGGCGTGGGCGACCTGGATCTGCGTGACCGTCCGAGCGCATCCCCGATAGGTACCTTCGATGCCAGGAACACTTCGCTGGGGTTGAGCCTGGCGTCTGATCTGGCTTGGGGAATCCGGGCTGGTGTAGGTGCGCACTATCTGGACGAACAGATTTACGTTTACGAAGCCCAGGGCTGGACGATAGATCTGGGATTGTTGCGTTCTGGATTATGGCAGGACCGGATAGATGTCGGAGTCGTCGCGCGCCATTTAGGTGATATGGGAACGTTGCGACGTGTCAGCGAGGATCTCCCGGCGACGGTGGCGGCAGGAGTGCGGTATCGTCCGGGGATATACGGTGAATTCCGTCCGGCGTTGCTGGTGGATGTCAGCAAGGTCAGGGGTTATGATCCCACGGTTAAGGTAGCGGCCGAAATCAACGTGATGGGGTATCTGGCATTACGTGCAGGTTACACTACCGGCTATGAGGCTCGCGGATTGTCGGCTGGATTTGGTGTGATGTTCAAGGGCATCCGTTTCGATTTTGCGTATGTGCCGCAGTTATCTGATCTCGGCACTGAAACGCGTTACAGTGTCGGCGGGGAGTGGTAGGGGACATGTTCAATGGTGCCCCTGCGGGCTGTGCCAGCAGGGATGATTTGATTATGTCAGCTGCCTTCATAATTAGGGACAGACCCCTATTTATTGTGATAGATAGTGCGATTAATAGGGGTCTGTCCCTAATTATTAATAGGGGTCTGTCCCTAATTACTCAGACGCAAAAGACCGACGATAAACGCCGGTCCATGAACATCAGTCAACGTCTCACCAACCTTTTCGCATCAACCCGGCGGCCAGGTCATCTTGCGTCCCGCGAAAAAATGCATGTGCAGGTGGAAGATCTCCTGTCCAGCGTCGGCATTGGTGTTAATGACGAGACGATACCCCTTCTCAGCCACGCCAATTTCTGCGGCGATGTCGCGCGCAGCTAATACCATCTCGCCAATTATCTGGGCGTGATCGTCCTGAAGATCATTAACCGTTTCAATCTGCAGCTTGGGCACAATCAGAATATGGTTCGGCGCCTTGGGGTTAATGTCTTCAAATGCTAAGACGTTGTCCGTCTCATGAACGATCTTTGCCGGGATCTCTTTGCGGATAATTGCCGCAAAAATCCCATTTTCATCATACGGCATGTTGCCCTCTCCCCGAAGGGTAATGGCATTCATCAAAATGCGTGAAAAAACGCGACCAGAGCACGGTCGCGTAGTAGAGACAATTGCTCAAACGTATCAGCCAGCGACTTTGTCCTTGAATGCCTTACCAGGACCGAATGCTGGATAGCTCTTTGCAGCAATCTTGATAGATTCACCAGTGCGTGGGTTACGACCGGTGCGGGCTTCACGCCTTTTCTTCTCAAAGCTACCAAAGCCAACAATGCTGACTTTGTCACCCTTGGCTACGGCATCAGTCACACTTGCGAGGAAAGCATCAAGGAAGCCTTCCGTCGCACGTTTGGTCTGATCGGTATTTTTGGCGATCACATCCACCAATTCAGCCTTGTTCATCCTTCTCCTCCTGGCTTGCCGGATCTCTCCTCCGGTGGTAAAAAGTTCTATCCCATGTGGCCTTTGACTAGTCTTGATACGGAATCAAACCGTAGCACACCCAAGTCATGTGGAATCGTACTATCTGAATTCTCCATACCACTCAGTCTTTACTGCCCTACTGCGCAAAGCATAAGGCCCTGAACACCGTGAATGCAACTACCAAAAGGCTTTCAGCTATTTTAGCGGCTCCAGCCCTCCATTTCGCTGAATCGACTTATTGGGAAAGTCGAGTGCTGAGTTCACGCTGCACAGTCTCATAGTCCTCTGGCGTATCTATTTCCATAACCGGGAGATCAGTGACATCCGCAGTGTGGAATGGAACTCGATCATTCACCATTTGGTTGAATGCGTGCTCATAATACTCGGTGCGGCCTTCCCCCTGCGCAATGCGAATACGGAGTGTTGCGTATAGCACATTCAAATGCGAGCGTGCGATCAAATTGATTCCGACCGATTCACCATCGGCCTGAACAGGGTCGATGTGTTTGCCGATTTCGGTGACCAGATTGTCCTTGACCAGTACTTTCACTTCCTCATCATCCACGTCTGAAAAACGTGTGGCCAGCACGCTAACTTTTTCATCAGCTGCTCGACCTTTCAGAGTACGGCTGATCGCACGAGCGTCCATAACCACATCACCATTTATAAGGATCATATCCTCGTTCCGGCCGACGGTGGAATCGGTCAACCAGACGGAATATGCGGTGTTGGTGGTGGCATAACCTGGATTTGTTACCCATTTGGTCTGCAATTGGCCGTGGTTAGCCGCAACATACTCCTTCAGCTGATCTTCCATACTACCACCGACAAATACTACTCGGTCGATCTCGTTGCTCTCCAGGGCATTGAGTATTCTGGAAATGATGGGCAGGTTCGCCACAGGGAGCAGTGACTTGTGAACATCAGCGGTCAGGGAGCCCATTCGGGCGGAATTACCGGCAACAAGAATCACAGCAATCATCAGATTCTCACAGTTGCTTGTCGAAGATGTTACAAGAAGCGCATGCCAACTGGCATCACGCAAGGGCTGTAGACGATTTCCATGGCTTGTTGAGGAAGGGTAAATCAGCTTTCAGCGCGTGGTAGATATACCAGTACGGCACCTTTTGTAACTCTGATTCGAGCGTTTTCGGACACAATAATATTCGAGATGGATTGCTTATTCAAACCGCCAATTTCAGCATCTTGCAGCGGCCATTGAAATCCGTCAAGGCTAACTATAGAGGGCACTAATCCCAACACGCTGCACAGATTGTCCACCTGATCTTTCAACGGAAGCATTTCGCCCCCTGGCACCAAGTATCCGGTTCCTGCCGGGTCGATCAAGCGGAACTTGAAACGGTCGGCCAGGCTTATCGCAGCATAGAGTGATCCGAGAGTGTGATCCAAGCGCCTCCCGGAATGTCCGATCAGATCGATGTCAGTCACGTCTTGAATTTCCGGAAGCCGAAGCGCTTTTTCAAAATCGGTGAAATCTTGATCAGGAGTGTGGATTACTTTCACTTCAGCTTCAAGCGCAACTTGCATCGCCAGATCAGAGACACTGTCGAAATCACCAAGCAACACGTCTGGAGTCCACCCCTGATCGAGCAGAGTGTTGATTGCGCCATCGACGGCTATGATGAGTTGATAGTCTTCCCGTTTCACCAACGGTAGCGCGGGTTCGATCTCTCCATTGAGCACAATCAGCGCTCGTTTGTTCATTTTGCTCATCCGAACACCAGTTTCACGACGATGAAGGCAGCGGTCAGGCCTGCCGCATCTGCGATCAGGCAAGCTGCTAAAGTGTGACGCGACCGTCTCACGGCTACAGAACCGAGATACACCGCCAGCACGTAGAATGTGGTCTCTGTCGAACCCATCATCACTGACGCTAACCGTCCGATGAAGCTGTCGGGTCCATGTGTTCCGATCAGCTCGGTCATGACGCCCAACGCACCCGATCCCGATAATGGTCGAATCAGCGCCATCGGCAATGCCTCACCCGGGAAACCGACAGCGTTGAACGCTGGTTGTAATATGCTCACAATCCAGTCCAACGCTCCAGACGCACGGAACATCCCGATTGCGACAAGGATTGCCACCAGGTAGGGGATGATGCGTACGCCGACATCAAACCCTTCCTTCGCGCCTTCGACGAAAGTTTCATATACTTTCACCTTTCGTATTGCGCCGATTCCGACTATCCCGACAATCGCAATTGGGATCGCCCACGATCCCATCTCCGCCAAGACACTTTGTACGGAATCCATCAGCGAACCTCCTCGTTGTGGGAGGAGTTGGGTGAATCACTAAGTTTGCCCGTACTTGCTCGCAAGCGCGGCTTGTCAGAAGCTGGAATATCCGAGGTGTTACCAGACAGGCCCGTGCTTGCTCGCAAGCGCGGCTTGTCAGAAGCTGGAATATCCGAGGTCGGATCATCCCCGACATGAATGTCGGGGGCATGACCGTGCGGATCATCCGAAGGTGTCCTGTTCTCCGGATCATCCCCGACATGAATGTTGGGGGCATGACCAAGCTGATCATCTGACAATGATGGTTCTGAGTCCGGTACCTGCGCCGGAACTGCCCGTTGGAGCAGACGTACCGCGAGAATCGCCACCGTCGTGGAGACGAGAGTTGCGACTATCACTGGGCCGATAATCTCCGCTGGTGAGTTTGAACCCGCCGATGCTCGTATAGCTATTACTGTAGCGGGAATGATGGTCACCGACGAAGTGTTGATCGCGAGAAAAGTAGCCATCGAATTGCTGGCGCTGTCTTTCTCAACGTTCAGCTTTTGAAGATCCTGCATCGCCCGCAAGCCCAGCGCTGTTGCCGAATTCCCCAGCCCCAGCATGTTTGCCGCGATGTTCGCCAGCATCGAACCCATGGCTGGGTGATCGTCGGGTACCTCGGGGAATATGCGCTTCAGCAGTGGACGTAGCATTCTGGCCAGTGATTGGATCAGTCCCGCCTTCTCTGCAATCTTCATCAGGCCCAACCATAACGCCATCACCCCAATCAAGCCAATCGCCAGTTCGACGGCAGTTTTGGCGCTGCTCATCGCGGCGTTGGTCGTCTCTTCCATGTGACCAGTAAAGGCAGCCACCACGATCGCAACCACGATCAATCCCATCCAGACAATGTTCATCTGTCATCCCTGTATGCCATGAAACAATGTTGCAAGATACATAAGTACAGAGCTCTGACAAGGATGAACTGGGTGGTCTATCAGGGGAAGAAGGGCGACAATGATGTTTATGAGAGTGTGGGAAGAGTGTTGATGTGATAGAACAAAAGGCCATGACGAAGCCACGACAAATTGCCGTGGCTTTTGATGTTCTCTGATCAGTTGCTCAGAGCTCACAAGCTCATGGCTCATACCTTCCTTATCTGACCAGCATCACCTTTTGAGTTGTATTCAGGTGACCTGGAACGTGCGCCTGGATGAAGTACAAGCCAGATGCGAGGTTTGAAGCATCGAAGGTCAGCATATGATTGCCCGCGCTGAACTGACTATTCGCCAGTTCGACAACCTGTTGGCCGGTTATGTTGTATACGGTAACCGTAAGATCAGCGGCCTGTGGTAGTGATACACTAACCATCGTCGTCGGGTTGAACGGGTTTGGATATACTGGCAGCATCTCGTATGACGATGGCAACACTTCGCTTACCGCTGCGTCATCTGCAATCATGTGTCCATCTGATGCCCAGTCATTCACGCTAGCTCCACCCATCACCACCGCACTCTTTGTGAACGGGAAGCTGTTTCCGAAGCTCGGTCCACCGTACGGACTGGCACCCACCCAACCCCACATCTCGTAATTACCTTCTGGGGCAAAGGCAGGAATGTCCTGTGTAAGGCTACCGGAGACATTCATGAACGGTAGCAGCGTGAACGTCATCTGGAATTGGATCGGTGGGTAGAAATTCCCGTTGGGCAATTTCACCTTTGTCCAGAACATCACGTCCGGGTAAGTATCCGGCAGATTGCTGACGACATTTGCGTCGAAGAATAGTGTTCCACCGCTGGCAGGCAAGTTGGTTTCTGATGTTGGGGTCATAGTGACAACAACAGGGTCTGGTTCGACCGGACCGATCTGGAAAACCGACATTGTCCTAAGTTCAGCTGAGTAGGCATAATCCCCTTCGACTACAACATCTAACGAGTTGCCCGGGTAGTATCCGTATATAGTGGGATTAGCTGGATCGATCAGATCATAGATCAGGAATCCATCACCAAAGGTTCCAACGATCAACTGATCGCCAGCGATGCTTACGGAAGAAACATATCCCTCCAACTCAATGGTGTTTACTAGTGATGGCGATGCTGGGTTTGAAACATCAAAGATCAGGAAGTTAAAGTACCCGCCATTTGCCACGTACAAGTGATTACCGTAGCTAACCAACGAATGGAACGACCCTGGCATGGCTACATCCGAGAGAACAACAGGATTTGAAGGATCTGAGATGTCAATTATTGCCAGGTTGTTCGGGTAATCGCTGCATACATAGGCTGTCATGCCGTCCACATGGATTCCGGTAGCAGCTTGAAGCAAGGTCTCACTAATTATTTGTGGTGGAAATTCGATGAAATCAACGATCGTGAGCCTGCCAGCGTCCTGTTCCTCTAAACTCTCGGCGATGTACACTATGTTCGACTGCTCGTATAGTTGTCTTCCATCCCCTTCGAGATCCAACTGATAAACTACCCATGGATCTGATGGATTGGTGATGTTGATCTGAAGCACGCCATCATCTTCAGTTGCCAGGTATGCGTATGTGCCATTCACAGCGACATCAAACGGTTTGCCTAGTGGGCCTAACTCAGCGGCATGTTGCGGATTCGTTGGATCAGACACATCAGCAACATAAAACGAGCCTAGTTGATCTGCGAAATACGCGTAATCACCATGAACATCGATGGCTAACAGGAACGCCCCCTCACCAATCGTCGATTCAATGCTCGGGCTTGATGGCACAGAAATGTCAAAGATGGTAACTTTTGGGTTTGATCCCGACGCATACGCCGTTCCACCTTCAACCTTAATCTCATAGAAGCGGATATTTCCACCAGCCGGGCACGTCGCCACCTCGATTGGATTGAATGGGTTGGCCACATTATATACTACCAGACCAATATCATTTGCGCACAAATACAGGTAATTGTCTTGCGCTGCCAACGTCTCGCAATCACCAGGTGTTTGGAAGGTACCAATCAGAGTGGGATATGCCGGATCCACGAGAGAGAACACAGCAAATCCGTCCCAGTCACAGGCGCAATACAGCATGCTTCCCCGAATTTCCATGTCATCGATTTCCTCCGGCGCGGGAACAGTTCCAAGAAACTGGGGCGCGGAAGGAGTAGAGATATCCAGAACAACCATCTCTTCTGTATTATGAACCGACACGTAGACGTAGTCGCCGTTGATGATCGAATACTCTGGGACATGGTCGGTATAAGTGCTGAAAACAGTCAGGTTCGAAGGGTCGGAGACATCGTATAACGTCAATCCGAAGGCGGGATCAGTCAGAACCGCCAGTGATCCACTGACATCTAATTCCAAGTCCGTCGATGAACTGGTAATCTCAATCGAGTCGAGTGGAACTGGATTCACAGGGTTCATGACATTCAGTGTTTTTAAATACGGTCCCAAAAAATCCAAGTAGTAGGCAATATTCCCTTCAACGATGATCCTGAAAGGTGCTTCAAGATCCCAAACAGCTACCTCTTCAGGGGTTGCTGGATCAGCAACATCAATAACTCTCATCCCCAAAGTCATATCGGGAACGTAGACATATCCTCCGTTGTACTCGATATCCTCGCATAATCCCCAGAAGTCATACAGGGATCCGATCTTGGCAACGTTCAAACTGTCCTGTGCGGCTACAGGAGATGCGAGAATGAAAAACAGCATCAGAGTTGCGAAATAGCGCTTCATGGTTGACTACCTCCGGTATGTTGGCAAGCGTTTCCTGCGTTGGATATCCCCCTCCTCGGCGGGCAGTCTCAAATACTATGAGGGACTATGCATACAAGATATAAGAGAAAAAGTGCAACGCAACAATGAACTCGAAGTTATTGATATCTTTCTCAAAAGAACAGCCACGGAAATAGCCGTGGCTGCTTAGTTTTACATTGTTAGGAGAGTCTATCTCACTAGCATCACTTTTTGAACCTGGTTCATATGTCCTGGCACGTGTGCTTGAATGAAGTAGAGGCCAGAGGCCAGGTTCGAGGCATCAAAGCTCAGTGAATGGCTGCCTGCGCTGAATTGACCATTTGCGAGTTCGGCAACAACCTGGCCATTGACGTTAAACGCGGTGACAGTCAGGTTCGCGGTTTCTGGCAGGGCGACACTGATCGTCGTGCTCGGGTTGAACGGGTTCGGATAAGCCGCACTAATGGAATACTCAGAAGGCAGCGTGGTAAGATTGCCAGCGTTTTCGTCCGCGACTCCAAACGGCGCTTCCCAGCCAAATGCTGTCCAGCTCTGTTCAGATGATGCTGCCGTTGCTCCATTAACAACTTCGAACGGGCTTTCATCCCATGCCATTCGATCGTCTGGGTAACTTCCTGCAACAATTCTAAATGTGTACATACCAGCGGGGGCGAACCCTGGAATAGGCTGTACAATGTTTTCAGCAGAGATATTGGTGTTTGGACCCATGGAGAGGGTAAACATCCACAGCGGGGCGAATGTGTTCCCATTTGGAAGGACTGTTTCGGCCCAAATGTCCACAAGGTTCCAGCCAGGCAAATCGCTGTCGATAAACAGATCAAATTCGAATGAACCTCCAGCCGGAATGACAACTGGATCGTCAGTGTTGATCGTCAGGTTGAGCAATGACGGTTCACCGAATGCATCTGTGCAATCATAAATACCCAGGAAATCATCATCAGCTACGTAGGCGAGATTACCCACAGCGGTAACGCCGTTTGAAACGCCCATCGTATCATAAAAACCGGTTTCAACTGGTGAACTTGGATCGGTGGCATCTATTACCCGAAGACCGGAATTTCCATCGGCGAGGAATGCGAATTCACCAACCGCTGCCACATAGTAGGTCCAGGAAGTTGTCGCCAAGAAGCCCGCTTCAACCGGTTGCGATGGAACGGTGATATCTACTATACGAAGTCCTTCGCCGCCATCGGCAACGTAGGCATAATCTCCAGCGACTGCTACATGGCGCGCGTTACCCGGCGTATTGTAGAATCCTACTTCAGTTGGAGCAGTTGGATTTACAACATCAATAATTCGCAGGCCTTCATAGAAAGCCGCCAAATATACATAGTCACCGTCTACCGTAACATCGAGGGCATCGCCTGGAGTGTCGTAGGAGCCCACTTGAACAGGTGAAGCTGGATCGAAGATATCAATCACCAGAACGCCACCAAAGCGGTCGGCCACATATACAAAATCGCCCTGTACATCAACGCCCAACGTAGTGCTGAAGGGTAACAGGGATCCTACTTCCCAAGGCTCTTCGGGATCACTGACATCAATCACACGAAGCCCATGAGGTCCGACTGCCAGATATGCGTAGTCGCCTTGCACAGCAACGTCAAGCACGTTGTTCGGTGGTTCGTAGGCTATGGAGCCCATTTCTACCGGTGCAGTTGGATCGCTGATATCAACAATCTTCAGCCCAGAAGAACCTGTTGCGACATATGCATAAGAACCCACTACATCTGCGATCTTTGCCTTATCCCAATCTCCTTCCAACGATCCGGTCATGGTAACATTCAGGCTGTCTTGAGCGACAGCAGGCAGAACGAAAACAACCAACAGCATCAGTACAGCGAAATACCTCTTCATGTCAAACTCCTTCCGAATATTTGTAAAAGTTATCTCTGAGCTGAATCCCTCTCTCCATATGCATTCAAAACCACAGATGAACAATTATGCTTAATATAAAAGAGAAAAAGGGAAATGCAAATATATTCTCTAACATCGATGTGTCTTGATCAGAAATGTATTACGTAATTCTCCCATGTATGCTGAGTGTTTTGATGACAGTGAATTTATCTAACCAGCATTACTTTTTGAACTTGATCGAGTTTACCCGTAACCGTAGCGCGGACAAAATATACACCGCTTGCCAGGTTTGAAGCGTTAAAGTTCAGTTTATGGTTACCAGGTTCGTATAGACCATTCGCCAATTCCGCCACCTGTTGACCAGCTACATTGTACACTACCACCATCAACTCAGCTCTGTGTGGAAGCGAGAGATTGATAGCAGTGTTGGGATTGAACGGATTCGGATAAGCCTGCTCCATCTGGTAGACGGCAGGCATTGTGTGGTCCTCAGCAACTCCGTTCGGATAGAAATATCCATCCGCATTCCAGTTATCAATGTGATCAAACGCAGATGTTATCAGGCTCTTTGAGAACGGAAAGTAGTTACCGAAACTCGGTCCACTGAAAGGACTACTGCCTACCCACGCCCACATCTCATATTCGCCGTCAGGCGCGTAGGATGGGATGTCCTGGGTCAGGCTGCCGGTCACGTCCATGTATGGAAACAGGGGCAATTGCATCTGGAAAAGAACCGGTGGATAGAAGTTTCCATTTGGCAGTTTCAGCTTTGTCCAGGCTCTGGCATTCGGGTAAGTCGCGGGCACATTGCTCACGACATTAACATCGAAGGCCAGGGTGCCACCTTCTGCTGGCAGTTCGACGCTCGATGTAGGTGTCATAGTGACTACGATAGGAGACGGTTGTTGTTCCCACCAGGTGATGTCGTTTGCATCGTGGGCCGCTCCCAGGATATCGATATCGAGGTCGCCGTCCACATCGGCAGCGCACACATCACGGGCACTGCTGAAGTTCATATCTACCTGATGTTCCTCCCAGCTCATTCCATCGCCGTTGATATTTTCCCACCAGATGACGTCATTATCTATTCTGGCTGAGCCGAGCACATCCACGTCGCCATCGTCATCCATATCCGTCGCATAAACGCTGCTTGCGCCTAAGAATCCTTCAACTATGGAATTTTCGATCCAGGTCAGTCCGCTGCCATCAACATTTTTCCACCATTTTATCATGTGACCGAAGCTGGCGGCAGCTAGAACATCGATATTGCCATCGCCATCGACATCGGTCGCGAAAACGCTGTGAGCACCATCAAAACCAATGCTGATTGTGTGTTCGGACCAATTCAGACCAATACCATCGACGTTTTCCCACCAGGTAATCTCATCGGCGAGATTTCCGGCGCCGACTATATCGATATCGGTATCCCCATCGACATCGATTGCGTAGATGCTATGCGCGCCGCCGAATTCAGCGTCAACCACATGTACGGTCCAGGTGAGCCCGTCGCCGTTATCATCTTCCCACCAGTAGACGTCGTCAGTTTCGTATGAAGCTCCGACCACATCATAGTCGCCGTCGCCGTCTATGTCCGATGCGATAACGCTGAAGGCGAGCACAAAGTTTTCGCCGACCAGGTGTTCAACCCAGGTCAAACCGTCGCCGTTCAGGTTTTCCCACCACACGATCTGATTATCAACTCTGCCGGAGGTTATGATGTCCATGTCGTTGTCATTGTCCATATCGATAGCGAAAACACTCAGGGCGCCACTATTGCCACTATCTATGACGTGTTCGGTCCAATTCAGACCGTCACCATCAACATTTTCCCACCATACGATACTATCCGCGAAGGCAGCAGCGCCGAGCACGTCAATGTCGCCGTCGCCATCCACATCCGCAGGTAACACGGAGCGGGCGCCTGGATAGTCGCCGTCAATGGTTTGTTCGGTCCACACCTGTGCCACTGCCATTACTGGCAGTAGCAGAGCTATGACGACAGCGAGGTATCTCTGCCTCACGTCATCCTCCGGGTTTTACTCGCCTGCACACAGCAACTTCATTACTGCGTACAGAGCGATGAGCATACTGCAACTGAGCAATGAGCTAACTACGAACTGAGCAATGAAAAAATGGGTGCTGAGCAATGAGCTAACACTAAATATCCTAGAAACCACAAAAATTGTTAGATTCGTGGTCTCGCTCTACGAGCCAAAGTTAGGAGCTCCTCATAATAAGGGACTATAGGTCCCCCCTGATGTGAGCCAGCTCACTCAATCATAATAGTTTATCGAACGAGCATCACTTTCTGCACGTTATCCATTTGACCCGCGACAACTGCATGTACGAAATACAATCCGCTCGCCATTCCAGAGGCGTCGAAAGTCAGATTATAGCTTCCAGTAAAGAATAGGTGTCTCCGGTATTAATGTATCCACCATCATCAGTCAGCTGAACGCAGTCGCCCCTCTCTCCACCAATCCCCCCGAAAGTCTTTGTCCACAGCGTGTCTGGCGGCTGAGCGATGGATGGGATAGCGGCAAACATCATTACGACCAGTAAACATGTAAGAGCAGTAATCCGTGTCATCTTTCATTCCTCCCTGATGGGTTTGTGTACAGGTCTCATTCACGAATATCAATGTAGGGACAATAATAGACAGAACATAGCTCGATTCATAAAATCATAAATAATGACTGTTGCTCCGAGAGTCTGTTTGAGTGCCCTGAATTGTCTGTTAGATGGAGGGATCATGCCCACGACATTTATGTCGTGGATTATCGTACGATGAACATGCTCCTGTTACCGCCGCAGGCGATAACAGGGTTGATCCGCAAGCCATGAGGTGCATGTCTGTTTTCTTATAACTCAGGACTCGAGACTCAGGACTCGGGACTGTCGTTGGATAATCCCTGCGAACCGCCAAAAAGACGGCGGGTCACAGGGGCATGTTCATCATATCATGGATATAGTGGAGGGAATGGCAGACACGGATTCGGGCTGCGAACCTGTAACCGCGAAAGCTGTAACCGATGACCAACGGTTTGCGTCCAAATCAGTAGCGAGGGTAACTGCAAGAGGTGACCAACTTGAGAGGGTTAAATTCACTTGAAACAAGACCTTCAAAACCTGCTTGCCGACTGGTACTCCCGGAGCAAAAATTTCGAAAAAGCCCTTACAGGTCAATCAATTTGCAACCCACATTGTTCGCGAACTCGAAATACTGTGCAGTGGCTCTACATTGAACGACGTAAGGGATGGGTGCATGACCGCGCGAAACCATTTCAGCATCAGAATTCTGACCTTATTATTCGTACTCGCAGTGCCTATTGCCTCCTTTGCCTCAAATGCCGGGAAGATTGCCGGGGTTGTCGTTGATTCAGAAGGCCAGCCGATTCCTTCCGCCAACGTAGTCCTGCTCGATACCCAGGCTGGTGGAGCTGCTGATCTTGACGGGCGTTATTTCATTATCGGGGTTCCGCCCGGTAGTTACGATCTCCAGTTCACTGCGTTGGGATATCGAACGAAGATCATCACGGATGTTCAGGTCCGTTCAAATTATACGGTGCGGGTCAATGTCACCCTTGAGGCGGAGTCTGTCGAACTCACCCCGGTGACGGTTGTGTTTAAGAAACCGCCTGTCGATCTGGAAGAAACCGGGCAACGGATCAGTGTGAGCGGTGATTTCGTGCGCAGTATGCCGATACAGGGTGCTGATGATATTCTCCCCTTCCAAGCTGGCGCAAGCTCGGATGCCGAGGGAAATCTGCATATTCGTGGCGGGCGTAGCGGAGAAGTCGGATATATAGTGGATGGGATGCGAGTCGAAAATTCTCTCTATGGGGATGGTACCACCGACATTGATCGCCACTCATTGCAGGAATTACAGCTTCTTTCCGGCACATTCAACGCCGAATATGGGCAGGCGATGAGTGGTATCGTGCAGGTGATAACCCGTGAAGGTGATGACCGATACAGGGTCAATCTCAATTACGAGAGTTCCCGTCTCAACGATAGCCGATACCGTGAACGCGATTGGGTGAATGCGGGCAGCGACGCTGTGCACAATCCGAACACCGGCAAGTCGGCTTATAACAGCACTGATGTTTCCGAGACTAACGATCTCTGGCTATCCATGCCGGGACGATTGGGTATGACGTTATCCGGCCCAGTGCCTGCTGTTTCACGGACAACTTTTTTTGTAAACGGGGTGCATGAAGCTGAGAACAGCTATCTGCCATTTGGGGATACGTGGTTGCGTCAGATTTCCGGCAAGCTGACCAACTCTCACGATTTCGGGAAGCTCGCACTCAGTTTTGGTTTGCGAAAGAACAACTCCCAGGCTTACAGTCATGCCTGGAAATATTTCCCTGAGCAATACCATCGTAAGTTCGACACCAACAGCCGGATCTCGGCTACCTACTCCGCCAACCTTACTAACGCTCTGTTCCTGGAGGTTATGAGCGGATACAATCGGCTGGACCGCGACCGTAAGATTTTCGAGGACTGGGAAGATTACCTGTCCAGTGATTACTCACCGGCAGATTTCACCTACTCGCAGTATTTCTATGATGAGAATGACTGGTCGGATGTCTGGCGTGAGAGTCGCACCGAAACCTTCAACAACTGGGCGAAGCTGAACTGGCAGATGAATCCGGTACACTTGTGGACGACAGGGTTGGAGTTCACTTCCAAACGCATGGACATTGAGGATATCCGTGATCTGCGCATCGGCCCGAACGGTGAACGGGAGGGTGTGGTGGACAGTTTTGAAGAGAATCCGCTGGAATTCGCAGCCTTCATCCAGGACAAGATCGAGTTGGATTACCTGGTTGTAAATGCGGGCATTCGCTATGATTTTGTCGATCCACGTTCGGAAGGATGGAGCGATCCTGAACAACCAGAGCACAAACTCTCGGCGGTGAAAGCATCTCACCAGATCAGCCCGCGATTGGGATTGGCGCATCCCATCAGCCCGGAGTGGACCCTTCATTTTGCATACGGTCATTTCTTTCAATTCCCTGATTATATCAATCTATTCATGAATTCCTCTGATCTGGACCCGGACACCCTGGCAAACCGTTCATTTGATACGGTCGGAAATCCAGCGCTGAAACCGGAACGTACGGTGGCTTACGAGGTGGGGCTCAAGGGGGTGATCGCTGATGATTGGGGGGTGAGTGCGACGGCCTTCTACAAGGACATCACGGATCTGGTTGGGTCACGTCAGGTCAGGGTTGGAACGTCCTACAATTACGCCCCTTTCATCAACGTAGATTATGCAGATCGGAAGAGCACACGTCTGAACTCCAGTCACACTGATATATCTCGTATGCCGTCTTCTGCTTGAAAAAAAAAAAATAAAAATAATATACCATTTTCTGTTCATCACCCACCTCCTCTACCTTTCCATACATGTATACC
>CAJVXH010000020.1 GCA_913009835.1 uncultured bacterium
GCATGACAACACACGTCATCCTGACGTCGCAGACGGAAGGATCTCGGTTTTGAACTTTTGGTCATCCCAGACATAAATGTCTGGGGCAAGAAGCGACCCCGGCTGAGTTAACTGGATAACCGGATGCATTCAAGTGAGAGTGTTCTGAGTTTCGGTATCAAACATGTGAACCTGTTCTGGATTGAAATTGAAAACCGCCTGTTCGCCTAATGAATAGGGCACATCCGGCGCAACCTTAATGATAGCCCGTTTCTGCCCCACTCGGATATGCAGGTATGTCTCTGCCCCCAACGGTTCTGCCAGTTCAACCACTCCACTAAGTTTACCGAAACCACCTTCTGCTGGTCCCCATCTAACATTTTCCGGGCGAATCCCAATCGTCAATGATTCGGAGGAAAACTCATCTTTCATCACTCCTTTGAGGCTAAATCTCAGCCCTTCACCGACGAATTCACCATTCTGCACATTCCCACCAAAGAAATTCATGGTCGGTGATCCGATAAATTCGGCTACAAAAAGGTTTACTGGCTTGTTATAGAGATCAATCGGTGCGGCTGTCTGTTGCACGAGACCGTCTTTCATAACCACGATTTTGCTACCCATGGTCATCGCCTCGATCTGATCGTGGGTCACGTAAATAATCGTCGCATCCAGACGTTGATGAAGCTCCATGATCTCGGCACGCATATGATTGCGCAACTTGGCATCAAGATTTGATAATGGCTCGTCGAACAGGAATACTTTTGGCTTACGGACGATGGCGCGTCCGAGGGCGACACGTTGCCGCTGTCCACCGGACAGGGCTTTCGGTTTGCGGTCGAGATAGGTCTGCAATTGCAGGATCTCGGCTGCTTCACCGACACGTGCCTCAATTTCAGATTTAGCAAATTTGCGCAGCTTGAGACCGAAGGCCATGTTTTCGCGCACACTCATGTGTGGATACAGGGCATAATTCTGGAAGACCATCGCAATGTCACGATCCTTCGGGGGGACGCTGTTCACCACCTTGCCGTCAATGGAGATGGTCCCTTTGGTGATATCTTCGAGGCCTGCAATCATTCGCAATATCGTTGACTTGCCGCACCCGGATGGACCGACCAGCACCACAAATTCGCGGTCGAGGATCTCAACGTTGACATCGTCCGCGGCGGTGATATTGCCGTCATAGACCTTGTACACGTGTTCGAGTTTTACATTAGCCATTGAATCTCCAACGATGCTCACACCCTGGATTCGGCGAACCCAGGTTACGGTTATCCTTCACTCCACACAACGTCAGTCCGCTGACCAGCAAATGATTTTGATCAGGAACAGTTGTCACGACCATCTGTAGCTTGTCTCATCGCAAGATCGTGAATCTGTGCGGATGGCTGGTACCGCCTTGCCAGTTGAGGCGGGCGAAATAGATACCAGATGCGAAATTTGTTGCATCCCAGTTGACAAGCTGTGTTTCTGAAATGGTAGGTGGAAGAACAAAGCTGTCAACATGACGTCCGAGCAGGTTTGTGATTTCCAGCCGTAGCTCAGATCTCATCAATCCTGATGGTATATCAATCCGGAAAGTAACCTTGGGATTTGCGGGATTCGGATACACGGAGTGTATTTGAGGAATCTGAGGCAGGCTTGATATATTGGCCAGGTCCTGCCTGAATTCTCCGTCACTTACTGATACGTACCCACCAGCGAAGGTGAACACTGCTCCCGCTCCATACAGCTCCTGGCCAATCTGACCGGACTGTTGGGCGCCATCTCGCAGGTCTTCGAGCGGTATGAACAGTTCGAGATCGTTGTAGCCAATCTGTGGATTGTCGTCGATCGCATCTGCTGGCAGATGGGGGGGGAGCGCATACCAGACCGGATCGTCCATCCTCTCCAGAATACGATTCAACATGATCTCAAGATCGGGATCGATGGCGTCACCAGCAGTCTCGACCGCCTCACGCAAGTAACGATACACCTCGTGTTGTTCCTTCGCGGCGATATAATGGATGGTATGCATCGCGTTAACACCGCACATGGTTGTGTACTCACTGGCATACCCGAAATCCATTTCGTAGAGCCAGAAATGACGTAGCAGATTGCTGAGTGACAAGTTGAGCAGGTCGAGATATTCAGGTTCACCCGTGATGTCGTAGAGTTTTGCGCAGGCGGCTGCAGAAGCGGCAGTCATGTGCATCTCGTAGGTCATATTCAGACCGTTACCACGAAGCGCCTGTATTGCAGCCTCAGCCTCATCGAAATACATCTGATCGCCACTCAATTGCCAGGCGGCCAGCATGACCCACGCATAGGCGCCCGCCACATCAGGTTCACTTCCACTTATCGGTTCCCATGTTCCATACTGAAAGAAGACAGGAAAATCATAGTTGACATTCTGTCCGAACGCGATCACGGCGGGCAGTGAATCGAAGAACAAACCACGAGCAGTCATATTTCCAATCATTGCGAGTCGTGCGAGATCGCAGTGAAGTTGGATAGTGTACCAACTGTCGCCCGTTGATATACCGCCATTCGGTGCGTTGTTGACAAAAGTCTGGTGCTGTTCGTTCCAGAAATAGGGCAATGTCTGGGTTAAGGTCTGAGCGAGTTGTTCACCGTCCGGATCATCATGTGATTCCAGCCAATAGCTGAGTGCCACCAGAACATCCAACTGGGCGATTGCTTCGGCTGAACCTGGACGATCCGCTCCGACATACGCACGTAGCATTGGCTGCTGACTGACAGTAGTCCAGCAGTCGTTGGTGTTGAGGATATCGTCAATGGCTTGACCGGCAACTGTCTCCCAGTCCTGCTGTTCCAGGTCGTCCCACCATCCCTCAACCGACAGGGCGTGGCCGAGGCCGGATGTATAGCGAGTGGCAACGTCGAATTCATCTTCCGGATACCCAGGCTGTAGTTCGAGGTGTGAAAATGAGAGCACTGCATTGGCACCTGAGACGGGTCCATCCGCCAAGGGAGGACGGAAACCGAAACCGTTCTCATTGCCGCCCACTCCCTGCACGGGCAGCTCACCGACCAAATCGAACCAGTCAGCCCAGGGCGAGAGGTATTCAAATAGCATCGCGGTACCCTGAATCGCCTCAGTATCCTCGATCAGCACGGCGGGAGTTGCATAGGGCTGCTGCTCGCTGTGAACAGTTACCGGTGTCGAAGTTGGAACGCCGTATTCTGCGAATTGAACTGGCCAAGTTGAAGTGGTGAACTCGGCTTCGTTCAAGTTGGACGCGACACAACTCCACATCATCCATCCTGGAATTGAGGTTATGTAGATGGTCGTTGTTGTCGTTCCCCAATCATGTCCCTTGATCCATGTCAGGTTGTACATGGAGAATTCTTCGGTGACGGTGAAACTTGTGGCCCCAGTGAGCAGGTCAATGCCGAACCCGTTTAAGGGAAGCAGCAGATGGCGGGAGGCCGTTGGCAGAGAAATGTGAACTGCACCAACGGTTTCCGTTTCATCCCAATAAATCGTGTAATTGCCCGAGACCAGTTCTGCATATGTTGAAGACCAGCCAACCAGCGTAACATCACCCTCATCGCCGGGTTCGATATTGAACAGAATGTGTTCAGCTTCACCTTCGATGCCATCGGGATCATCGAGTACGATTCGGACATCATGTGGCAAGTCGGGTAAGGTGTCTGTACTTAGACGGAACGATCCACCAAAACGGTTCATCTCTCCCTGATCGGTCCAAATCTCGGTACCTGTTGGTCTGGTGGATAGCTCGGCGCTGGAATTATCGTTATCATCGCCGGAGAATGTCATGTGAGCAGAGATCGCGTTGACAATTCCCACAGCGTTCATCTCGCCCGGAATCAACTCATCGCCTACGGGGATAGCTTCGATATCATCCACCCAAACCTGACCAGAAGCTGAAACGCGTTTTCGTAAATCCCAGTCAGCATATTGGGCATTTGCTGGGGCTTCCAACTCGACAAATACCTCATACCACCCAGCGTTGCTCACCGATTGATCCAGCCAGGTATAATGATCAGGTGCAATGATTCCACTCAGGTGGCCGTTACTTTCGCCAGTCCCGAAACGGATTACCATTGCCCATCGATAGTCATCGTTTATTGGGTTCGTGTTTAAATTTTCCTGCCAGACCCACATTGAGATTCGATAGTGAACGTCGGCTTGGACCGGAAACGCTTCAGAAACCCACCACGCTTCACCCGGCCAGCCGGATCGAGCCTTCAAGCTGCGGATACCAGTCAAGGAATGATCGGACGCCCAGGCTAGAGCATCGAAGGGACCTTCACGGTAGAAAAAATCTGGCGTTGTACCATCACCGTCTTCGACGGAACCATTGGGGAGAACGGACTGCGCCCATGCAGTGCAGGGAATGAGCGCAAGTTCTGTCAGTAACAAAAGGATAATCAATCGGGACATCTTGTATCCTCCCCGGATAAACTCTGAATTTGATATCTGAGTTTTCTGCCGCCGGACAGAAAATTTCAGATGATCGAACACAGTCTATATCAGAGTCCATCCCACTCAAAACTGTACTCCCAAGCTGTAGCGGAATACGTTCTCAAGTCGTCCGAAATCAGCATAAGTGATATCGGCAATAAACGCCACATTCCCCTGCAATCTGTATCTCAGTCCTGCTCCCAGGGTTATGCCTTGCTCACTATCAGCAAGGAACAGGGTTTTATACCCACCCCGCAGGTACACCCAGTCGCGTGCATTCAACTCCGCACCGAGGTTCACGTATTCATAGTTGTTGTTCGGATGAATGGCATCCACCGCCATGAGTAGCCTGTAGTTTGTACCGATGTCCATCGGGTATGACAGACCAGCACGAAATGTCAACGGTAAAGACCATGAATCCGTTTTAAGATTCGCCTGAATACGTTCGTTGTTTCCCGGGTTATTTGGGTCTAGATCATAGTAGATCCGTGTGTCACGACCCGTCATCTGCATGTCTGCCCCCCAGTTACTGATCGACATACCCAGTCTGAGTTTGTCGAACGGGGTGTCGAACAGTAAACCAACATCGGCGGCAATAGCAGAAGCATCGCTGTTCCAGATGTACTGACGGACGTACTTGGTTGTTGCACCGATACTGAGCTTGTCAGTCAACATTGACGCAAAGCTTACACCGAATGCCATATCTCCTGCATTAAAAAACTCACCTGTTCCTTCCGGCTGATCAACAGTCCGCACACTCATTTCACCCATAGAGACCGTGGTGACAAAAGCACCGAGTGCCATGTTGTTTCCCAACGGAACGAAACCTGAAATGTTGTCGAAGCTGATGTCTGCTAACCATTCTGCGTGAACGAAGAGCGCTTCTCCGTGTGGCAGGCGAGCTAAGCCAGCGGGATTCCAGAAAATTGAGCTGGCATCATTTGCGACAGCAACGAATGCTCCGCCCATCGCAGTTGCACGCGATCCGACTCCGATCTCCAGGAAGGATGCGGCGGTTGTGCCAACTTTGGAAACATCGCTTACGAATTGCGCTTGTGCTGCGGGAACGATCAGCAGGATCGCCAGCAGCGCGGCGAAATATGTCCTGGATAGTTTCATGATCATCTCCCTCATTTGATCACCGCGAATTTGCCGATGAATTCACCAACACCAGGCGCGTCCACATGGTACAGGTACACACCGAAGGCGATGTCCATCCCGTCTTTACTGACCAGATTCCATGACTCGGCCCCATTTTCCAGAGGTTGATCATGGTCGATTGTATCGACGAGATAGCCTGAAAGCGTGTAAATCCGGATGGTGCATGATCTTGGCAAATGGATGAAGTCGATCTTACGCGGACCTCGTCCCGAGGTGAAATTCACTCGAGGTTCCCACTCTGCGGCCGCCACATAGGGGTTAGGAACTACTGCGATCAGGTCAAGCTGCTGTTTCTCAAGATTGCGATCCAGCAGACCTTCGTTGACAGTAAACGTGTAGCTGTCAACCGGGCTGAACGGTACAGAGGTGAAATACCCCTGCCGATCACCCCCTGCGGGTGGAAGTATTGGCATATTTCCACGCGTAATCGTCGTATCAAGACCCACAACTGTGGTATCAATCGATCCACTGTTCACGATGAACCGATGACCCATTCCGAGAATGATCTTGGTTGGTTCTTCCTCGAATGTGATCTTGGGGAGAATCCAGAAATCATGCAGGATGGTGTCTTCCTCAACAATCTGGTACTCTGGCAGGTAAACAAATTCAGCAAATTCCTCCAGAGTCTTGTTTCTCACGCGGAATGGAACAAGGATTTTCTTGAACGAACCCAACGCTATTTGACTGGAGTCTACGATTTCGTCTTCGAACTGAATCTCGAATTCGTACGGAAGCTTCATCGAAATATTCAATCCGTTCGCATCTCTGTATAAGCCAACTTTATGGTGATAATTCGTTCCACTCGCGCGATAGAAATACACGCTGTCGAGATCTGCATTTTCCAGTTCAGCGTAGTCGATGAATCTGTTGTGGGGAAGAATGCTGACACCATCAATCACTTCGGGTTCGAAGAAAGAAACGGCCTGATGCCAGAACTGTAGAGTGTCCGCATCCGGGTCCTGGGTGAAGTAACGTCCACGTCGCAACGGATCGTTCAGCCAGAAAGTAGGATCACCCTCTTCAAACGGTCCGAAGTAGCCAAACACACCCGAAGGACTCTGATACTTGAGTGCGTTCCCACCGTCAGTGATGTCGTACACCTCAAAACCATTCACAAAATTGAGGAAACTCGCGCCAAACGCTGATGAAGGTGTAAAGACCACCTGATAGGTATGCCCATCGCGCAGTGAATCAGGGTTCAGAATCTGTACTTCGAGTTCGGCATTCGAACCGCCAGATTCGTGGATGACGCCATTTTCGAGCTGAGGTGGTTGGTATCCAGCAGCCGGTGCGTTCGGGGTCACGGTTGCCGTATTGACATCGAGAAGTACGTTACCGCCGACTTCACCGATAATCGTGCTGGTGCATTCTGTTGGTGCAATTCCAACAATGTTGCCCGAAGGATCCAACTCGGGGATAAATCTTACTGAGACACTATCAGATCCGTCCATTGCGACCAGGGTATCGATAAGTGTTTCACCTTCGATATATCCATAGTCGTAGGAAACGACTGCGTAATAATAAGGGACACCGTTTGTAACTGAATTGTCTATGAAACTGTGACGCAAGCCAGTATCAGCACCTAGATCAAATGTGGCCCCATACACATTGACGGGATGTGGTCCGAAGCGACCGTCATCCAGATCAAATTGAGCGAGTGGTGTCCGGAAGGTGGGATTGCCATACGCGTCTGTCACAATCTTGGAATCAATGAAGCTCGGATCGGTAGAGCGGTATATCCGGTAGCCTTCGAAGTCGTATTCCTGAAGGAAACGATCGTAAGAATCTTCAGCTCTTGAATCCCAGTAGAGTGTGACCTTATTGTCACCAGATTTTGCCGTTATGGTCGGCTTCTGAGGTGGCTGGGCGAAATTGTAGTTGGCATTGTAAATGGCTTGAACGGTTTTCTTGTTGCGGATCAGGTCTGCTTCGTTGTTGCCGAACAGAAGCGCCATACTGAATCGTTCTGTTTGTCCCACGGAGAGCGGGAACTTTCCAGAGGCGAAGAGCATTCCGAGATTGACGCCTTCAAGCTGTTCATCAGTAGGAGGTGTCAAGTCACCGAGTATTTCCCAATTCTGTTCTTCATCAATCAACTGGTAGTTGTGTATCGCAAAAATGAGAAATGCGGTGAGACCAATCTGATCCGATTCATCTTTGTCGAGGGAGTCAAAATCTGGTTCGCCTTCGGTGGGTTCTCCGTCGCCTTCGCCTTCATCCGGCGCAACGTAGCTAGGGTCTTTGGGGCCAACTCCATCACGCCCGACATCATCGTTGAGTGGTTCCGTTTCGTTCCAGATTCCGTCACCGTTAACGTCGAAGTAGCTGTCCCAATCACCGTCGTTATCAATGCCATCGGATCGGGATTCGTCAACCAATCCGTCTTCGTCGTTGTCAATGCCATCTGTTGAATTCCCAGGCGATTCGAGGTAGGCGAAGCCTGCATAGCCGACTGGTGCCCACCCGAAATCACCTTCTCCGTCACCATCCCATGCGTAAGCGAGATCGATGTCCGTGAAGTAAGAGCCGGCATCGTCCGCGGAATTATCCGTACCGCCCAGGCCCCAGTCAATCAGGAAGCCGAAAATGACCTTTTCATAGTCATAGTCACTCATGTTTTCGATGTCATAATGCCAGAAAATGCAGTCTTCAGCGAGAACGTGATTCCACTGAAATGCACGCACACCGACATTCAAACCCAACCCACGCCTCAGGGGATCATTTGAATCGGGGTAATAGTTGTATTCGTTATCTCGGGAATCATCCATCCGGAAATAGGTTTCCAGATCAGCGTTAAACACACCGCGCCCGAAATATCCATTCCAGTATCCATCCCATGAGGATTCGCGATCCGGCCAGCTCCACGGCCAGGTATCGCCGTTGTCCGACATGGCTGGTTCATCCTGGTTCGGGTTGGCGTAACCGGGAAGAGGTTCCCAGCCAAGGGGTTCGCCAGTAACCGGGTCCAGATCCATATCTTCCCGATATTGTGACGAAAGCGGATGGATTACGTTTCCATTCTCATCAATCGTCTCTGCCATCACCAGCATCGCGACACCGTCCACATAACTGTGGTTTGTGCCTCTGGGCCATACGCAACTAGGCTGGGTGGGCCAATTTGCGATCATACCATAATTGTAGTACTGGGTGATTACCTGGTTGCCATCCATAATCCCACGTTTGCGATGTTGACGGCTGCCATATGGACCTTCCGCGACCGCTTGGCTCACAAAACAGGTCACAATTACCGCCACCAGGATTGTGGCTGGCGTAGCCCATCGAATACGACTTCGGACTTCTGCGCTCATACCACCTCCCTTAGAACGAAAGACTCACGCCGAGTTTTACCTGACGCGGCGTACTATACCAATCCTGGCGATTGAAGAAATCGTCCAGAGTGTTCACTCCGCGCACACTTATGGGCTGATTTGCTTCCAGTGTGTAGTCCGCGCTACCAGTATCTTTGTACACATCCAACTCGTTCTTGATATCGAATACGTTGTACACCCACAAGGTGATCGCAGCGTGCATGTTTGCCCCAACCGGGAACATCTTGACTGCCTTCATGTCCAAGTCGTATTTGACAGGGCGCCGCGAATCATTGTGCTCTCCTTCCGGCGCGAGGAACGGATTCGAGGTGTATGGCAAACCGCTGCCCAAGGTACCCACCAGGCCCAATTGCCAGTCACCCGGTGATCCGAAGGTCAGGGTGCCGTTCAAGGTGTGGGTCTGATCCCAATCGAGAGGACGGACCGTTTTTTCAGATTCACGAGGAGGATCGGTCTGGTTGTCGTTGAACACATCCCGTGGATCGCTACTGTTGCCCTCGGCGATCTGGTAGGTGTAATCCACGCTGAACGAGAATCCATCGACCATTCTCCGGTCGAAGGCCAAGGTCAGACCGCGAACGTTTCCATAGTCACGGTTGATATAGCGGGCGAAAAGGGTTTGATCATATTGGGTAAGGATTTCCGTACCCAGAAGGTTACGAATGTCTTTGTAGAATGCGGTGACTTCGAATCCGATGTCTTGGGTGATCCCCTGTCGGAAGCCGATCTCGTACATGACAGTCTTCTGTGGTTTCAGCTCGGCGTTTCCAATTATCGATTCCAAACCACCTGGGACTACTTCGAAATCGGGATTGTAATAGAGGTATTGGAATGGTGGAACCTGGAAAAAATGACCGTAACTGAAATGAATGACACCAACTTCCGTTAGCGGGAAGGCGATACCGATCCTCGGGCTAACCTGTACGTGAGATTCCGCATCACTATACTTGTACCGCCACATATTGTAGGTGCCATCGGGGTTGGTCGGATTCACGGGGTCTAATCCATCAATCGTTTCACCCGTTTCAAAATTATAGAGAGATAAGGGATCATTGCCCGGATCACGTAGATCCTGTGGCACAACACCATCTGGATGGAAATAATCCATCCGCAATCCCACATTGACAATCATGGATTGGTATTCAATCTTGTCCTGCAGGTAGGTGGCAAAGCTGGTCGGACGGTGTCCACCCTCACCGAACGGGAACCCACCTAATGGACTGTTTGCGCTGCTCTTCGGATAGGCATTGAAATAGATGGATTGGCGGTCAACAACCTGACGATCCAATTCATCATCCCAGATCAACCGGAATTCCCTGAGTTCCAACTGATACTGAGCGAGATCGAACCCGAATTTGAATTGGTTCAGATCGTCGAGTTGATGATTCAAATCCAGTTTAAGTCCAGCTTTTCTCGTCTTACGCCAATGGTGCCACATCCCTTGTCCGCCGGTATAAAAAGCATAGTTCTGGGCATCTTCGAGGCGGTCCGGGTTGACATAAGCCGGGTCAAGCGGATCTTCATGTACGTAGTATTCGTGCTCATTTTCTGTATAGGACAGATTCAAGTTATAAAACGTTCGAGAACCAATGACGTGATTTACTCCAAGCACATTACTCCAGCCATCGCTGAATCGCTTGTACAGACCATCAGGATTGTATTTGAACCGTCGCAGATCCTCAAAGGAATCATCCACTCGGTTATCCAGATTCTGGTACTCCATGTGATCACGCATCAACGAATAGGTCAGCTTCAATTTTGGAAATGCAAACCAGGACAGCTTAAACTGCCCACTGAGTTTCTCGAATGGATTGAGACTCACTATCTCAGCATCTCCTGAATTCTCCACATACCAGTAATCGGGGTTTGTACTGGAGAAGTCGCTGGAATCACTTGGCATGAAGAACCGTTGACCATAGAGGTTTCCATTGTCTTGAAGAAAGCGACCAGTTGCAAAGAAAGTCACTTTTTCATTTGAGAAGGGTACCGGTCCATCCAAGCTAAGTTTATAGTCCATCACATGGCTTACATCGAGTTCATCCCAATATGTCCGGTCACCATCTTTGTATGGTCCCAGACCAAGCGATCGACCAGACAGGTAATCGCCCATTGAGGCTTGAGCTGTCCCACCGTATCGCTTACGGTCACCGTCTTTGGTAACTACGTTAACCACGCCACTCATCGCCTGACCGTATTCAGAATTAAACGTTCCGGCAATCACCTGAATTTCCTGGATGGCAGCGTTTTCAACCTGATTCGAAGTGGTTCGATCAAAAGGATCAGTATCGCTATAGGGATCGGATATGATAACTCCATCAACCATATATGAGACTTCGCTGGAACGTCCGCCACGGAAATGGCCGTCTATAACTCCCGCTTGCAGTGATACCACATCGCCGAAGTTTTCAGCCGGAATAGCTTCTATCTCCTCGGCTCCAACGGACACTTCGGTGGAAGTCACATCCATCCTGATCACAGGGCGTTGAACGATTAACGTAACTGTTTCAGCCTGAAGGACTTCAGACTGCAATTCGATGTTGATCGTGGCAGTTCTGTCGATGGATATGACAACGCCTTCCACTTCCATCGTGGAATAGCCGAGGTAACTGAAACGTACCGTGTAGCTTCCTGGCGAGATATTGAGGATGAGATATTCACCATCAAGGTCGGTTGTTCCACCACGGTATGTGTCAACCACCAATACATTTGCACCGATGATTGGTTCACCGCTGTTGGCGTCCAATACAGTTCCAACCATCTTGCCGGTTGTACCCGCGTGAGCACCAGCCAACGGCAGGATTGCCAACAGGAAAAGCACGAGGATGCGGATAGGTCTCATCATAATCCCCTCGTTGAACATGCAGAAGAAATATCCTGGATGGGATATAAACATCCCATCCAGGATGAAATACACAATCCGATGATCACTTGATAAAGGTCATCTTGCGAACCATCGCACCATTCTGCGTATTCAATCGGTAGAAATAAACACCAGAGGCAGTCATGCCGAGTTCGTCAGCATTGATCGCGACTTGATGTGTGCCAGCAGCCATATGCTCATCGACCAGGCGTGCTATCCGTCGACCGAGCAAGTCATAGATCTCGAGCTGTACGTCACCAGGTGCTGGGATGTTGAATGAGATGCTCGACTGCGCGTTGAACGGGTTCGGATAGTTCTGTGAAAGAACAACACCAGATGGTAGAGTAGAAGGACCCTGTCCAACGGCGAACGGAGAATCCTCCACTCCAGTAAATAACTCAGTCATTTCGAAGATCTGGAGATTGTCATACCAGACCTCGCCCGTGACGGTTGGATTGAACCGGGCGCGAAGGCTTGCGCCAGTTGCATCGGCGGGTGCCATGGCGATTCCACGGTAAGCTGTCCAACTCTGAGTCGCTTCACGCTGTTGGAGGTATACGAACTGATCTCCACCCGTCAGGTTCCACCCATTCTCAATGTCGCCGCTATGGAAGAAGTAGCACAGATTCGCGCGATCCGAGATGTTTTCAGACATCACGCTTGACGGCCAAAGGCTGTTATCGAGTGGTCCAATGTCAACTGTCCTGGCCATCGTTTGGAACAGGTAGTAGGTGTCAGGCTGCACGGGAGTTGGAACGCTGTAGAAAACCATCTCGTCGCCGAGATCATCTTCTTCAACGAGTTTTGCAACGTACACACCACTGTACGCGAGATCACCAACCCATGCGACATCAGCCATACCGACGTCGCCCTCACTTGCCCAATGCATCCAGCCGGTGGGAGTTTCAAAATCGCCGCCGAAGCTGCCTGCGGTCCAGGGATCTGATCCAAAGTTAACGTCGTCGAAGTAGATAGTCCCGGTAGCACCGTTGTTCATCACCAGCTCGATGTAGCATTCAACAGGAGCTTCCGTTAGCAAAACCTGGTCAGAAACTTCATTCCAGTCCAAGGTTGCTGCCGACTGATCCGCTGGTAGGAATACTGGCGGAACAATATCGCCTCCACCGCCGTCGAGGAAATGAAAGTAGACACCAATCATTTCATCTTCACTGCCGGGATCAGTGTTCACTCCATCTGTTTTCATCCAAGCGGAGAGGTCATAAAGGACCGCATCCATGTTATTCCAATATGTGGTTGCCTGGTTGTCGGATAACCATGATGCGACACCGGCGCCATCCTTGGAAACCATGGCGGATAGATTGCCTGTATGTGCTTCAGCGTTGGTCCATAGCAAGTCACCGTCAAGCTCGTCGGGGTTGAAGAAGAACGGGCTATGCGTTTCAAGATTCCAGTTTTCTACCAGATTGTCGCCCTTATCCAGCTTGACGCAGGAGAAGTTGTCGTAGTAGACAGTTCCCGTAGCTGTAGGATTGAGACGTGCACGCATGGAAAATGCCGTTGCCTCAGGTGGAGCCTGGGAAATAGTCCAATACATCGTCCAACCGTCACTGGTTTCGGTTCGCTGATCGAAGTAGAGGAACTGATCGCCTCCTGTCAGTGCCCAATCTGACCACCAGTTTCCTGTGTGATAGAAGAAGCAGAGGTTTGCGCGATCTTGAACGTTTTCAGGGACTTGATAGGTCGGATAGTACATGTCATTCGTGTTTACATCGTCGTATCTGACCATCACGCTGACCAAGTACCAGGCATAGCCAGCCACAGGAGCTGGTTGTGAATAGAAAACCATCTCATCACCGAGATCATCTTCTTCCATCAACTTCGCCACGTAATCACCGCTGTAGGCATCGTCATCGTAGACCTGTTCCGCAAATCCGACATCACCCTCGCTCGCCCATGACATCCAGCCATTGGGTTCTTCCATGCTGTTGTCAAAAATGCCGGCGGTCCAGGGGTCGGAACTCACGTTGACGTTATCGAACCAGGCAGTACCAGTAGCATCTTCACCCATCCCAAGATAAATGATCACTTGTGCGGGTTCTTCAGTGAGCAATACATCACCGGTAACTTCATGCCAGTCCATGGTTCCTGCGGATTGGTCCGCATACATTGCGACGGGGGGAACAATGTCATTTCCACCTGCATCGAGGAAGGTGAAGGTGACGGCGATGCGTTCGTCGTCATTTCCCGGGTTGGTGTTCACGCCATCTGTTTTGATCCATGCAGATAGTGAATAGAAAACTCCCTGGAAGTTGTTCCAGTAGAGGTTTGCATTATCCGCACTCATCCATGTCGCTGATCCGCCAGTATTTGGCTTATCGATCTTAAGCGACTTGCTGCCGTGTTGGGCTTCTGTCCAATCCCAACTCAGCGTTCCACCAAGTTCATGCTGATACCAGAACGCTGGCGATAAATCTTCGAGGTCGCCATTAACAATGATGCTGTTCGCGAATGCAGCTGTCGTGAACATCATGAGCAAGGCAACCATCATCCAGAACACGAGCTTTTTCAAATACATCGTTCTCCTCCTTTAGGATATCTCGTTCTGCTTTGCTTCAATTGGTACGTTTTTCTTCCTGGTTTCTCTACCGTTTATTTTTAATCACCAGATTCCATCGAGCGATATCAGCTACAAGTTCAATCACTTGATCTCCACTGGTGTTGAATCGAACTACTTCTGTTGTGCTTTCTTGATCTCGCACTGCCAATGCTACTTCGGAAGCGTTTGGTAGACCTCTTAGCTCCTGTAATGCCAACAAGGCTTCAATGGTCGATTCTGCTCCAGAATTCATATTCAATGATTCAGGACTATTGATCCCGTCAAAACAACGTCCTGTCTCAGAATCGTAGATCATTTCCCCACTTGGATTAAGCCCAAACAACCAACCCACAGCCAGGCCCGCACCCAACGCAAAGGATGTATCACCGGATACCTGATACATCGCACGCTGGCAGGCAGCCAGCGATGCACTTCCATACGCTATCTGTGAATACCAACGAACTTCTGTGGTATCGTCAAACTCAATCTTGAGCTCAATCGGTCCTTCATTTGCGAAAACGAAACGCTGGAATCCTTCACATTCAGTGCGCGCAGATGAAATCCATTCAGGTCGGTTCAGGGCCTGCCCAGCCGACACGAGGGCTTCGACCTGGAGCATTCCCCAGCTATGCCAGACATTTCGCCAACTGAGGTGGACGCGATAAGGGAAGTCGGAACTGCCGGCAAATGCGTGTTCTAGAATGTGTTCAGCAAAGCGTTCGATCAGTGCATCCTCCACCACAGAGGATTGAATCTTTCGTCGCTCAAGAAGCGCCAACGTGTAAACGGATATTTTGTCGGGGCTTGCGTTGTCAGGCAGACTGGTGTTCTGGTTCAAATACAGGTTCGCGAGATTCGCAATTGGTAAGGCGAGAGCAGAGTCAGCACGCTGCGAAATATCTGGTCTGTATTCACTCAGAATCCGTTGGGCCAGTGCCAGGCAGTGCGATGCACGCGCTGTCCACCAGTCCATGGATGGTATCGAGGTTCGACCAGTGTCGTTAATTGTCTTGTTGGGCCAGATGAAATTTGCGAACTCACCGGTGTCGGTTTGCATCGCGAATACAAATTCCAAGAGTCGGATAGCACGTTCCGCGTATACGGTGTCTCCTGTTGCCTCATACTCGCGCAGATACAATCTTGCCGCTCTCGCAGCATCATCTACGCAGGCAATGCCCTCGTCATCATCGCCTGTCCATTCGTAGCTGGGAGCGTTAGCATAAATGTGTACGATGTCACAAGGATGACCGTTCACAACAGTTGATTCCGTAAGGTGTTCAAGGTGAGCGAAGTTGATTTGGAGGGGATCGTCGATTTGTGTTGATCCGCAGCCGACCAGTATCAGAGCCAGCACGCCAAGCAACCCAGTCGTGAACAATGAACATACGCGATATGTGTTCGTCCTTGCCATAGTCATTCCTTCAATCCAGAGGTGGCCATGCTTTCGATGAAATAGCGTTGCAGGAAGACGAATACGATTACTACGGGAAGTGTCATTAACGCTGCTGCTGACAGTTGAACACCAAATTGTCCTTCCGCCTGACCTGCCACGGCAAACAACGCTACCATCTGTGGCATGGTCATCAGCATTTCGTCACGGATCACGATCAGCGGCCACAATGCTTCGTTCCAAATCCCCATGAAATGGACGATGCCGACTGTGATCAGAATCGGTTTGCTCAGTGGCCAGAAAATTCTGAACAGGATACTTAGCTCACCGAGCCCATCAATTCGAGCTGCGTCAATCAAATCCTGGGGCATTTGCAGGAAGAACTGGCGGAAGAGCAGAATCGCAAACGCGCTCATTGAATAGGGGAGAATCAACGCCGCATAGGTATCCACCCAACCAAATTTGACCATCATTACATAGAGCGGAATCAGTGTGAGTTGGAAGGGCATCACCATCGTGAAAAGGATCAGGTTATGGATAAGGCCGCGTCCGGGGAAACGGAGGCGTGCAAGCGCATAACCAGCCAGCGAACAGAAAATGAGCACTGAAACTGTAGATGTCACAGCAACGATAAAGCTATTCAGCAAGGCTCGTAGAATAGGAATACGATCCAGCAAAACCCGGTAGTTATCCAGACTGTATTGCGAAGCAAGCAGCCCGACTTCAGTGATTTCTTTCTCAGGTTTGATAGTTGCGACGAACATCCAAAGGAACGGATAGAGGAAGCTGAAGGCGACTAATCCCATCCCGACAATTGCGATCCATTTTCCCCAGCGGTTTGTCATGTCTCAGTCCTCCCGCTCGACGAATTTACGTTGGATCAAAACGACTGTCAGCACGATGACGGCCAGTGCTAGACCAATCGTCGCGGCATAACCCATCCGGAAAAAGCCAAACGCCTGCTTGAAGATGTAGAGGACGCCAGAGAGTGTGGAATTCATCGGTCCACCGTTGGTGAGTACATACGGTTCGATGAATAAGCTGAAACCTCCCAGTGTGCTAAGGATGAGGACTATGACCACAACCGGATTGATCGCCGGCACCGTTATGTGGCGGAATTTGGCCCACCAGCCAGCGCCATCCATCTCAGCGGCTTCATACTGACTGCGAGGAACGTTCTGTAGTCCGGCGAGGAATAAAATGACATATAGCCCGACATTCTTCCAGGTCGCCATAATTGCTATTGAGGGCATCGCCCATTCGGGGCTGGATAACCAGGGCACACGGGCGATGTCGAACCAGGCGAGCACCTGGTTAAACAGTCCGGCATCTGTGCTGAATAGCTGCTTCCAGAGGACTGTAACTGCAACACCACTGACCACAACCGGCAGGAAAAACGTTGCGCGGAAAAAGGAACGAGCTGGAATCTTTTCATTCAGAATTGCTGCCAGGAGCAACGCGACAACCACCTGTAGCGGGACATGGATAGCAATGAAAAACAGGGTGTTGACTATCGATTTCCAGAACAACTCGTCGGAGATCAGTTCTGCAAAATTGTCCAGTCCGGCCCATTCGAGCGGTCCGACAATAGACCAATGATGAAAGACCAGAATCAATGAGAAAATCAGTGGGTAGGCTGAGAATATGAGGAAGAATATGATGTATGGAGCGATTAGCACACGTCCGGCATGTGCTTCCTGTTTTGCCAGGCCGCCCACGGAACGAGTTGCGGGATCGACATATTTCATCGATTTCACCCTCATTTGTTCCCCCTCAGTCTTAATATTGTCCGGCTGCGATTTGCTGCTTTTTCGACTCCTTCTTCTGGTGTACGGCGACTGTGGACGCAAACAGCGTCGAATTGCATCGCGATGGCATCAAAAACTTCCTGCAGGACAGGATTCTGATCAAAACCTCTGGTATTGGGAATCTGTTCAGCGAACTGAACCATGCGCGGATTTTGCGAGAAGAATTCTGTGTATAAGCTGTCACTCAACAGATCTCTGCGAAGGGGAAGCTGGCTGGTTATCTCGAGTAGTCTGAGATCAGCCGAACGCGAGGTGTAGAAATCGACAAAAGCCCAAGCAGCATCCGGGTGGTCAGTTGTCGAGAATATCCCGATGCTCTTGGGATCGCCGAAGGTAAACTTCGGACCTACGTAATCGTCCGGGACAGGGATTGGTCCGTATTCATATTCGAAATTATCACCTTTGAAGCGTTCGGTGTAAGCAATATTCCATGGTCCTGTGATTCGGCTGGCGAATTTTTCACCTACCACGAAAGGGTCGCCTACAGGAAGAGAACGACTGAACCAATTCCTTTCAAAGCCATTTTGAAAGAATCGGAAAACGCGTTCCGTCTCAAGTCTGTCGAAATTAACCTCGGTCCCATTCAACAACGTTTCCCCACCGGTAGATGCGATGAAGAACGGATAAAAATCGAATAGTCGTTGTCGCCATTCAGAGATCGGATTGAAAAGAGTCATTCTTCTATCAATGGCACCGTCCCCATCCAAATCAACGGTGACTTTGTCTGCCGCTATTGCAAACTCGGACCAAGTTTGCGGCAGAGAATCTACCCCTGCATCATGCAACATGGTGGTGTTGTATTGAATGAGGATTGGGTTGCCCTTCCACGGGATTTGATAGAGCAGACCGTCATTATCGATGAAGGTTGCAAGTACTTCTTCCGGTACCCTTGCTTCAATGGCTTGTCGAGCACCGTTTATGGAATCCAAGGGGAGCAATGAACCAGCATCTGCCAGAAGGGGGGCAATGATTGGTGGGATGTTTGTGCAGATATCCGGTGCTGTACCACCAGCGGCCGCAATGATCAGAACTTCTTCGCCGGATCGCCCCTCGGGTATGGGTTGAAGTGTGACAAACGTGTCAGGATGAGCGAGGTTCCATTCCGTCACCAAGGCTCGTGCATGTTCCATTTCTGGCGGATTGGTTGACGACCAGAGCAAAAGCTGAACTCCATCACTTTCCTGTGATCGAGTACAACTCAGTAGCACCAACCCGATACTTGCCAGTATCAGGCATGTGCTCACAGCTATTGCTCTTTGACGTACCATCAACGTCCCCCTCTAAAGGCGCCTGTACGCTTCCAGCCTCAAATCCCACCTGGATCGTGGGTCGATAATCATCCAAACCTTTGTTTCTTTACCAATACCAATTCACTCAAGACAGCTTCTATCGTTTGACGGCCGCATCAGTTTTCAGGTAGTCCAGCAGAGAATCCAGCATTACGCTTACCACCCCAATGACCCGGTCAGCTCCGCCGTAAAACATGTCCAGTCGTCCATCACGCAATACGACCCCTTCAGGGAAAACGACGTTGTCAACGTCCCCCTTCAATTCCCATTCCTCGACAGGCTCAAACAACGGTTCCGGGGAATGGCCGATCACGATCGAAGGGTCTTCCAGGTCAAGCAATGCTGCACCTGCTCGATAGGAACGCACGCCGTATTTTTCATCGCCCACATTCACACCGTGAATAATCAACAACCAGCCTTCTGGCGTTTCAATCGGCGCCGGACCTAGACCCATGTGACTGGACTGCCAGGGGAAATCACGCTCCAGCAATACATATTTATCCATGTTTCGGATGTAATCTTCCCAGAATTCCTGATCTCCAAGCTGTTCCATACTGTCTGTATAGACCAACTGCATGTCAGGGCGCAGCCGGTGGATAGCCGCGATTTTGCCATTGATGCGACGGGGGAAAATGCAGAAATCTTTCTCCCACAAGAGCTGCTTGGGATCATCCAGAGCCCAGTAATCAGCGTATTTGCGAAGAGATGGTTTGTCCTTTATCAGGTTGATTGCGTCTTCATTGGTGAACAGAGGTCCGATCCGAAACGCATCTTCCCAGTTGGTGGGGCTGTTGCCATGTGCAAGAGCGGTCGTTGCGTTGAAGCCATCAAAGGCGGTATGAAACATCCAGTATTTGCCTTCAAACTTGATAACTCGAGGATCTTCCACTCCAAACTTGTCCCACTCATAGCGTGGTTCATAAATGGGATTCGGGGCTCGATGGGCAACGACAGGTGTATCACCTTTGTACTGTATCACTGCATGCCCAACTGTTGACAGCCAATCAGGGTTGACCGCCCGGTAATGCATATGGTAACCGTCCGGCTCTTCAATCATGCTTGGATTGAGAACCGCCCGTCTTTCCCACAGACCTTCACCAGGCTCCATGAAGAGTCGGCGATTGAATAGTTCAGGTTTCATTGACCGTGTATCCCGTCTGTTGTGTAACGATGGAGCTGTTGCGATGGACAAGTTCGATCCCAATTCTGGACGTCACAGGTTTTCTGTGAGGCTGATTGATCATATCAGTTATTGTTTGAACCGCTGCAGCACCCAGATCTTCTTTGAACACACGGACAGTGCTTAGCGAAGGCTGAACCAGGTTGGCAGGTACGACATCGTCAAACCCCACCAGCGCCAGATCTTCTGGAATTCTAACTCCGGTTTCTTGTGCTGCACGCATTATTCCAAGCGCAAATGCGTCATTGAAACACACAATCGCTCTGGGATGACTGGGCTTCTCCCATAGACGGTGAAATACTGTGGTTCCGTTCGCAGAGCGGGTATCCGTTTCCTGGTGATCAACCCATTCTTCAACAACAGGAATTCCGGCTCCCGTCATCGCTTTCATGAATCCTGCAAATCGTTCGCGCCCACTCGGGTGACCATCGGATGCTCCAACATATCCGATGTCCCGAATTCCCTGATCAATGAAGTGCTGTGTGGCAAGCTTAGTTCCCCGCCTGTTCTCAATCAGGACGCGCGAAACATTAAGGTCTTCATCTCCAAAGTCAACGAGTACCATCGGCAATTTGTAATTCATAACATCATGTATTACCCGGTTTGGCACACTGCCAGCGATGATGATCCCGTCTACGTTATGTTCGAGCAGAAATCGAGGAAGGTCGTTCTTCGCGGAATATTTTTCAGGAACAGTGGACAATAACACATAAAGATCATGCTGCCGGGCTTGCAGTTCAGCCCCTAGAAAAATGCGAGTGTAGAACGGCTCTGCGTGGTTGAAATGCCGGTCATGAATGATGAAGCCAATGTTGCCAGAGATTTGTTGGGTAAGGTTACGGGCAATGCGACGAGGGGTGTACTCCAGATCACGGATAGCTTTTTGAACACGGGCAAACGTATCCGGATGCACATATCCCTTCCGATTCAGGACTGCGGAAACGGTAGATTGGGCAACTTTCGCCCTTATGGCAACATCACGGATTGTTGGTGCCATTCTCGTCTCGTTACTTTAAACAGCATGCAACAACTTGAACGAGCGGGGAAAGCAGAGGTCCACGTGGGAAATCCAGCTGGCTATCATCATGACTCCCTCCCCCACCGGTGAATGTCGAACCGGTTCGATATAAGTATAGTGTCAAGTTCTTGATAGCGCAAGAGAAAGTTTGGAAAGAATAAGTATTTGGAATTACTTCGACAGGACACACTCTCGTACGATATAACACTATCGGACGGAATCCTATATTATCACATAAGATACTGTGAACAGTGACCTTAATGGCTATGAATTATCCGTTGCTCACTGGATTGAACGAGTGGCGATTTCTGCAATTCTCACTGCCTCCACTCCTGCTTCCAGAGGGACCCGAAGTTCACGTTCACGGTCGCGACAACTTTCATTACATCGAGTAGAGATATACGTACACAGTCCGCATACACCGTCTCTTTGTCCTTTTCCATCCTGAAGCTGCCGAAAACCTCAGGTGTTGCTGGGCGCTGAACACCCGTTGCGCGAAACGTTTGCGATTGCCCTTCACAGAGTTCGATTAATCGACAATTCGGTAAACTCCGAAGAACGGTGAGAGACGCTGGATCCACGAGTGCATGAACATCGGCCGATAGCGGAATCCAACCATGCATTCTGAGGCGAAGTGTGTCAAAAGAAAGACTGATATGAGTTTCCTCGAACGATTTCAGTCCTGAGAACTGGTGAAAATGGGTGGCGATCAGGCCGTCATCATATTCCACTGTTGCCAGGACGCGATCACGGTATACATTAAGAACCCAACCGCAAAAGCTCTGTGGATCAAGAGTCTCGAACCGATTCGACATATTCGTAATAATCAATTACATTGCTGGTATCTGGATTCATGGACAGCTATTTTGCGTATCAGGAAAGAGCTGTCATCAAGAGAGGGTAGTGAGATGATTAAGGAGAGTCTGACACCTGGACCTGGTACGATCAACCTCGTTCGACCCATCTCAATCATCAAACCTTTCATTTTCGCATTTGTGTTTGCCAGCCTCTTCAGCCCTATCCTGTTGAGCTGTCAATCCTCATCTCCACCTGGCGAATCCTGGCTCGCTATTGTTGGAACAGACACGATAACGGTCAACCAGTATAGCTTGCGTTACGAAACAGCCCCACATACAGGTTTCGCTGAAACGGCCCGCATAGACTTCCTCGATGCCCTCATCATAGAATCCCTGTTCGCTCAGGATGCAGCGACAATGTCTGATCAATATCAGGATTATCTCGAGCAACTCGTGGCAGAGGCGCGGGTAGAAGCGTACCTGACTGATCAGATCGAACTTCGGGTGGCGATACCTGATGAAGCGGTTCGCCAGCATTTCATCTATTCGTTGCGCACACTTACCGTTGATGCGTGGGCATCTGAAGATTCAGCAACAGCGGTTGAAATTTTCGGTCTCTGTGGAGATGGGAGTGAGTTTAAGCAGGTGGGGAAACGTATTGCTGGAACTGCATATCTGTTCGCAGAGATGACAGTTCAGTGGAATTCTACAGATCCAATTCTTGAGGCTGTGTTGTATGAGCTGGTACCGGGCGAGGTGAGTAGGCCTGTATATGTGGATGGTTTCTGGTGGGTTGCACGGTTAGAACGCTATGAACAAACTCGTATTCCCAGTGATCAGGCCTACATTGAGTTAGCCCCGTGGATTCGTGATGCGCTGGAAGCACGGTCAGCTCGCGATGAGCAGAACCAGATTCTCGCGGACGCCATGCGTGGACACACCATGGACGTTGACCCAGTCGGCTGGCATTGGCTTGTTGATCAATTGTATCCTGAACTCGATGAGCCGCAGGATCCACGTTTGGGAATACCATTTACCATGTTCCCTGAGACTGCTGTCGAAAGTATAAATAACGCATCTGCTGACCCACTGGTTGAGATTCAGGGACCAACGTTGACTTCAACATGGTCCAGGTCTGACTTGGTTGAGCGCCTGCGTGTGGCACCTCGACCACTTCCAAGAGAAATTGATGTCGACCACTTCCAGCGAAAGCTTTTCGATCATGTACGCTGGTTGGTCGAATTCGCAGTATTGGATCAGTTAGCTAAAAACTCTGGCTATGGCGATCACGCTCGTGTCCGTCGCGATGTCAACATTTGGCAGACACATTTGCAGGCTCGATATAACCTGAACCATATCCTCGCAAACATGGTGTCGGACTCAGCTTCAGCAGACAAAATGATGCTGACGTATATCAAAGAGGTAGCTGATCGTGAGGGAGTATTGATCAACCTGGATCTACTGAACAATCTTGAGTTGATCGATGTACCCGTGATGGTTCGAAAACGTCATTTCCCGAACCGGCCGGCAACCCCACTACCAGTGGGTTATCCCTGGGCTGGTGAGATTAACTTCCAATAGCTGATAGACCCGGACACATGAGGCTCAAAATGAATTCACCCATGGATCCAATTGTCAGACGGTATGCGGGCAATCCAATTCTGACGAAAGCGGACATTCCCTATCCGGTTGAGACCGTTCACAACGCTGGCATGGTGAAGCACGATGGACACACCATCATGTTATTTCGGTCACACTTGCGGACGGGTAGATCGATCATCGGAATAGCGGAGAGTGAGGACGGCTACAAATTCAACGTACGCCCGGAACCGTTCATAACTCCCAGCAACGATGGGCAATTTGCTGAATACGAAGAGTTCGGAGTTGAAGATCCTCGAATCTGTAAGATCGGTGACGACTACCTGATAGCCTACAGTGCTTATTCGCGACACGGCGTAAGAATTGCGTTGGCGCGTACCCAGGATTTTCAAGCCATCGAACGAGTTTCGTTGATCACCCAGGCAGACTATCGGAACGTTGTAATATTCCCCGAGAAAATTGGCGGGAGATATGCCCGTCTTGATCGTCCTCACTCAAAAATATCCCCTTGGGCGATCTGGATATCCTACTCGCCCGATCTCATTCATTGGGGTGATTCGGAAGTAGTGATCAAACCCGTTCCCTACCACTGGGATGAGATGAAAATCGGGCCCGGTGCAACTCCAATACGTACAGATCAAGGTTGGCTGAACATATATCATGGGGTCTTCGAGACGATGGATGGGGCGGTGTATCGCCTTGGTGTTGCCCTGCATGATCTGGAAAATCCAGCCAAAGTGATCGGAATTGCGGACGAGTGGATTCTGCAGCCGGAAGACCCGTGGGAAGTTACCGGATATGTTCACAATGTGGTGTTCAGTTGCGGCGCGATCCCTGAACCGGACGGATCATTGAAGCTGTACTGGGGTGGTGCGGATACGGTGATGTGTGTGGGCACGGCGCAGATTGACGATCTGGTCAACCTTTGTCTGACGAAACCACGTAGTTCTCAATAGTAGGTCGGTGCGATCGTTCAGCTTGATCTTGCTATGGTTAGAAACTTGTCTATTGCGTGTTGAAGCCACACGTCTCCTTGTGTGGATCCAACCGGATTGAAGAAATCAACCCTTTCGTGCGCAACGATTTTCTAGTGATTCAAGACGTATGTGATGCTGGCACCATTGTATCAATTGCTCTTCGCGTTGGTCATGTTCTGGAAGACATCGTGCTGGACGAAGTGCACACCTTGGAGGAGCTGGTTGTTGAATCAAAGCTGCCAGGTACTGAGAGAAAGAGCTATGGAATGCTGTATTGGATTCGTGCAGGGCGTAATGGTGCTTTCAGCATGAAGGCGAAGGTGGTGAAGGACGGTACGGGACGAGACAGTAAGATTGAAAAGTTGTGGACACATATTAAGGATAATCCGCTTCGTGGATATCTAGCCAGAAAAGCTCGCGCAAAAATCCCTGGAATTGATGATGTGGGTTTCAATGATTATCCAGATGTTATGGACACAGAAACAGCAGCTCGCTATCCTGGCAGATCCTGATCATGGCTGTATGGCAAAGCCCACGATGGCGTGGTTCCACGTACACCCGATAAGCAATTCCGACGCGAAGACTCGGACGAATATCAGCAAAGAGAAGCAAAGATTAAAGTGAAGAAGGGGAAGCTGCGCCGGTAAGATGTGCCAGATATGTGCCAAGAGGCCTGTCAAACTTTGGTATAATCTGATAGAATCTGGAATCCGGGAGGATCGTGTTGCTGACGTAAATGTCCTAATAGATGAGAGATGTGTCAGATGACATCAGTTTCGTGAAACCTATAAATCCGACTCCCGGCGTCTCCACTGTCAAGCCCTAAAGTCTGCATATTCAGGCCAAAGATTTACTCATCATATAGGTGCGCCAAATATGTGCCCGGCAGGAAGTCGAGATTGAAGAGAGCACACGCATATTATGGTGTTGAGACCCACGCACTCTTGGCGAGCTGACGATATGCTGACGACAACTTCCGAGTACGCTATTCGCGCAGTTGGATTTCTTGCTGTTTATGGTAACGGCGAATTGCTGAAATCGGGCGATATTTCTGATTCAACAGGGATTCCCAAACGATTCCTGCAGAAGATCCTCAATACTCTCAAAAATGATGGTATCATTGACACTGCTCGTGGGAAAACTGGCGGTTTCAGGCTCGCCAGGCAACCAGATGATATCACTCTTTTTGAAGTAATCAACTGTTTCGAGGACCTTAACCGCCACGCACACTGCCCTATGGGTGCAAAGGATTGTGGCGAAAATAAAGGATCTACTTGCCCTATGCATGAACAGTGGAGTGCAACACGAACGTCGTACATGAGTTTTCTTCGGAAAACTACATTCGCTTCGTTCACAGAAGAGAATCTCCCCTTCTCATTCCACCACTAAATGATTGAATACCTGAAGATACTCATACCGAATACAACATTTCATAAAAAACACAAGATTCCCATTATTTCAATAGCTAACAACTCATATTTTTAATTATCAACAGTCTACACATTGTGCTTCTTCAATAGCTTACTCTAGGAGCAGAATTCCTTGCTGCCCAGTTTTAGTTCTTGCTTTCAACCAATCATTCGCTTATCCTCTATTTGTCTACATAATGGTAGACATGTAGATATAGCTACGGACCGGATACGGACACTGACCTTTTTCTAAACAGCTGGCTGCTCCTTTGGTAATCTTGACTTGAAGATCGATTGGTCAACTTATGCTGAGTCAGACTTCACAACACGCTCTACGTGCACTTGGCTACATCGCCTCAGTCGAGCAGGGCAAACGAGTAGGATCGGCAGCCATCGCGAGAGCAAGTGATGTGCCGCATGGGTTCCTGCTGAAAATCCTGAACACGATGACAGTTCGGGGAATACTGCTCTCAACACGGGGAGTGGGCGGTGGGTTCCAATTGGCCAGACCAGCTGAAAACATATCGATGTACGAGATAGTAACGACCTTTGAAAATTTGTCCAGGACGACGCCAGGTCTTCTGGGAGGAGTTCCACCAGAGAGCCCGGATCTGCGAGCAATGGATTCCACGATTCGCCGGCAGTTCGATGAACTATTGCACTTTCTGCGAACGACAACACTTGACGCCTTCAGCCTGGAAGACTTCAACAGACATCTACACCCTGAAGCTGGAAGAGACGACACAACAAACACAGAGGACACCGATTGATGAGCAGTGTCCACAATAACTCCAAAAAGTTTCCCGCAGTTTTCAACGATCTGAACTGGTACCGGAGCAACGTGCCATGCATGGAAGCGTGCCCGGTACATACTGATTCCGGACGATACGTGCAACTGATTGCTGAAGGACGCTTCAACGACGCCTTTCACATCGCCCGCTCACCGAATCCGCTGGCATCCATCTGCGGACGGGTGTGCGCCGCACCCTGCGAAGATGCCTGCCGCAGAAGCTGGATTGACGAAGCGGTCACCATTCGCCCCCTGAAACGATTTCTCACCGAACGATATGGCAGCGAATCCACCAAGCCGGATGAATATCAACGCTTGATAAGCGACCAGGTTGATGTCGGATGTCAACGACCCTGGCATTTGCAGCAATTGCCAAAAGGGTCAGATCGAGGCTCAGGGAAAAAAGTGGCAATCATAGGTAGCGGGCCGGCCGGGATGGGCTGTGCGCACGATTTGGCCGTTCTGGGATACCAGGTAACTATCTTCGAAGCCCTACCGCTTCCAGGCGGAATGCTGCGCTATGGTATTCCGGAATACCGATTGCCACGTGGCGTGATAGATGCTGAAGTAGCCACCCTGATCAACCTCGGCGTCGAATTGCGAACAAACACTCCGCTATCCGCCGAATACAACCTGCAGACTCTTCGCGATGATGGATATGAGGCTGTCTTCCTGTCCATTGGAGCGATGAAGGGGCGCGACCTGAATATCCCCGGTCACGAACTCGACGGCGTGATCAAGGCGGTCGACTTCCTGCTCAACGTTAACCAGGGATATCGGGTCAATCTCGGAAAGAGGGTCGCGGTAATAGGTGGCGGATCGGTGGCGCTGGATGCTGCACGCTCAGCAGTTCGTGAATTCTACACTCCCATGGAAGAAATCGAGAAGACAGCGGAAGCTGTAGTAAACCAACCGGCGATGGATGCTGCCCGGGGTGCTCTCAGATCTGGTGCTGCGGAAGTACACGTCTTTTCACTCGAATCACTCGAGGAACTCCCTTCCGCCAAGACTGTCCAGGGAAAAGAAGAACTGCACGAGTCCACTCTGGAGGGTATTCAGCTGCACCCATCATGGGGTCCGAAAGAAATCACCGGGACAGATCGTGTGCAGAGCTTGAACATGATTGGCGTTACACGTGTCTTTGATGAGGATGGCCGATTCTCACCTCAGTATGACGAATCCAAAACCATGCAGCTCGATGTCGATTCGGTCATTCTCGCTATCGGCCAACAACCGGATCTCGATTTTATATCAGACAGCGATGGTATCGAGCTGACCCGTGGCGGCACGATCAAGATCGATCCCGAGACTTTAGCGACCACCGCACCGGGAGTTTATGCTGGCGGAGACGCTGCATTCGGCCCACGCATCCTGATCGAAGCTGTGGCGAATGGGAAGAACGCCGCTCGCTCAATAGACACCTTCCTCAGCGGCGAATCCTCTGCTCCATCCATGCGCGTCACCATCGAAAAGATTCCGATTGACGATTACAAGATGCCGTCCGCTTACGAAAAGCTTACCCGAAAGTCCCCTGACACCATCGACGTTGGACGGCGAACCGGCATTACCGAAGTCGAGACTATTTTCGACGAGGCCGAAGCTATAAAGCAGGCAGAACGTTGCCTGTCCTGCCATATAGATACGATTTACGATCCGGAAATCTGTGTCCTCTGCGGGCGTTGCGCCGATGTCTGCCCCGAGAAATGTCTGCACTTCGTTCCAATCGATGAAGTGGACATGCCTGAAGATCAGAAGAAAATAGCATTGGATTCATACGGCATCGATGCCGAGAGTGATCAACTGACCGTGTTGCTCAAAGATGATACGGCCTGTATTCGTTGTGGGTTATGTGCTCAGCGCTGTCCCACTGAAGCTATGACCATGGAAAGGTTTAATTTCGTGGAGACAGTAGAGTGAACGACAAAAAACAAAACCCTACCCAGACAAGACGAACATTCCTGGGACGCCTGTCCGTCGGTTTCATCGGACTGAGCCTGTTCAGCGGATTGTGGGTCGTGCTCAAGTCACTGATTCCCAATGTGCTGTACGAACCACCGAAACGCTTCAAGATCGGTGATCCCAACCATTTCCAGTCGGGCGTCTCATATCTGGAAGAGCACAAGCTGTACATATTCAAACAGGGAAATAGTTTCTTCGCGATCTCGGGTGTATGTACCCATCTGGGATGCACGGTCAAGTTTTCACCTTTCAACCAGGAAAAACAGATCACCGTCCGTGGCAAAGAATTCACCGAAACCGGTGAATTTCTCTGTCCGTGTCATGGCTCGAAATTCCACGGCGAAGGCACCAACTACGCTGGTCCAGCTCCGCGACCATTGAAATGGCATCGTCTGGATCTTGCCCAGGATGATGGCCAGTTGATAGTAGATATTGCAACAGAAGTCGATCGCGACTTCAGGCTGGTGGTCTGATGAACCTTCTACCTAAAACATCCATACTGGACAAGCTGCTCTGGCCGTGGAGGCCTGAGTCAAACCGTGAGGCTGGCAGCGCAGTAGTATCCAGCTTCCTGTTGCACTGGTTCCCACACCGGATATCCTTGAGATCACTCTCACTCATGTCTTCGATGTACCTGGGAACCATCACCCTGACCCTGTTCATTATTCTGACCGTCACCGGGGTCATCCTGATGTTCTTCTACGTGCCTTCCGTTGAACGAGCCTACTGGAGCATCAAGGATATCGAATTCGCTATCAGCTTCGGATGGTTGCTGAGACGCTTGCACCGGGTTACCGCCCATCTCATGGTAGCCTTCGCCTTCCTGCACATGTTCCGTGTCTTCCTGACCGGCGCCTACAAGGCTGGGAGCATGGTCAGATCAGCGCGCCCCTGGAACTGGGTGATGGGCGTGGGGATGCTGGTGCTCACATTATTGCTGAGCTTCACCGGTTACCTGCTGCCCTGGGATCAACTGGCATACTGGGCGATTACGGTCGGGACCAACATCGCGGCCTCTGTGCCGCTGATGGGAGAGCAGATTCGTCAATTCCTGCTCGGCGGAACTGAGATCGGTCAGAACACCCTCATCCGGTTCTATGTCCTGCACGTCTTCTTCCTGCCGATTATTCTGTTTGCTCTGACCGCCTGGCACATGTGGCGCATACGCAAGGATGGCGGGCTGGCAGTCGTCGACCAGGTTCGAAAATATGCCGCTGATAATCCACCTGAGATCCCCAAGAAATCCAAGACTTACAGCATACTCGGCATCGCAAAGGGGACCAGCGTCGCGGTCAATGATCCGACCACCTTGAATGATGGCAACTCGGTTCCATCGTCACCGTTCCTCACGACACGATTACTCCTGGTCGTCCTCTCGACACTGGCAGTTTCGATAATCCTGTCCATCGTTTTCCAAGCGCCGTTGGAAGCGGCCGCCAACCCGGAAGTGACCCCGAACCCGGCAAAAGCACCGTGGTACTTCCTCGGATTGCAGGAGCTGGTTGGTTATTCCGCGCTAATGGGTGGTGTGTTGATTCCCGGAATCGCGGTCCTTGGATTGGCCTCGATTCCGTTTATTGATCGCGAACAGAAGGGGCTGGGATTGTGGTTCACCGACAGCCGGGGACGGAATTTCGGTCTGCTCGGCTTTGCTTACGGTCTGATCGCAACCGCGTTCTGCGTAACCCTCGCCCTGCTGCTGCCAACACGTGAACTGTTCAGCGGAATTGAAAGTCAGTTCTTCTTCGATTTCGTGAACCCTGCTTCTCTGCTGCTGGTCTTGTTTGCGGCCTTGTTCCTGGTAGTGTCGAAGGTTTCAAAGTCGACGCGCTATGCGTCCATCGCGACGTTCTGTGCATTCATTATCGGATTCCTGCTTCTGACTTACATCGGCACCGCCCTTCGTGGTCCGAACTGGGACTTCTACTGGCCATGGCAAGCCTGGCCACATCACCCGATCACCTACTGAGGCAGAGATGAGGAAAGCAATACCACAACGCGAACTCTTCATGCTGCTGATCGTAGCCGTGATCACGGTGGTCGCTATCGGCGCGGTGTACGTGCGTGAAAACGTTCCGGAATGGAAATACTACCAGTCCGAGTTCGGATATATCCTGGAAGAGAATTTTGGGGATGTTGATGCAGCATCGGTCCCATCCGGTATCCAGCAGATATGGGTGGAGGATCTGGACCGGGTAGACCGCTGCACCACCTGCCACCTGGGCATTACCTGGCCGGGTCTGGAAGATTTAGAGCAGCCGTGGGCAACTCACCCGGACCTGGAGATGTTCAGGGATCATCCTCTGGAAGACTATGGCTGCACCATCTGCCACGGCGGGCAGGGATTTGCCCTGACAACTGTTGAAGCTCATGGCTTCATCAAGCACTGGGAACAACCACTGCTCAGCTCAATCATCGGGTCGGAATACGACGTTCGTAATCCCGTTCCGATGCACGAAATCCAGTGCAACTACTGCCACCGTTACGAACGAAATACAGCTGGACTCGATTTCATCAACCATGGTAAAAACCTGATGCATCAGAAAGGCTGTAAGGTTTGTCACATCATCGGCGGCGATGGTGGCATTCTCGGGCCCGAGCTGACCAACGAGGGTGATAAACACCCGGAAGGGTATGATTTCTCGAATCTCGTCTCAGATCAACTGACCATTTTCAACTGGCACATCAGACATTTCAAATCCCCGGAGACGATTGTTCCCGGCACAATCATGCCGGACATGAATTTCCAGACCAGGGATGCTATTGCCCTATCCATGCTGGTGATGAGCTGGAAAGACAACAGCGACTTGCCACGTGACTACATGCCGGGCATTGACCTGCAGGACGAGATGACGGCGGAAGAGATCGAACGGGAACGGAAGATGCGTGACGGCGACGGCGCATTCTTCTTCGAGCATTCCTGTTTCATTTGCCACAGCATTGAAGCGTTCGACATCGAATCGCCCACCAACAAGGGTCCGGACCTATCATGGGCTCCGGACGATGTCCGAACACGGTTCAACAAAACGGTCGAAGAGTTCCTGTTTAACCCAACCGGCACCATGGAGATAATCCTGGGTAGCCAGATCCCACTGACGGATGAGGAAAAGTGGGAAGCTGTTGAGAAAATCAACAGGGCTTACGACATCGTTAAGAACAGAAGTGAACAGAACCAGATGAGTAGTAATGATTAGTAATAGATTGCTAATTATGTGTCATCCTGAACGAAGTGAAGGATCTAGCAGTTTGTTCATTTACAAGGCGATAACAACGAGATCCTTAGGATGACGTGCCAGTTCAGGATGACGTGCCAGTTCAGGATGACGTGACCTGACAGCACCAACAGTGTGACTGACTCCAACAAACAACATCAAAGCAAACACTGAAGATAGTAACACATAGGGAGGGTAAAGGATGAAGAACAGGGTCTTGTGGACTCAATGGATCGCGTACCTGCTGATCGCCACGTTTGCGACAGGGATGATCGGTTGCGCGCAGAAACCGTCACGCGGTGGACGCGGCGGCGGTACATCTGGATCGGGTGCAACCTCGGCAGCGCTGGCCACATACGTCGCACCAGGCGATCTCGACGAGTATTACCTCTTCTATTCAGGTGGGCACAGTGGTCAGATCTTCGTGGCGGGTGTTCCTTCGATGCGTCATATCTGCACCATCCCCGTATTCAGCCCCTATCCAGGAACAGGATATGGCTTCGACAACGAATCCAAAGAGATGCTCGGAGATTTCAACTGGGGTGACGCTCATCATCCTGGACTTTCAGAAACCGACGGTGAATACGAGATCGGAAGAGCACACGTCTGAACTCCAGTCACACTGATATATCTCGTATGCCGTCTTCTGCTTGAAAAAAAAAAAAAATAAACTTATAGATCGGAAGAGCACACGAGCCATGTCATGTGGTCTC
>CAJVXH010000021.1 GCA_913009835.1 uncultured bacterium
GGTGCCTGTTTGATTTATCAGGACTCAGGACAGTCGTTAAATGATCCCTGCGAACCGCCAAAAAGACGGCGGGTCACAGGGGCATATATCATAGCTGAGTTATCTGGATAACCGGATGCGAGCAAGTAGAGGCAAACGGTTGTGATATATTCCGCGCCGGGAACGTCCTGCGCGGGCATCTAGTCAACCACCGTTGGATTATCCGCGATTGAGGAGCAAGCACGATCTGGAGGGCGTGAATATGGATTTGAGACCATACCTCAGATCCCAAAAACAAAAGGGACACGGCATCTGCCATGTCCCCAACGAAATATTTACGTCATCATGTCAACAAGACAGAGAAACCCACTATCCCCGAAAAACTGCCATACGAAACCGAACTAACCCTAGAGCTCTTCGGCTTCGATCTCTGGCATGTGCTCCTCTTCCGGCAGCACAATCACCCCGCAGGATTCGCAGAGTACAATGTCTGTGATCTTACGGATCTCGGTGCGACGCTGAGGTGGAATCACAGCGAAACACGCACCACAAGCTCCACCGTACAATCTGGCTGCGCCTATGCCGCCACGTGCATCACGGATACGTTCATAGTGAGCGATGATCGGCTTCTTGATCCTGACCGCTAACTTCTCGCGTTCATGTACCAGCACTAACTCTTCCGATTCGGTGTCAGCACGTTTGCCCTTCAGCTCTTCTTCACGTTCCGTAAGATCTGTACGCAAGTTCTCAACACGAGAAACAATCGGAACTATCTGACTCTTGATCGCTTCCTCTTCGCTGAGAAGGTTGATCTGGGCCGTTTCAATGCTCTCAATCTGAGACCGACAGGTTTCGATCTCCTGGTTAATCGCATCATACTCACGGTTGGTCGTCACCGAATAAAGCTGACCCTGGTACTTCTCCAACTTGACTTTCTGGAGTTGAACCGCGCCATCATTCTCGCGCTTCTTCTTCTCCACTTCGGCAAGCTGAGTGTCCAGCTCAGACTTCTTGTTCCCGAGACGTTCGTTCTCTTCCGTGATCGTCTCGATCTGCATCGGCAAATCGCCCTTCTCGGCCTCAAGATCTTGGAGATCGTTGTCCACGGATTGAAGCCGTGCTATCATGCGAAGCTCTTTCGCAACATCAACGCCTGGCATGAATTCTGATCCCTTCGCTGTGTGGCTATCGCCACGGTGAATAAAAAACGTGCCCGAGTCTTATTGACCGGAGCACGCGTAATAGTATTTTGATCGGCCAGGGCGTGAAAACTCCACTCCCCACATCAAGGCCGGTTGTTTCTGCACATCCACTTCAATCAATGAAGCGTCCTCACACAATAAGGTATCTACCATCGGCATGGTCAATAAGACCTCAGCCTGTACTCCCTGACATCCAACCCCATCCGGCGGGTGTGGGCCCACCAGGACTTGAACCTGGGACCAACCGATTATGAGTCGGTGGCTCTAACCAACTGAGCTATGGGCCCAAGCTATTACATCTACAGGGCCGGGACAGGGCATAAATACTACTGCATCAGCTACATGCAACACATTATACAAACCTGAAGCTACCCTCGTCAAATACCACGCCGGGTAGCAGAGAAAGGTAGGGCCAGAGCGTACTCCGTGCAAGCTCACTCTTCTGCGGACTCCCACACCCGGCGCACCTTCTCAAGCAACACCGGATTCGCCGGAGGTGGGGAAGGATCCAGAGTTGCATGCTCGACTCGCTCCCTTTCAGGACTCCACCGCAACTTCACATCCTGAATGTACACCGGAGGATCAAACTCCTCATCCGGCCACTTTACAGCATCCTTGCCAGTAATCACAATCGCATCGGCACCACAGCTCCGCGCCAGTTCGAAGACACGCTCACGCTGGGAATAGGTCCAGGGAGTGTGATCCGGCATTGCCAATGTATCCAACACAGTTACCGACCTGCTGTCGATTGACTCAAGAAAACGTTCCGGACGAGCTATCCCAGTCGCCAGGACTACCCTTTTTCCCATCAGCGAACTCTGTAAACCATCCCGCGACCCCCCAAGCTGTTTGCAGCAATCGCGCTCAATACGGACAGTAGCACTGTCTTCAGGAGTGCCCGTCAGTTCTCCCAATCTCTCACGCAACACCGGGTTATACTTTCGTCCCGAATACACGATGAAATCCGCACGTTTAACCGATGAAAGGTTCTCCCGCATCCGACCGGCCGGCAGGGGACGCCACCACCACTCAGGCAAATCCTCGTTGATGATCAATATGTCCAGGTCGCGAGCGATGAAACGATGGCTGAAAGCATCATCCAACACGCACACTTTAGCATTGAAACGACGTTCCGCCTCCTCAACCCCCTCCACCCGACTTTCGGCAACGATTACCGGCACTCCACGCGTCGCTCCAAACACCGTTCGTCGTGGATCGTTGAGCAACGAACGAGCCATCATCACCGGCTCGTCCCCGCCTTCGCCGGCAGTGACCAACACCTTCGTACCATCACTGACGATCTTCACGCCCTTACTCTTACGCCCATAACCTCGACTGACAATCACCACCGGGTAATCGTTTGGCTTCCATTCATCGAGCGGGATCAGTTTGAATACCAGCCAACGGACGATGTCGAGGGTGATCGGTGTCTTCCCGCTACCACCCGCCATGATACCACCGACCGAAATCACCTTCGCCCTCGTGCGCTCAATTGTGCGCCAGCCACTGTCGAACATCGCATTGCGAACAACCGTTCCCGCAGCAAAAAGAACTGATGCCGGAGCGAGCATTGACCACAACTTTGCAGGAGTGCTCATCCCTCCTCCTCCCCGCTGGCTATTCGATCCGCCCGTTTCCGGAGCTCGATCAAGCGACGTTTCAATTCAAGCCGTACCTGCTCCATCGCCTCTTCGCCTTTCGTCGATTTCGCCACCACCAACGGTTCACCGTACAATATGAAGCCCCGCGAATATGGCTTCGGCAACTGGAAAGCATCCCACGAGCCAAATTCCCAACTGGCAGACGCTGATCCAACTGTCGGAAGTATGGACATCCCGGTTAACCTCGCCAGGGCAATGGTGCCCATTTTCGGGTCTTCACGCGGGCCGCGAGGTCCATCAACCATCATCGCAATGCTATTGCTTTTCCCCGCTTCGACCATAGCACGTAAGCCTTCACGTCCACCCCGTGTGCTCGAGCCACGCACAGTGTTGTGCCCAATCCTGTGCACCAGTCGAGCGACAATTTCTCCATCACGACTTTGCGAGACGAGCGTCGTAGCATGCTCTTTCCGGTGATGCCAGACCGGGAGGAACATTCGCCCATGCAAGCAAGCGAACAGCAGGTGTCCTCGTTCATCGCGTGCCGCCTCAATATTATGGGCATCGATTTGATGGATTCTAAGCGAACTCCCCAACCCGCGTATCAACCAGGGAGCGACGTAATCCGCAAACATGTATTGTAAACGTTCGTTCACCCAAACACCCGTTTCATAAACGACTTTACCACACCTTCGTACTTCTTGACAACTAACACCGAGGTCGGCGAATAACGAGCGACCTTCTCCGGGATCTCACCAAACAACATCGTGCCGAATAATGGTCCCTTCGCAGAACCGATGATCGCCTCGACGTCGATCATGTTGGCATCGAACAACCCAAGATCGCGAGCAAATGTATGTTCTTCTGACTACGGGGTCTTATTCGGCATTCAGGCCCTTCGTCGAGTATTCACATGTTCATGTGCCCCAGACATTTATGTCTGGGGTCATCCATCCTTCAAAGCTCCAGTAATCCCAGACATAAATGTCTGGGGTCGTCCATCCTTCAAAGCTCCAGTAATCCCAGACATAAATGTCTGGGGTCGTCCATCCTTCAAAACTCCAGTAAATCCCAGACATAAATGTCTGGGGCACGACTCAACACATCACTTGTTGAACCTTTCAGAGATCCAGGCAGCCAAACGTTTCGTCGCGCCTGGTTCGCCCAGCGAAGCCGCCACCTCGGCCAAACGCTTCTGCTGCTGCTCTCTGCCTTCACCATCCCAAAGTTGTTCGAGATCAGACGCCAACCGTTCCGGTGTCGCGGCGTCCTGCACCCGTTCCGGGACGATCTCACGTCCCGCCAACACATTCACCATCGCAATATGCTTCACCCCACGTATCAGCAATTTGGCTATCTGATATGTCAGCGGGCTGACGATGTACATCACCGTGTAGGGCGTCCCGATCAGCAACGCTTCCACCGTCGAGGTGCCAGATTTCACCAGGCCAACTCGAGCTACCGATAAAGCATCACGCGCATTGTCCACAATCTCAACATCCGGCGTTCCGGCTGCCATCTGTGCCAACATCGAATGGTCAACCGTGTTGGCGCGGGCGAGCAATACTTTCACCGGTTCGGTCAAACGTGCCCGCAGCTTCTGCACAGCCGCCAATTGAACAGGAAGATGACGCCCAATCTCCTGGGTCCGGCTGCCGGGCAGCAACGCCACCGCCTGTTCGTCGCCAGTCAGTCCGAATTGCGCTCGTAATTCACTCTCAGATGCCGACGGCACAACTTCCCCCACCAAAGGATGACCATAAAAGACGGTCTCCAACCCTTGCGGGCGGTAAACATCCACCTCGAACGGGAACAACACCGCCATGGCATCAACCAGCCTGGCGATGGTCTTGATCCGTCCCCGTCGCCACGCCCACACCTGCGGGCTCACATAATATAAAATCGGGATCTGACGCCCCAGTCGAACACGCAAACTACGTGCGACACTCATATTGAAATCGGGGAAATCGACCAATACCACCAGCTGCGTGCCACTCTGAACAATGGCATCTATGAGACGGTTGCGGAGTCTGAACAAACGGGGCAGGTGACGGATAACCTCCGTCAACCCCATCACCGCCGCTTCCTTGAGATCAGCGGTGAGCTCAACGCCCTCATGACGCATCGCCTCGCCGCCCATGCCGCCATGTGTCCATGAGGGCTGCAATTGCTTCAGCTCACGGATCAGATGTGCCGCGTGACGGTCACCCGAACTCTCACCTGTTACCCAGAATACACGCATTTATCGCTCGTTATAGATATCTGCCCCTGTGACCCGCCGTCTTTATGGCGGTTCGCAGGGATCATCCAACTGTTAGTCCTGAGTCCTGAGTCCTGAGTCCTGAGTCCTGAAAATATACTTACCACGGACTTCAGTCCGTGGATACAGGCCCGTGCTTGCTTGCAAGCGCGGATTATCCGAAGGTCAAAACCGAGATCCTTCTCGCCTTCGGCGTCAGGATGACGACCAATTACCGGGGACACTTTGAGGACAAAGTGTCCCCAAAACACCCTACTTCAGCATTCCACTCTAAGATAACAACTTAACCGCCTGCACCGGCTTGAAATGCATCTTCACATACAACGCCATATCGTCCGGCTTCTCCTTCGCCAAACGCTTCAAATCCACCATCGCAGGTGATCCAGCGCCCGCATGGGGACGGAATCCCAACGGTTTCTCCATCGCGTCCATCGCCCACTCATACTTGGCACGTGCCAAGATAGCACCCGCCGCCACCGCCATGTTCGACTCCGCCCTGGAACGCAGGATCAACGGAACATCCACACCCTTCATATAGGGCTTGAGCCGATGCTCGCCGCCAAATTTATCCACCACCGCACCCTCAATCGGATGCGATCCACTTACCGCGTCCTTGATCGCTGTCCCATGACCCCAGCCGAGCAGACCGTTGATTCCGCCCTTCCGTTCGAAACCGGGATACATCTCGTTGTAACGTTTCACCGAGATCATCACGATGTGGCAACGATCCTCCCACTTGGTGTAGATCTGCGTCGCCAACCGCTCAATTTGCCCACGTTTCAACTCTTTCGAGTCACGGACGCCCATCTCCTTGAGCGCCTTCGCGATCTGCCTGTCAGCGACGAAACCACCGATTATCAACGGACCGAACAGATCACCCTTACCCGTCTCGTCCGTGCCAACCCAACATTTCAAATTCCGTTCGGTCGCACCAATCGAGCGATCTTTCGTTGACGAAGATTTCTCCTCACGCGCACCCACCAACGCCTGCACATGCTCGTTCAGCATCGGCCCGAGGACACTGTCCGACTTCCCCTCCGGCACCCAACTGACACGCTTCTTCTTCACACTATGATAGAGCACGCCACGCGCGGTGCCTGGTTTGCCCTTGTCGTCGGGAAGATTGGGATCGCTGAGACAGAGCTTGACGCCGTACTGGATCGGGTCAAGCGAAAGTAAAAAGCCCTTTTCATCTGCGAATTTTTGCAGCTGGTCGGTCAGATGAACAAGCACGGGATCGGTGAGTTTTACCATGTGGCAAAGATGGAGAAATCAGGAGGGAGTGGGCAAGAGGGTCAGTGACCCTTTCACGTCGCGGGGCTTCGCTTCCGCGGCCCAATCGTAGTTGGCTCAATGTAACTCGGTTTCGTGAAACCGGGGTCAGTGCCTATGTGATCGCACTTGGTTGAGCTCGTCAGCTTTTAGTCCGATAGAGTGGGATGCGATTGGATAATGCGTGATTCTTGTTTGTTTCCATAGAATAATTGGTTCCGCTCGGACCTTGCCATCCAGGTGGTTCCAGCAAAGGCAAGAGATAGTCTTCGAACTTGTTGTACAAACTATCAAATGTGTCTACATGTTGCTGTAGAACGTATTCTTCTTTAACGTCATTCGGGCGTGTTCCATGGAAATAACGTGTCCATGAATTTGAACCTGACTGGAGCATTTCCAGTAATTCCGTCTCTTGAGTGGTCAACTGGCACCCAGATATTTTTGCAGCCATCTGGTCGAGCTTATGCTTGCTATGACCTTTAAGCGTCGGGCCATTTTCAGTGATATTGATCTCACGCTCGTAGATCAAAATGCCCTTTATGATGTTTTCAAGTGCAAACGTAGCAAGAAGGGCGAATGGGCGTGACATTGCGGTTTTTGATTTATCGGACTCTTTACCGTGGTAGGTGATTGAACTTTCATTGCAACGTAGCCACAGGCACATGGCGGCGTCATGTAACTCAATTGCAACTTCTTGCCATCGACCCGGCCAATACAGGTTTTCTGCTTTCTGGAGTGCTGTGTTCATAGCAACCGCCCTTTGTCTTTTGCGGACAAGTGGCCCGACTTGCTACGCAAGTAGGGTATCTCTTACCACAGTAGCTGCAAAGTATGATAGTACGAGAAACCTGACTTGCGTTGCAAATCAGGCCACATGGCTAAACACGACAAAGCCCGATTAGTAACTAGTCGGGCCGCATATATTGAAAAGGGACACTTACTCCGTTAAGTGTCCCTGTGATACAGAGATCGGTGGGACACTTTGAGGACAAAGTGTCCCACCGCACTACCTCCCACGCACTACCGTCGATCAACCCACGTTGTGCATGTGAACATCCTGCTGAGGGTAGGGAATCGAGATACCTTCAGCATCAAAGGTTACCTTCACCGTTTCCATAAAATCGTAGTACAGGCCCCAGTAGTCCCCTGCATCTACCCACACACGCAACGTTATCACCACCGCACTATCGCCATGTTCTTTCACACCGGCAAATGGCGCCGATGGATCCTGGAGGACACGCTTGTCAGCGTTCGCGATCTTAAGCAACACCTCTTTAGCCTTGGAAATATCATCACCATAGCCAATACCGAAATTGAAATCGACACGGCGTAGGGGTTCGGACGAATAATTGGTGATGTTACCGTTCGACAGGGAACCGTTTGGAATGATGATGGTTTTATTGTCCGGCGTTTTCAGAACAGTCTGAAAGATTTGGATCTCATTGACCGTACCCGAATAACCCTGGGCATCAATCCAATCACCAACTTTGAACGGTTTGAACATCAGGATCAACACACCACCCGCGAAGTTCGCAAGGGTGCCCTGTAATGCCAGACCTACCGCCAAACCGGCGGCACCGACCAGGGCGACAAGCGAGGTTGTCTGGATCCCGACCATGGACGCGACCATAACAAGCAGGGTCAGCTTCAGCAACACCCCAATCACACTCGCCAGAAACCTGCCCAGCGACGGGTCCATCTGACGGGCGTCCAGACCCTTGCGCATCCCCTTCAGAATCGCGCCAATGATCCAGAAACCGACAATCAATGTCAATAGGGCGAGCGCGACCTTGGGCAGGTACAACGCTGCGCCGTCATATATTACCTGCATGAACTTTGTCATGGTTGGTAGTGCATCTTCCATCTACTTTCCCTCCAGTGTTTTAACCGGATACCTACAAAGGTCTCCGGTCTTGAGTCAGATTTTGAATTAAGACCCAAGCTATAGTTCTTATACCCTCAAAACACCAGATACCAAGCGCCTTAGGAGAATTCATCAGCCAATACAATTCCCCACAATGTCGAACTAATATCTTGTTATTTCTGCTCTTACTTTACACTTACGAATGCTCAAGAGGTCTCTCCTTCTGGTGTGGAGTCCAATAGGGACACCACTATCGCCGCCGATGTCGCCAGTAAAAGCGCCGGGATCATCTCGTACAACACATGCCCCAGCGTGATCTTCCAGACTATCGCAGTTACAAATCCGGTCACCATACCCGCAGCCGCACCCTTTAACGTCAACCGTTTCCAAAATATCGACAGCACAATCACCGGACAGAACGCACTGCTGATTCCCGCCCAGGCGAACAACACAAACCAGAATATCAAACGCACTTCCAGCAGAGCGAATCCCAGTGCAACTAACGCCAGCACCAACGTAAGGATGCGACTCAACATCACTACACGCTTCTGCGACGCTTCCGGACGGAAAATCCGCTGGTACACGTCTCGCACAACACTAGATACTGCCAGAATCAACAACGAATCCGCCGTGCTCATGACCGCCGCCAACACCACCGCGATCAAAACCCCAGACATGATCGGACCGAACAAGTCATTGGAAAGCAGTGGGAAGATTGCCTCCTGATCCTCCAGCACAGGGTACAGCACCCGACCCGCCATGCCCGCGATGATCGCCCCACCAGAGGTGATAATTGTAAAAAGCACCGCCACTACCGCGCCCGGGATCAATTTGCGTTCATGGGAAACCGCGATGAAACGTGAATACAACTGTGGGCTGCCCAGATAACCGAAACCCGGCCCCACAAAACCCAGCACCGTCAGCAATCCAGCCATGCTCCAACCATTTACGCCCATCGCCTTCAGCATTCCCGGATTCGTGTCGGTCAAACTGCCAACTAATCCCGAGACGCCGCCAGTGGCAATTACTGCAACTATCGGAACGACGATCAACCCCAACAGCATCATCGCCCCTTGAAACATATCCGACCAGGCAACCGCACGGAAACCACCTATCATCGTGTAAAACAGGACAATCGCTACGCCGAGCATCGCACCGGTCTTGAAATCGAGATCGAGAAAGGCATTGAACGCTTTCCCCGTCGCCGTGAACTGAGCGGCGAGGTAGGCCGTGACCATGGTGATTATGACCACGGTGCTGATCCAACGGAGGATATGACGAGTATCGTTGAAATGGGATTCGAGGAAATCAGGAATCGTGATTGATTGGTACTTGTCGGTCAAACGCTTAAACGGTCGCGCCACATAGATCCATGACAAGGTCTCCCCCATCACCTGCCCGAGAAGCACCCAGAAGGCGTTGACCCCAACCGCCCAGCCCATGCCAGTCAAGCCCAACAACAACCAGCCGGATTCGCCGGTGGCACGTGAACTGAATGCACTCACCCAGAAACCGAGACTCTTGTCCGCGACGAAAAATTCTGCAACCGAGGACGTCTTGCGACTGGCAATCACTCCAAGTATCAACAATACGAGGAAGTAGAGGATGACAATGAAGATCGTCGTGCTCATCCACGCTCCTTCCTCATTTCGCGGAAGTAATAGATCAGCACCCATATGATCCAGGGAACCGTAGCAAAAAAGATCAACAGGATCGCATCCATATACTAACCCCCTATTGTGATCGACGGTTGAATCTCACTATGGCAAATGCTGCCCGTACCTAATCTTGAATCTGTCCGACACTTCATCCCGTCCGGTTATCCAGTTAACTCAGCTGAGGTGGTGTCATGCCCACGACATTTATGTCGTGGATTATCCGACGATGAATATACCCCTGTTACCGCCGCAGGCGATAACAGGGTTGATCCGCAAGTTACAAGGTGCCTGACTGATTTCTCAGAACTCAGTACTGTCGTTGGATGATCCCTGCGAACCGCCAAAAAGACGGCGGGTCACAGGGGCATGTATCATAGCTGAGTTAACTGGATAACCGGATCATCCCGATTGCTGCTTCAAGGGTAGGGTTCAAGCGGCCTGCAGGCAAGCATTCAGTTGAAATTTTTGGGCATCAAAGACCGAGTACACTCTCCCTACTGCACTGGCAGTGCATATTATGCCAGCCATTCGTTCAGCATCTATTATTGCGCAGACAATTCGTCCATTATTGCATAATATGCACGACTCAGAGATAAACCCTTTTTCCCATTGGCATCTGGCGACTACACTTCTCCGAGAGGCGTCCATTGCTGAGAGACAGTTAGCGACTGAGATAAACTGCATATTATTAATAGTTTAACTACTTTTACTAGTTCACGAGATATTGGATAACGCATATTCTGCGCGTACCTGGAGCTCTACTCTCCCGAACTGGCCCACCCTTTGCCAATTGAATAGCTGTAAGCAATGAACATGTTAGTGGCAGTCTATATCATGGGTATCATATTGAGTGATGGAGATCGTAATCTCACAGGGAGGGGAGCTATGCGAGTACTTCCCCCGCAGATTCCAGAATCAGTGCAACTATTGCACGTATACGGACCTGTTTTCCCTGATTCTATGCGCAGTAGGCAGTCCAGCACGAAAGTTACCAGTTTGAACCCGTGCTTATGGAGTTGTTTCGGTGCCGTCCAGAGCGGCAAACACAATTGGTCAGCATACAACAATCAAACGAGTATGTATTAGTCAGTACCCGCGCTTCCACTATGAACGCAGACCTGAATGAAACTTGTACAGCAGAAGCTCCTTCGGGAGCTTTTGCCGCTCGCTGCTGTTTCGTGAAATCGATGTTCTATACTTCGTCTTCATGCAGCACGAGTAAACTGTTTGCAGATAATGCATGATTTGTCTTTGTGTCAATCTACCTCTATATCGGTAATCTTCGTTTATATCCACCTTTAGAATAATGTGACCCCTCCCTTATTTTTGGTCTGCTAGTTGCTATTAGATAGTCATGTCCTACCCAAATCGAAGGTCTTCAACGGTTTCATTGACAGGGGGTTATCATGCGTAGCATTCTACTACCAGTACTGATTCTTTCAATCATGAGTTGCTCTACCATGTGTTTCGCCGACGCGCTGATGCTGGAGGGTCCAATTCAGGGCGATGAATATCTTCCACTCTTGGAAACAAACGTCGAAATTGAGATCACTGACCAAGTTGCCATTACAATCATCGACCACACATTTTTGTTAGAGTCGGAGGATTCCCCCGACCTGACATACTTTTACCCGGTACCAGAAGGGGCATCTATTACTGGCCTAGGTATTTGGATCGACGATGAGTTAAACTACTTCGAGCTTGAACCCGGTCAACAGAGTGGAATTGGAGGTGATGATCTACCCTATTACCTGGCAAACTATCTGGGCAGCAATCCGTTTATCCAAACTTTTTCGGAGATGGATAGCGGGTTGATAAAGATCCGGCTCGAATATACCGAGCTGATGAACTATGAGTTTGGAGACTATTCCCTTTACTACCCTCTGGATCACCCCGACTTCTTCACTTGCGATGTGGACACATTCAACATTCAAGTTCACGGGCAATCACAGCGATTGATAGAGGCTGTACAGGTGTCACCATACACAGCAGAGTTTGAGCTGCTCACCGACTATGAGTTCCAATTCCTGGTTGCTGGTTCCGGAGTGCCGTTTGCCAACCTGACAACTCTGATCACGGTAGACCAGGAAGATGTCGGCATGTGGTTAATGACATACAAACAGGTCGATTCGCTGGATCCGGGATTCGGACTGGTTGTCCTTGAACCCGGTGAAGTGGCACCAAGCGAGATAATTCAAAAGAATTTCACATTCGTAATTGATAAATCCGGCAGTATGAACGGCCAGCCTATGCAAGAAGCGAAAGAAGCTGCCATCTATTGTATTACCCATTTGAACAGCGATGATTTCTTCAACATAATTGCATTTGATGGAAATGTCTATGCCTGGCAACAAAACCCAATTCCTGCCACCGAGAACAACATTGATGCGGCAACAGATTTCATTAATAGCCTGAACGCGTCAGGAAGCACCAATTTTAACGACGCGGTGCTTCAAGCCCTGGAGCAGGACGCTCCGCCCTACCGGGCAAACCAGATTCTGGTCCTTAGCGATGGCCAGCCAACTGCCGGAGAAACGGATCTCCCGGATATCTTGGAGAACATTGATCAGGCGAACACCATCAACGCCTCCATTTTCACCATCGCGGCGGGAAATGCTGCAGCTCTAGATTTTCTGGCGCTGATTGCAATGGAAAACGCCGGCCTTTCGCTTAGAGTAGAAAACCTGGCCAACCTGGCGGAAGAGATTGAACTCTTTTTCCTGCGTTTTTCCAGCCCCGTACTCACCCAGGTCACACTCGACATGGGCGAAATTGAAATAACTGAGCAGTATCCACCAGCCCCCTATTCAATCTTCGCCGGCAGCCAATTACTGATCAGTGGACAGTATACCCAGCCCGGCGAAACAATGATCGAACTCTCTGCCAGCTTCGCTGGTGTTGATACCTCGATTACATATGGACCATTCACATTTACTGACGGTGATACGACGTCCTTCAGCTTCGTGCCGCGAATGTGGGCTATTCAGAAGATTGATTACTGGCTCGCCTGGATGGCTGTCTATGGTGAGGATCAGGAGATCATTGATATGATCATTGAACTATCCTTGCAGTACGGTATTCTCACTGAATATACCGGCTTTAACACCCCGGTTGATGAACAATACGCGATCACCCTCAACGCAACACGGGATCACCAGGCAGTGTACCTGAGTTGGTCCATGACACCGGCGGCGAATGTCAGCTTCGATGTCTATCGGAAGGAAACCGGCGGACGTGCATTCCTGAAACTGAACAACGAGCCTGTTCGAGGTGGAAGCTACGTTGACCTGACGGCAACTTCGAATGTCGCCTATGTATATCGAGTGCAAGTCGCAGAGGGTGATGTTCACGTGTCTCCGGCTGAAGTTCGCGTTGCAGCCGAATCTGGCAACCTGATTGCTAATTTCACCTCATCACCAAATCCCTTCAACGCGAACACACGGATCTCTTTCAGCCTGGCCCGGACATCAGACCTGAAGCTGGTAATATTTGACGTGCTCGGACGTGAGGTTGACGTTTTATTAGATGGTCAACTCAATCCTGGGCAACATTCAGCACTTTTCAGCGGTGATAACCTCGCCAGTGGCACATACTTTTTGCAGATGACCGCGTTTGATCAAAGTGCTGGGGAAAAGACTACTAAGGTTGCACGAGTCATGCTGATGAAGTGAAACTGATCAACTGGAACGTTGATCCGTAGAAGTAATTCATCTCAACCAATTATCTGGAACCGAGCCCACTATCATGTGGGCTCGACCCTTTCTATCAAGTGATGGCATACCTAACTTATTCTGGTTCACGAGATACTCTTCATGTCTACCAGCACACTTTCAGACACCGTTACCCGAGATATCCGGGTTGTGGTCAAGCCACAATACGAGGCGGATCACTCCAACCCGGAAGGTCTGCGCTATGTATTCTCATATCACGTGACTATCAGCAACGAGGGTGACCGTCAGGTGCAGTTGGTGAAACGTCATTGGATTATCATCAACGGGGATGGCGATAAGCAGGAGGTATACGGGCCCGGAGTGGTCGGTTTCACTCCCACCCTGGCCCCCGGCGAGGAGTTCTCCTACTCCAGCTATTGCCCACTGGACACAGAGTTTGGCACCATGGAGGGAACGTTTCAGATGATCGATGACGGCAGCGAAAAATTCGATGTTCGCATCGGACGATTCTATCTCGCTGTCAATGCCGATCAATGATCAACGGTTGACTTAGCTCAATAGAACGCTTGGACGAGGTACAGTGAGAAGGCAAACACATCTGGCGCGGCATTTCATCGGCCTTACCATTGTCATGATCGGGATTCTGATTCTGACAAGCTGCGTGGCTGTGAAGCCAAGCATTCCGAAAATGGAAATCAACGATCTACCTGCCGGATATGCCGCTGTGTTCATCGCCGTCACTAACGATATCCCCTCTAATGACCTGGAAATCCATTTCAACGATCGATTCAACGCCTACCTGAAAACCAATGCGATCAATAAGATCTATCTGCCCCAAGACTGGTATACTCTGCAATTGCAACGTCTTCCGCAGGATATCGATAACGCTTCCATGAGCTATCGCTTCTCCGCTGGCGAAATCAGCCGTTTCGTGCTGCTAAGACAATCTGAAGCGGTACCAACAGAGAACGGTGACCCGCAGATTGCACAGACAGTCAGCTACACCTTCGCTGTTTCTACTGCCTTTGGATTCGACCTCATGCAGCAGCAAACTCCACTTCCAGTCGTGTTCATTGTGCCCCAAGAACGACCCGATTCAGAAAATTGACAGATCAGAAAACCCGCGTCTGCACAAGCAAACGCGGGTTGAAAACTTAATACAAATAGCTTAGTAGCTGAAGATCCAGCTTACGTAACCCCAGGATGCTGCATCACCATCCGGTACCCAGTCGTCACTGGCCATGAATACACCGTAGCCCAAGTCCAGCTTGACATTTTCGTTCACTGTCTTGACAACATGCAGGTCGATTTCCTGGCCAATAGTTGTGTATTCCACGAGATCGCCGTTGTTATCAACGTAGGCGTTGTCGTTCGCGTAGCTGAACATGTGGAAGTCAGCCATGACCTTCAAACCACAGTCCCTCTTGATACCCAAGTGGAAAATCAGGTCCATCAGACCCAACTGCTGTTCACCGATCAGATCCATCTGGCCACGGAATCCATGACCGTGGAGGTATGGAGTGCTGAACAGCTTGCTATCTTCCTTGGCCGGGTCATCATCCCACTTGTTACCCGATGTCATGTCAATACCGACACCCACAAATGGATTCAGCTTGCCGTCGAACTTGTAGTAGACGTCCGCAGCGATCAGGTATGAACCTACCGTACGGTCAGCCATGGTGCCCATCTGATAAGCGGCGTCCATCATGAATTTGACGTTGTCGCCCATCATACGTTTGTAGAAGAAACCCATCGTGTACAAACGATTCAGATCTTCAAAACCGTAATCGATGTTGTCGACGTCAGCCACGAAAATCGGCTGGAAATGGCCGTCTACCATATTACCACTGACAACGATGAGATTGTCATCAGTCCGACCAGCTTCAAGAGCACGAATTACCAGGACTTCGAAGTAACCGAAGCTCGGCTTGAAGCCAACACGGATACCATCATAAGTACGAGGACCGAATGGACTCCAGCTGGTGCTACCCATAATCCGGCCACGACCCTGCTCATACTCCATGCGACCAACTGTGAAGCTCATTGGCTTGCCGAAAACGTTCGTCAGCTTTCCGTATGCTTCCTGTGCCTCAAAATCATTCACAGATGGTGAAAGCGAAGCCTGGTTACCGAAGAAACGAGTTTCACGGAAACGAACCCGGATCAGCACGTTATCGTTCGGCATCACGTTGATACCGATCATGGTGCGTAAGTCGCCACCATCAAATAAACCGGTGTCAGAATTGAAGTCACGACCATCGACGATCAAACGCGGACGCATATTCATATCTATGCCCACTTGATCCGTGATCGGAATCTCTGCCAACACGAGACCTGCAAGAAGCAGCATCACAACCAAACTAATGACAATACGCATATCAACCTCCTCTTATCTGCCCTGTGGATACAATCAAGTACGTACCACGCCCTCGATCCCCCTGAAAAGGGAGGCGAAGCGGTTTCCCAAGATGTTCAAAGCTAACTCAATCGCAAGCAATAAGAAACCCCGAGGAGCAGTAACAGTATCAAAGGGGAGTCTAAGCCTATTTGTTACAAGGTTTACATCCGATAACCTTCTAATTGACCCAACTTCGCAGTAGAAAAGATACTGTGATTTTAGCATCGACTTCACTATTGAAGATGAGTTTGTTCAACCATGATTTCTGTCTTATCTTCGTGTGCGTTAATGCTGCAGGCTCTTCACAAACATCTAGACCATACCGCAAGAGTGAACGGGAATCTCGTTAAAATCGAGAGCGGCCCCCGCCACGGTAAGCGCGGACGACCATGACATCAGTGCCACTGGGGTAGGCATGAAACAAAGATTTTATTTGTTTCTGCGTCCTTGGGAAGGCGTCATGGAAGGATGATGCGCAAGTCCGGAGACCGGCTCACGCGGTTCGGCCCAGGCCTCCCCGGGGTAACGGGAGATCGGACCAGCGGACTCCTGTTAACCCGCTTTTCCTGATTCCCTCCCATGTTCCGGCGATGCCTAAACGAAACGGGAGGTTTTTTCATGCGCCGTCTATCCACCATCTTCTTGCTGCTTTTCATCCTCGCAGGTGTCTCCAACGCCCAAAGTGATCCGGGAGTCTTCGCGATAATCGGATTCTTTGACCAAGAACTGGTCTACCTCAATCAGAGCACTGGCCAGGTCTTTGAGCTGGGAGAGCTGGCACCTACCGCCAACAATCTCAAAATCTATCAGGATCGACTATACGTCATTAACGGAGACGATTGGTCAACCGAAACTGGCGCGAGCATATGGGTTTCCAATCTCGATCAAATCACTGAGGTTACCCAGAACGGTGGCGGAGTCAACTGGACAATCGTTCCGCTCGAGGACGGCAGCAACCCCTATGACCTGGCGGGGTTCGGACAATACGTATACGTCACTCTGCAACAAGGCAATGGAGTCATCAAGCTGGATGCTGGCAACGACTACCAGCAGGTTGCATCCGCCACCGATCTCAACATGCCACAGGGAATTGCCGTGAGTGGCGAAATCGTCTGCGTTTCCGAGACTGGGCTGGGAGCTGGCGACCAGATCTACTTTTTCGACACTGAGCTGAACTCACCACATCCGATCCAGGTCGGGCGCAATCCGCAAACCGTCACCGTTGACCAGAGCGGGGATTTCCACGTTATCTGCACCGGAGACTACGCCGACATCACCGGAGAAGCCTGGAGGATTGACCCGGTTATGAACGAGCCGGAAACATCCTCAATCGCCCTCGGAGGTACGCCCGGTATCATCGTCGCGATGAATGATGGAAATGGAAATGAGAAGATCGCCTGTGGCGACGAATACGCCTACATTCCGCCCTATATGTACGCGTATGATTCTGCGGACATGACCCTGGATGATACCGTCCCGACCAACCTCTCAGGCGGCTGGTCGCTGGCAGCCGGGAACGATGGGATCTTCATCGGATCTGCCATTTCCAACACGATCCAATACAATGCATTCGACTGGTCCGGCTACCAGACGATCTCTTCATTCGACGGAGCGGTCGCATCATTAGTCTACTATGAGATGGCAGACTTGTCCGTCACCGATGACTTCCAGCTCGCTCCCACAACCTTCGAGCTTTCCCCAGCCTGGCCCAATCCATTCAACGCCAGCGCGACAGTCGAGCTCACCCTCGACCGACCACGCAACCCAACAGTCACCCTGTATGACCTCCTCGGACGTCAGATCGGTCTGTTGCATTCCGGCATGCTATCCACTGGAAACCACCTGATCCAGGTTAATGCGCAGAACCTCTCATCCGGTACCTATTTCATCGCTGTGCAGGCGGATGGACAAGTTGTGACTCAACGCATCACGCTGGTGAGGTGAACATGAAGCGATTCATCAAACTCAACGCCACCCTCCTTCTGCTGATACTGCCAATGTTCGCGTTTGCAGACCCGTGGGCGGATCAGGTGATAGAGGTCAGCTATGGACCCGGCGCAGGATTCGGGCAGGATTATTTCCCGGAAAACGTCCTCGGTCCACCGGACACATCCGCCAGCGTAAATGCCCCCTCACAATCACCTGAACAGCTGCTCGCACTCGGTAGCGGTGGGTACATCACCCTCCTTTTCGATGGCGACGGCATTGTCAACGGTCCCGGCCCGGACTTCACCGTGTTTGAGAATGCCTTCACCGTTAACGGCGGCTCGTTCGTTTTCAGGGAGACCGCGTTCGTGGCGGTCAGCGAAGACGGCGTCAGCTGGCATGAATTCCCCTGGGATGGAATCACGTTCAGCGGATTGGCGGGAGTTTCTCCGACGAATGGTCAAGCCGATCCAACTGACCCGAATCACAGCGGAGGTGACTCATTCGACCTTGAAAACCTCGGGCTTGAAGTCGCCCGCTTCGTGCGGTTGACGGATACTGATGATCTCGTCGCTGATGGCGGCCCTTCCTTCGATCTGGATGCTGTCGTCGCTCTGCACTCCAACCAACAGCCGCAACGACCTGCCCTGTCTGCAAGTGAGCTGCAAGCATGGCCCAACCCGTTCAACACGGTCATTGCGATTCAGGTATCCCCAGACGCCCGACAAATTCAGATATTCGACTGTCTGGGAAGATTGGTTGATGAGCTGAGCGTTAACCAAGGTTCTCCGGTCGTGTGGAATGCTCCAAACCTCTCATCAGGTGTCTTTTTCGCGCGAGTAACATGTCCAGAATTCTCACAGACCCTGCGTTTGGTGAAGGTGCGCTAGTGAAACTGTTGCGCCACATATTATTCCTGATCCTGGCAACGTTACCAGTGTATATGAACGCCGCTCAAGCGTTGGCACCAACGCCCACCCCAATGGCCGGACAGGTGCTCGACGCCAGCACCGGACTCCCCATCGCCAACGCTACCCTGCTGCTCAATGACGGTCAACAGGTCATCAGCTCAGACAGTGAGGGCCGGTTCGAATTTCACAATCTGCACCCATCTGAATACAGGTTAGACATCCGCCATCTCGGGTATCATCCAGAATCGCGGCAGGTTATTCTAAGTGAAGGCGATGCCATTCGTCTCCTCATCGCCCTTAACCCTCAGCCAATTCCGTTGGACACGATCAATCTGCTGATTCCCACTGTTGACAACGTTTACAGCATTACTGAGACCCAAATCCGATCCAGCAACTGGTCAGATCTGGCGGATGCCATCCGTCATTTGCCCGGCGTGCAAATCTTCCAGAGTGGAGGGCCGGGGTCACGGATCACGGTGTCCCTGCGCGGATCGCGAGCTAATCATGTACTCGTTGAAGTGGATGGAATCCCCCTCAACGATGGATCGGGTGATGCCGTCGATCTCAGCACTATCCCGCTGGGGTCGATAGCAAACATTGACGTTGATCCCGCCAGCCAGCCGGGAGCTCCAGGTGGGAAAATCAACATTCAGACACGTCGAAACTTCAACACCTCTCAACCTGCCTGGGCAGCCAGTGTGGAAAGACAATCTGTCCACACAACGCTCGCAACCATCAGCGCCAACCGTCATTCACCCGATGGTTACGGGTTCAGTGTACACGCTCGCTATCTCAATTCTGATGGCGACTTCCCGTATACAGATGAGTCCGACAAGGCAGTAACACGGATCAACAATGATCGCGAACGTATTTCAGTCAACCTGTCCGGTGAGAGGGTCTGGAGAAACCTGCTTATCGATGTGAGCGCTGGTTTCGACGCTCAGGATGCCGGCAGTCCATCACCACTTTATCAGCCGCCAACACCAGAGGCACGACTGAACGAGACAACATGGCGGACCCAGGTTAACATCGGTCAGAGATTGCACACCCAGAACTCCGGTCGGCTGACCATGTTCGCCTCGGGACGAAGACGCACATTCATCAACCCACGTGAACAGTTCAACCCACGCACCGGGATGACAATCCTCCACGCTCCGGTAGATATTTCGGACAGCGATGTACGGGGCGGCGTACGCTATCTGCATCCAGTGCCAATTCTCGATCGGGGAAGATGGAAGCTGAGTAGCGAGTTGATCGGCAAGGCAGATGTTGAACGGTTCGAGAGCCGCGACAAACTCGGGACGGCTTCTGTCAGCCGCACCGGTGGGCAAATTCACCGTTCCACCCTATCCGAAGAATTACGCCTGAAAGTCGTCTGGCGTGGAAGCAGATTCAGGCTGCAAACTCATCTGGACGGTCGACTTGACCATGTGCAGGACGCGGTCGGTCAATTCGAGGCTCCATTCAGTACGAATGGCGAAACATTCCCCAGCGCACGTTTGCTACTGCGGCTGGTGCCGTCAGCCGGACGATGGAGCGCAGATCTCGGGGCAGGCTCTGCCTATGCTTTGCCCTCATTCACCAACCGCTTCCTGGTCGAATCCGTATTCGCCCTCGGCAATCCAAACCTCAAACCGGAGCGCGTTCAGGACGTTCACTGTGGATTGAACTGGATTCAACCACTGGCTGTCAACTCCCGCCTCAGCGGATCGTTAAAAGGATTCCTGCGCAACACCAATAACATGGTAGTCTGGCAACGAAACTGGCGAGGACAGTATTATCCTGACAATCTTGATCAGGCAAAAGCCTACGGCGTTGAACTAGCCACCTCATGGCGTTCTGATTTCCTGCTGAAAGAAGTGACCGGCGCTCTCACCTGGCAGAATGTGCTGAACGCCACACCCAATTCACCGTGGTATGGAAACCGGGTGCCGTTTCAACCGGAGCTGTTCGGAAACCTGGGGGGAAGTGTCACCATAACATCCCAGGTCGATCTGCTGGCAGATATGAGATTCGCCTCACGCAGGTTCAGCCGTGAATCCAACCTCGATCCACTAAGTGCTACCGGTGCAGGGATGGAACCGTATACCGTATTAAACGTTGCCTTGCGGTGGCAGGTTCGATTAGAAGAGTCGAGACTATTGATCACCTCTACGACAGGGGTCGATAACGTCACTGATCTGCGCTACGAACTGCTCGAGCGTATGCCGATGCCGGGACGCACCTGGCGTTTGCAACTGAAACTCCAGCAGAAATGATATATTAGGGACAGACCCCTATTGATTGTGATTAATGTTGCGATAAATAGGGGTCTGTCCCTAATATTTCTAATATTTAATATTTCAGTTAACTGACCCCGAAGGGGTCGCATCTGAATAGCTCCGGGTGTAAACCCGGAGAAATAGGGCGACAACCACCACACCTTCTTTCCCATAATGCCGCCCTGAAGGGGCGGAACGAAATATGCAGGATCTTCGTCACCCCACGTTCACACGTGGGGCTAGTCAGAGATGGCCCTTTCAGGGCCAACGCATTGCATTTCCGTCCTCCGCCGACGATCTTCCAGATGACATCAAACAGGCGAATGAAACAGAGCGGATTCAGTGCAGACGGCCAACGAAGAGCAGAATACCTGGAAAGCCCCGGTGGTGTGCGTAATAGTCGCGCTCATCACACGCACACTCTATCTCCTCGCCGCTGGCAAAGAACCCACCTTCCTCAGCCCGGGCATGGACGCCGAGATCTACCGAAACTGGGCGGACGCCTTGATCGGCGGAACGCAAGTTTACGGGCCCTATTTTCGCGCCCCGCTATATCCCTGGCTGATTTCAGCGCTGGGCAACCTTTTCGGGAACACCTTCTGGCCAATACGTATCCTGCAAGTACTCATCAGCTCGCTGATGGCCGGAGGGCTGGCTATACTCGCGCGAAGGTGGATGGGTAATCGTGCGGGTTGGATCGCAGGTTTGACCTGGGCGCTCTATGGTGCGTCAATATATTTCGATGGCGAAGGTCTGATCGCCAGCCTGTTTACATCAGGTATGATCGGATTGTTGCTGCTCCTTGATGGGTCAGCACGCAAACATTGGACGCTGCATGTAGTCCTGCTCGCGGTGTTGTTCGCCCTGCAGATCGCACTACGCGCAAATGCACTCGCTTTCGCCCCCGTACTCGCGCTGGCTGTATGGTGGACCGGGAAAGAACAGCGAGTCCCGTTATCACGACGGAGCGTTACCATCATATCCGCCGCAGCACTGAGTTTTCTCCTGATACTACCCATTGTGCTACACAATCATACCACCGGAGCGGGTTGGACAATCAGCTCACAAGGTGGGATCAACCTGTTCCTCGGAAATCATGAAACCGCTAGCGGAGCATACGCCGTCGATCCGGATTTCGGCGCCGATTGGACACAGAAACAGGTCGAGAATCGCGCTGAGATGACCGAAGAACGTTCTCTATCTGAGGCCGAGATCTCGCGCCATTACACTCAACGAGCCCTGAAATTCTGGATTGACCATCCTGTTGATGCGATAGGTCTCACCTTCCGAAAATTCCTCGCGACGCTTAATTGGCGAGAATTGGGAAATAATCGTCCGCTTAATCCATACCTGTGGAATGTGCAGCCCATATTCGCCATGTTGCTGACTGTTGGATTCCCATTGATAATGATTGTAGCGCTCGCATTCATGATACCGGCCTGGAAAACCATGGTCTATATCCGACCCGCGATTCTGCTCGCGCTAATACACGCGCTGGTCATGATCGCATTCTTTGTGAACGCTCGGTACCGTTTCCCCATGACACCAATGCTAGTACTCCTTTTCGCCTATGGAATTGACCAACTCCTCCCTGACAGACGACGGGCAAAAGCTGGAAGAGGATGGTGGATTCGGACAACTGCCACAATACTTGCCAGCGCGATTATCGTTCTCATACCTCGACCGGTCCCCTCTATTGATGAGGACCAAGCCTGGCTGCTTCACCACGCCAATGCGCTGCTCCGTCTTGAACGATATGATGAGGCACGTGAGGCGTTTCAACAGTTACTGGAAAGCCACCCAAACGTTTTGAACGGGCACCTCAACCTGGGCGTGATCGAACTAAGGGAGGATAATCTGAATGAAGCGAGAGGACAGTTTGCTGCTGAGCTGGATCTGCGTCCAGATAATGAGCTGGCGTGGAACAACTTGGGCGTAACGTATGAACTTTTAAATGACACAGAATCTGCGATTGAGAGTTACCGACAAGCGTTCAACCTGGACCCGACAAACGATGACGCTCGCCTGAACCTGGTTCGTCTGCTTACGAAACGGATGCAGGACGCCGCAGACGTCAGCCAATGGGAACGAGTATTTATTGACAGCCGCGAACTGATTGCTCTTTCACCTGATTCACCAGTGCCCTTATACAACCACGCAGTGTTCCTCGCTGGATCAGGGCAGATCAGCGAAGCATATGATCTGCTGCAAACCATCACACAGCAATTCCCGGATTTCGATCCCGCAAGAATAGCCTTTCAACAACTGCAACTTGAGTTATCAACTGAGTGAAAAACCCCGACCAGTGTAGTAGTCGGGGTTGAATAAATGAGTCTGCGAAAACTCAATTGAAATTGAACTGAGCGTCGTTAACGTTTGGATTATACAACCACTCCAGCATGTTCACCCACGACTCTACGGTGCCTTCATGATCCATGAAGTAATATGAAAAACCTGTAAAGACCGTACGGTATCGAAGCTTAATAAATGGATTGAACTGGTTACCGCCCTGCGTGCCCTCTACCCGAATTTCAACTGGTTTCAGATGTACGTCTGAAATCGGGTTGTAGGTATAGCTAACCTGCAAGCTGTCGGTATTGCTCCACGGATTACCTTCTATGTAACTGATTTTGACCAGGGAGTTGTTTACAACGTCCGGGTTACCTTCGAAATTACTACCTACGAGATTACCCGCCGTGCTATCTAGCTGGAAGATAGTCCTGTTGATGATGCTGAAAACCTCATCCACGTTGTCGTGCTTCAGTGCGATGAATGCGTTCGTGGAGGTCGCGGGATACATTATACCAGCATAATCCCTGTCAAGGTCATCATCATAAGGATCGTCAGGGTCATTACCCGTCGGTAATACCCAAGAATCTTCATCTTCAACAGCAATCAGCTGACCATAAGTACGAGATATGAACTGCTGAGTTGTTTCAGCATCACCACGGATTATACGGATAACACCCGTCTGCCCCCAGTCATCCCCATAGAAGGCGGTCTGAGGTGGGTCTGAACCCGGAACCAGATACCCGTTGTCTGCGTCAATTTTCAAAGTATCCAGCGTCAGAGCCGGGAATTCCGGTAATCCTGATCTAGTACCCACAAATTCGGCGAACATGGAAGGAGGAAAACTCCACCACCATGTGGAGGCGTTTTGACCCTCGCCTGATGGTGTTGGTTCCGCCAAACCGTCGATGCCGAAGAACGTAGACAAGAGGGTGGCATTATCATTAGATAGATAAGCGCCAGTGAAGGTGAGACAACGCCCCATCTGCCAGACACGTCCACCAACCCGCAGATAGTCCTCTTCCACCGGCTGTTTCAGGTCTGTATAAAGGCTCCATTGTTCCACCGGGCTGGCATGATCCGCAGCGTAGATCACAAGCTTATACTGGGAAATCAGAGAACGCGGCACTGCCTGGTTATTTGAGTGTACTGAGTAGAATCGAACATCAACGCTGTCCGATGGATCCAGATCCGCGTTCGTAATCCTCGGAGCGACTTCATCAAGCAATTCTTCGTAGAAATCTCGCACCTTTTCACGCGTCGGCGGGGTGAGTGTCGGCGGATCATAGGTATTGAACGGGGATTCCAGAACGATCAACAAGTTGTTCGCAAACGTTGGACGAATCACATTGAACTCGGCCCGCGCTGGCGCGACAGACTTAGTCAACCCATCATCACGAGCCCATACGTTCAGCGTATAGAAGCCTGTCTCAAGGTCTATAAGCTGCACCTCAACCTCGTCAGTCCAGGGATTGACAAAGATTGTTTCAGCTGGTGATTTCACGAGAATAGCCTGGAACTCGAGAGGAATCGTGAATAACGCCTTATCATCAGGGTCAGATCCACGCCATGAGAATTGAATACCCTGATATATGTTGGTCAAATTGGGCGCACTGAAAAGTGTGTCAGCAACAACATAGCGGTTGGCGAAGTCAGCTTCGTCGGCACCAGTCCGACCAATACGCGGAATCACAGGCGGATTGTTTGAGCGGAAGAAACGACGATACTTCACTGCACTCTCAGCACCACCATTGTCGAACGCACGAAGGTAGAACACATGCTCGGTAGTATCATCGATTTCGCTGAGCAGTTTGATCGTCGCACGAGTTGCGATAGTGTCCACCCACGATTCCTGAGGAATTCGCGGGATGTAACTGATAGGATCCGAGATCGCTGCTGCATCTATAATATCAGCGAAAGAATAGTACTCAATGAATCCATCAGAGTCAGACCCCTTCCAGTAAATCACAGGGGCGAAATCGTAGATCAGGGGAATCTGAATTAAGGTATCCCCAGCTGCATCAACCTTCACGGTATCGATATCGGCGTGAACATTTACGAACTCCACCTCAGGAGGCTGGTTCGCTGTGATCTCACCATCAAAATCCGTACACCCTGCAAGCCAAACCGCCAGAGGCACGATTAACATCGCCGCGAGGAGATAGAGTGCTCTGCTGCGCATGTCACAGTCTCCTTATTGTCAACGGTAAACGCTGTTGAGCCGCTCGATCTCTACGATCAGCTCATCAACGCCTTCCGATGTGTTCACATCCGTATCGAATATAGGATTCAAGAACTGAACCTCAAGAAGAGATTCAGCCATCAAGTCCTGCATATAATAGTCCATTGCCAGCGTAACGTGGATATCAAAATAATCCAGACCGCTCAGATGAGTGAATCTGTAATTATAATTGTCCACAAGCAAACCACTGAACATCACTACGGATTCCGAATAATTACCAGACTCATATTCAAGGAATCCCATACCGGCACGAATGTCGAAGTTGGCCGCATCAATCACAAGACCAGCTTCCCAATGTTCACGCGCCGCTTCCAGATCAGCCATTTCATAGGCCGTCCAGCCAGCTCCACTGAAAGCATCAGGGAAATTCGAATCCTTGCGCACCGCTTCTTCGAAAAACCCATATGCCTCAATGTAATCGAGGGCTTCGAAAGAACTCCAACCCATACGGACAAGTGTCACCGGGTCAAGATCTTCCGAAGGTGGCGGATTATCATCCTTTGGGCAGCCTATAAACATCAGACTGAATCCAAGGATGAGGACTACCTGTGTCCATGTCAGGAGGCGAAATCGCATCTCAAACTCCCTTTATCGCATCAACACCAGCTTACGAGTCTGAACAAGACCAGACCCGCTGCCAGGATTCGTTTCCATCCGGTAGAAATAGACGCCACTGGCCACCGGCTGGCCTGCATCGTCACGACCGTTCCACATCACGATGTGGGTACCCGGTCCAAAGTGTCCGTCAGTAATCGTCGCAACCTTTTGACCCAGAACGTTGAACAACGTCAGGCGAATATCGCCCGCATTCCTCAAAGAGAATGGGATCGTAGTAGTCGGGTTGAACGGGTTAGGATAATTCGCCGACAACTGTGTGCTTTCAGGCAGTAACTCGCTGCTCAAACCTGTTGCCTCATATAATACGACGAAGGTTCCAGGCTTGTAAGTCTCAGCCTGCACAGTCCGAGCTGCTGTATCAACAAAACTCTCAAGCTGGGTCCATTCGCCCGCAGCATCCAACAACCATACCGACAAACCAAGTTCGCGACCCACTCTCACAACAGCCGGATCGTATGGAAGTTCGATTGTGGCCGGCTTGTTGAATCTATCAACTGGGGCATCTACCGTGAAACGTGCGCCAGCTGGTACCAGGAAATCCTCATTCGGCGGAAGATCTGTGCCGAGATCGTCATTCGCCAGTAAAAGCATCTGCTTGTTCACTGCATAACTTGGCAACGTGAATGATGAACCATCTTCGGATGCAATCGACGCACCTTCCGCCTGTGAATAGATGCTGACAATGATCTCACGACGGACAGACGTTTTTATTACAGCCTCACCGTCAAACCAATCCGCTTCGGCAATAAATTGGATGATGGCCGATTCTGATACCGAGTAACCCATTCCCCAAGCGTTGTTGCCTTCCGAAATCGTTGGCAACTCATCGATCACCTCATCACCACTGAATTGTTCGATCTTCAGGCTGGGAATAGACTCTAAATCGTCTACCGAATTCACGAGAATCGACAAAGATCTGGCAATGGACGGGTTGCGGAACACCGAAATGCGCAATGGCGCACCCCAGTATCCGGCATATGGTCCACCAGAAATGCCAATATCGCCTCTAACATCACCAAGGGAGGGTGGAAAACTGTAGTCCTCATACATCGAACTCACATTTCCCATATCCACCAGGTTGCTGCTTTCATCAATCGGCATGAAGTCAGCATCCCACTCAGGTACATCCGTGTAAATGTCCACTCCATCCTCATAATCACCGAGGATGTAACTGTCAGTGATCGCCGGGCTGGCATTGGAAACGCTGATCAAAGGCGAATCCAGCACGCCCGAAGCCCAGACAACCGAGTTGCGCATAACCGGCATTGACAATTCGGTGAAGTACAACCCGTCTGTACCAGAAAGTGCAATGTTGTCGTAAAAGACGTTGTTCAACAACAGTGGATTGCTGTCGCCGTACATCGCCAGACCGCCACCGATGCCGTCCGCACTGTTGCCGTAACAGAGGTTGTTGGCAATCTTGCCGGCTGATAGCGAAGTCACATAGAACGCTCCGCCATCAACCACCGCATGGTTGTTATAAATCGTATTGGCGAAGAAATTCGGCTCGCTGCCCCAGAAAACAACGCCACCGCCATTACCCTCAGAAATACCGTTGGTTTCTGAACCGTCAGCCTCATTATCAAAAATCACACAACGTGCAATAGTCGGGGCCGCCTGATACACCCAGATGCCGCCACCATCCTGATAGCTCAAGCTGTTCCGAACCGTGACATCTTCAAGAGTCGGGCTGCAATTATATATGGAGATACCACCACCATGCGCCAAATGGCTTGGAACAGGTTCCTCATCATCGGGGAGGGTATCATCTACCTCAGCGATTTCTTCCAAGCTGAGCGTACGAGCGCTGTCAATGATAACATACTCTAAACGCGTCCCGTTATCGCAGGCCAGGAAACGTAAACCACCATGCCGCTGAGGATCCACCAATAATCCGTTGCCATCCAGCTGTCCATTAAGCGGCTTGAAAACAATCGGATCTTCCTCTGTTCCCAGTGCCTCTAAGACACCTTCAATCTGTAAGTAGGCTGGAGGAATAACGATAGCTGGATTATCGTTTATCACATTTTCGTAGAGAACCTCTACTCCAGGAAGAATCGTTATGGATTCACCCGGCGGAATGCGAGATGGACCCGCTACTACGTATTTGAGGACTCCGTCCGCTCCCCAGACCGGGGGAACGTTGTTCGCCAGGTTGGGAATGTCGCCGCTTAGATAACGACCATCTGACGTCGAACGACCAGTCAACTGGAACTCGAAATCCACGCGCGTCAACGGTACCGTAAGAGTGTCAGTGGTGATCAAGCGTAAAGTGTCCACATATGCGTGCGGCTGATCGCCTGTCGGGGCGAAAACTGCGGTCACGTTTCTGGTCTCATTCTCAAATATGACCAGCCCATCGGATGAATCGGCCAGGAAAAAATCAGGATTGGTGGATTCATAACCAATCAGCATCGGACGATTGCCATCGTTCTTGATCTTGATGGTACGTGTTTGGAAGGTATCGATATTTACAAATGCGAAGTCAATGACATTTAGATCGGGCCTGTCGTGAGCACCAGTATACGATTCAATGTACGGATACGGCCCAACGGCGAATGCTTCTACCGTGAAATACTCAGGTCCAGCATTTGCCTGAACCGTGACCTCTCCGCTAAGATCACCCTTGAACAATGGATCAGCAATTATCGCAATTTCAACAGTTTCCAAGGGAGCAATTGATGGCGGACGGTCACCGTAACGGAAACTTGCATTCGGAAAAACGAATGATGGCGTGATAGATGGGTCTGAACCAGGATTGGTGATCAGAGTTGTGCCAGCATTGTAGATCTCCACATACAACGTTTCGGGAGCTCCAAAATGCACATCCCCAAAATCCAAATGGGGAGTGTTGATTACCATATCAGGATCAATGACGAAACTGTTAAGCCTGTAGGTACGAGATCCACCATCCGTTGATAACGTAACAAATACTCGGTCCACAACGTTATCGCCGCCCGGATCAATATCATCGTCGGTATCGTTAGGGGTATAAAGTATTTCGATGAAATTGACACTGTCTGGTCGAATCCAGAACTCATCGAAAGGAAGAACACTCCAGTCGTCCCTGACCTCTTCCCACTCAGCCAAGGTGTGATCTTCAAGAAATTCCAAGCTGTCAAACTCAATACCGTCAGAGCGTACTGCCATCAACCCAGCCCCGATGTTCTTTATCGGTAGCAGCGCCGAGGAAGTATCACCCATAGCGATTGTACCAGCAGTAACGATGTAATCATCGGGACTATCAAACGACTGAACTGGTAGTGATTTCGCTGTAAATGGTGTGCCACCCCAAAGACCCAGATTGATCCTGTTACCCAGCGGACCACCATTGGGTTCGGGTTCATCCTGCCAACGAATGTCATCAGATGGACCACCATCGACAGCCTTTGAGCTGTCACTGACCGTATAATACTCAGTATTTGAGAAATATGCCGTGTTACGACCGTAGACAAAAGTCCCGAGGTCGAACTCAGCCAAGGCTGAGTTTATTCCGTAACGAAAATCAACCGGATTGATGGAGTAGATGGGGTTATCATCCCGAGTCGGATTGTTTACGAAAATACTAGCCCTAATCACCGGATCGGTGTTCACCCCGAAAAAGATCGCGTTACCGAGATTCTGAGCATTTATGCGACGCCCAGCTTCGTTGTTAACCATTGTCAAGTTAGTGAAAGTGACTGCAGGAGCCTGGTCAATGTATATGCCACCTCCCGAATCGCCAGCATAACAACTGTCAACCAGGTTGTTCTGGAAGGTGGAGGCAGTGTTCCACATGAAAAGACCGCCACCGAAATTGTCCGCCATGCAATTGCGGAAAATGCTGTTCTGAATGGTTACGGATGTCACCCGAACCAGGGCTCCACCGCCATTATTGTCCGGCCAGTCACCACGAGCATAACCGTTTTCGACAATCACCCACTCAAGCCGAGAACCACTATCGCTTCCGTCAAAACGTATGCCGCGCCAACGGAGAGAATCCGCAAAGTCAGCACCGGTAGTGTCCTGGGTGAAATAGATCCAAGTAACATCAGCCTCGTCAGCGGGAACCAGTTTTTCCTCGTCATCAACAGGCGCCCGATGACTGCCAATGGCCACTAAACGACCATCAACATTGAACGCGTAGGAGCTATCAAACAAGACCACCACACCCGGTTCAATGGTGAGCGTAACTCCTGTTTCAACTGTAATATCGCCAGTTACGAGATATGTCTCGTTGATCGCAGTCCAAGTCGTGTTCTGACTGATGCTGCCGCTGACTTCCACCTCTGCCTGAACAGGCAAAGCTGTCAGCATGCTGAACGACACAACCAGAAGTATACCTGCGAACCATTTGGTGAATTGATGCACGATTTCACCTCGTCCTTGTTACTGTCTCGAAAGACTGTATTTACCTTCGGCTGATAAAACCGCCAAAGACTCCCTCTATCGGATCGAATACAGCAAACTGAAACGATGAATGTTACCCAGATAGGCATAAGTGGCGTACGCATAGTCCACCGTCAAACCTATCCCCGGAAAATAAACACCGCCACCGAAGCTGAGACCATCCCAGGAAAGACCGTCCTCATCTAACACCGGGTATTCCAAGTAAGGATTGTTGTTCTCGGCGTCATCGTTGAATTCTTCTTGAGTGCTTCTCTTCCAGCCATTGATTTTTCTGCCCACACGCAAGAACGCCTTCTCCTGGAACCCGTACTCAAAACCGATGTGCAGCTCTTCCCTGTTGTCATTGGGATGAATCCCTTCCAAGGCCATGGTCAGACGGTTGGTTCCATCGTCAATCAGGTTGGCTGCCGCACCAAACTTGAACACAATTGGCATCGGAAATGGCTCGGAAATGAACTGCATGTCCGGACCAAAGTTCGATATAATCATAGCAAGCGTTAAAGAACGCCAGCCTGTGTCGTAGTAGGTACCAACATCCACTGACCAGCCACGAGCAACCTTATCCGCCAGATTCTCCTGCAAAAACTTGATCGTTGAGCCGACCGAGAACTTGTCAGTAAGGCTCTGAGCATAACTCAAGCCAGCAGCAAAATCAGATGCCATGAATGTACGACCAGTACCGTACGGATACTCCGGCGTTGTTTCTATCATGTCATCCGTGTACAAACCGAATAACTGCACTCCAACCGCCGCACCAAGTGACGGTAAGGGATGAAGATATCCGATATATTCATAGTTCACTTGAGCCGGGAATGACACATGTGAAAAAATCAGCTCACTACTTTTTACGTTGACCATCCCGCCTGGATTATACCAGAGCGTTGATGCATCGTTCGCCATCGGCAAGAACGCATCCGCCAACGCGACACCTCGCGAGGACGGGCCGATTTTCAGAAAATTGACGCCAGTTGTGCCAACCTTCTCCTGAGCCAACACCCCACCGGGTGCGACCAGCACGAACGCCAGAGCAACTAGAAGTAAGGTTTTCAAGTTCATGTTCGCACCTCGATTAACGGATGATGACAAATTTGCCGACATCAATGTGACCCCTGCCTTCGTCCGTCATGTCTTCAACGCTGAAGAAATACAGACCCGAAACTACCTGCTGCTGGTTTCGACTGTTCAAATCCCAATCCACAGCATGTGGACTGTTCCAACGAGTTGGATCAACGGGACCACTGAGGTCATGCTCAATGATGTCAACCACATCACCACTGACAGTGAAGATTCGAACCAGACACTTCTCTGGAAGATTATAGAAG
>CAJVXH010000022.1 GCA_913009835.1 uncultured bacterium
GATATCTATCAAGCCAACCTCTCACAGCGATTTGTGGCAGATTTGGCTGGGTACGAGCCGCGAACCCTGTATCAGCGGCTACGTGAAGTGAGCCCGTCGCCATTTGGCGCGTTCATCGAGTTCGATGAGGTCACCATCGCCAGCGTTTCCCCAGAGCGATTGGTTCGACTGCACAACCGCGTCGCTGAAACCCGCCCTCTCGCCGGAACACGACCGCGTGGGGAAACTACCGAAGACGATGCTCGACTGACCGACGCACTCCTCACCAACCCAAAAGAGCGCGCCGAACACGTCATGTTGGTCGACCTCGAACGCAACGACCTGGGACGTGTCTGTCGCTATGGCAGCGTTCAGACGAGTGAGTTTATGGCCGTTGAGCAGTGCTCGCATGTCAACCATATTGTCTCGACGGTTCAAGGCGAGTTGGCAGAGTCGCGCGATGCCTTCGATCTCATCCAAGCCATGTTTCCGGGTGGAACGATCACCGGCGCGCCAAAAATTCGGTGCATGGAAATTCTTGATGAACTCGAACCCACCGCCCGCGGACCCTATACCGGGTCACTCGGCTACCTGAGCCTCTCCGGAGATCTGGATCTGAATATTCTTATTCGCTCCGTCATCGTCAAAGGCACCCGTGGATACATCCAAGTGGGCGCCGGAATCGTTGCGGACTCGATACCAGAGCGAGAATACGAAGAGACGCTGCTGAAGGCAGAGGCAATGTTCACCGCGATGCGCAGCTAGCCATGTATATTTACCTCAACGGGAAATTTGTGGACGAGAAACGCGCGACCGTTTCGGTGTTCGATCGCGGTTTTCTCTATGGGGATGGGGTGTTCGAAACGATGCGGGCATATCAAGGCCGCATCGCATGGATCGAGCAGCATCTCGAACGGTCGGTGGAGATCATACCCAGCCCGGAACCGTACAATTACCGTCACCGGATGGACTATGTCTGCGCCTTTGGGAAGATCGGCCTGCGTAAACGTGGGGACGGCAAGTCCGTCATCGACCTCAACGAATGCCACATCGTCCCGGAACGAGTCAGCAAACTCCTGCCCATCATGCACGACTGGCTGGACGAACTCAACATCCGTGGCTGGAACCTGGTCACCAAACGTGGCGACCTGCGTTACATCACCTTCCGGCACGCATTTTCGTCCGACCAGCTGATGGTCATCCTGGTCACCTTCAACGTGGAATCCGCCATCCTGCCCTTCGCGGAACGGTTGCAGGAACATTGCGAGATGGTGGTCTGGTCGGTGCAGGATCGGGTCGGCGATGATTCCCACGGCGAAGTCCAGCAGATCTGGGGACGGAACGTCCTCGAACAGTCCATCGGCGATTTTTCCTTCGAGATCAGCCCCGGCTGCTTCTTCCAGAACAACCTGCTGCTGGTGGACAAGATGTATCAGCGGGCGGCGTCGTACGTCAACGGCCTGACCTTCGACCTGTTCTGCGGCACCGGCACCATCGGCATCTACGCCTCGAAACAAGCCAGCAAGGTGATTGGGGTTGAGGTGGTGGAGGAGAATATCGAGCTGGCGCATCGGAATGTGCAGCGCAATAACGTTGACAACGTCGAGTTCATCCTCGACAACGCCAACCACTTCCTCGCCTTCTACGAAGGCCCGACGCCAGACACGGTCATCATCGACCCACCACGTTCCGGCCTTGCCCCGAAGCTGATACGTAAGCTGAACCGTCTCGGCGCGAAACGCATTGTCTACGTCTCCTGCAATCCGAAGACCTTCGTCGCTGACCTGGAACAGTTCGAGGGGTATGAACTGATGGAAGCCGAAGCCTACGACATGTTCCCGCAGACGCCGCACGTCGAGATGGTGACGATGCTGGAACGGCAGGCTGTAGACGATGGGCCATAGGCTATAGGAAAAGATAGGAAAAGACAAATGCGGGCGGCGGACTGCTGGCTGTGGGCTATGGAAAGCGGGGACAGACAACGGTTTCGCTAACACACTCGAAACCGCCGTCAGTCCCCGTTTTCCGTGATCATAGCGGACGGTGCCAGCGTGGGCGGAACGGTAGCCATGCCCGGTGCGAGTTATCATCTCAGGGTATATGAGACAGAGGGTATTGATCCGCCGCGGTTGCTTCATGCCCTTGTTCCAGCCACCGCCAGAACCACGTGGGGGCACACCCGGCGGGCGCTTGGGTGGGCGTTTTCGTTTGGGGCGTTTCAGGCGACCGTACTCGTCCAAAAGCTCAGGTGGGACGGGTTGGCCGGTGGAATCGTGGACGGTTTCCGGCGTGCGGAGGGGAGGGATTTCGTTGAGGCCGAGGGGTAGGGACGGCAGGTGTGAGACCTGAGCTGTGAGCTGTGAGGAAAAGACAACAGAAGGTGAATCCGCGCCGGCGGAGCCTGCGCGGGCATCATTCTGTGAGTGATGAGCTGTGAGCTTTGAGCCATGAGTAACTGACAAAGGACAGGAAAAGACTTCAGCTCCGGACGGGTGGCCCGGGATGGAATCGTGGACGGTTTGTGGTGTGCGAAGTGGGGGGATTTCGTTGAGGCCGAGGGGTAGGGACGGCAGGTGTGAGACCTGAGCTGTGAGCTCTGAGCCATGAGTAACTGACAAAATACAGGAAGAAACTTCAACTCCGGGTTGACCAGCCTTCGGGGCGTATGAGTCATTCAGATTTCGCCATTTCAGGGCGAATGTCAGCGTGCGTTTGAGCAGAAGCCATGCAGCGGCCATACCACTACGCAGGCTCCGACGGACGAGGTGCGCTGGCAGGGAGTTTCTGGTGAACTGATAGGCGTTAGTGGCAAACATGGCGGGCGGCGGGTCTGTTGTGGGGTGATTGAATCCGTTCATGAGGCGTGAACGGAAGTTCAGTACAGGATACGAAAATCAGTGGGGCGTGTCAAGCATAGTCTCGAGATTTGAGGATTGAGACGCTCGTAAGAAAGATGATGACGATTGGGAGAGGTGGATGTAAAATTGTGACAACATCGACTTGCATTGTGTGTTTGTTGTATATATGTTCAGTTGTCGAAGTCGAAGCCTACGACATGTTCCCGCATACTTCGCATGTTGAGATGATGACGCTGCTGGAAATGGAGAGGTATACCGAACTGGATCTGTTTAGTGAGTTGTAGTGAGCAAACACACTTTCAACTTCTTATATTAGATTTGTCATTTTGAATTGTCATGGAATCACGCGAATTGTGGAGATGAGATCATGCTTTCAAGGTTCCAAGGAAGGCAAGGTTCAGAGAACCTAAAAAGATGTTTAAGAAGGCAATTGTTGGTCGCTGATAACGTACGCATCGTGGATAAACTTACTAAAGTAGGTGACCTTCAACAGGTACTATCTGGTGAGAGAATTATAACTCAGAATGCTCCAGATAGTGACATTTATTTTATTCTCGCTGGATCCTTTAGTGTTGAGATCAATGGGAACTTTGTGACGAACCGTAGCGCTAACACTCATGTCGGCGAAATGGCTCTCATCGAGCCTGCTGCTTCAAGATCTGCAACTGTAACAGCTACTGAGGATTCAGTTGTTCTTAAAGTAAGTGAGGATGATTTCACAATAATAGCTAATGACCATCCACTTCTTTGGCGAACTATAGCAGTAGAATTGGGAAACCGTCTTCGTCAGAGAAGTGATTCAATAAGGCCAAGAAACGAAACCCCGATTCTGTTTATTGGATCGTCTGCAGAAAACCTACATATAGCTAGGGAAATACAAAATAAGCTCGAGCACGATCAAATTGAGGTAGAGGTTTGGACCGATGGTGTTTTTAGACCATCATCATATACTTTAGAGGACCTGATAAAACAAGCGTGCAAAGCAGATTTCGCTGTATTAGTATGTTCAGCTGACGATACCGCTATTATTAGAGATAACGAATATGAGATAGCCCGTGATAATGTAATATTCGAACTTGGATTATTTATTGGTACTATTGGCCGCGAACGAATTTTATTATTACATGAGGATAGTGATGAATTGAAATTGCCATCTGATCTGCTTGGTTTAAATCCAATTACTTATAAACCATTTGATATAGTGAAAATAAGTTCTTCCTTAGCCCCTCAAGTAAACAAGATAAGAGACTATTGTTTAAAACATGGTTCAAGATGAGGTTAACATGGCTTTAGCTGATGATATAAAATCTAACGTTAAGAAAATATTGAGTGAAAAGTGGGAAACTCGACAAGGTCAAGTTGTTCCATCTCCGGAAAAATTGTATTTAAAGAATGAGGCTGTTGAGCTGGAAGGGACTGTATTATATGCAGATCTCGATGGTTCTACATATATGGTTGACAATAACGAGCCATGGTTTTCTGCTGAGGTTTATAAATCCTATTTATGGTGCTGTGCAAAAATTATTAAAGATAATGACGGTGTAATCACGGCTTATGATGGAGATAGAATTATGGCTGTTTATATTGGCGATAGAAGGAATTCTAATGCAGCTCAAACGGCCTTGAAAATAAACTATGCAGTTCAGAAAATCATCAACCCATCCATTAAAGAACAGTATAGCAACAGTTATGAGGTTAAACAAGTTGTAGGAATTGATACTAGCAATCTATTCGTTACTAGAACTGGCGTAAGGGGGGATAATGACTTAGTATGGGTAGGTCGTGCTGCTAATTATGCTGCGAAGATGACATCACTTTCATCAGATACGCCCTCTTGGATATCTGAAGCGGTATATAAGAAAATTAATAAGGATACTAAGTTTACAGATGGCAAAAACATGTGGGTACGAAAAAAGTGGACTAGCATGAATGATTTTATTATCTATTCCTCATCATGGATATGGCCAATATAATGTTATGGCAAGCGTAGCCGGGCCACCCAAACCATGGTGGGCAATATCAATTCCAGAACTTGATCATCTCCTTGATCTCATCGAAGGAGGTCGTGCCGAGGTAATAGACCGCGTAGATCGCCGCAGCATAAACCGCCACCGCGAACCATCCAGCTATCGCGCTGAGGATGATGACCAGACCGTCACGCTGGGTCAGACCAATCCCGATCATGAAGATCACCATCGCCGGGAAGGTGTTCGTCAACGGGATGGGCAGGATCATCAAACCCGCCATCACGATGATCAGCACACTGACCAGCACCTTACCCACCTTGCTGCCGATCCAAGAGATACGGGGACGGACGAGACTCTCTGTCTTGCCGAGGAACTTGATACCCGCGCCGAACATCTTGGTAGCGGTTTCGTAACTGAAGGAGCGTTTCAAGGCCCATTGGGGAAGGACGGGCGTCTGCCGTCCGATCATCATTTGGATAGCCAGCCAGGCGATGAGTATGCCGAAGGGAGTGCTGTAACCCGGAGCTGGTACAGGCAGTGCGCTGGGCAGACTGAGCAGAAACAACAGAACGCCGAAGCCGCGTGTTCCCAACGATTGGATAACCGTATCGAGGGAAATATTCTGGCCCACGTTGGACTCCAGCAGTGCGCGTAAATCGGCCGCGAGGCCCTCGACTTTCATCTACTCGTCATCCTCCCAACCACCGTTGCCAATCAGCGGGACAAACACACAGCCACCATGACTGCTGCTCTCCGCATCACCTTCATGCTTGATAACCAGCTTCAAATCCTGCACCCGACGTGGGCCGGTGGGAATGACCATCCGTCCGTCTTCCGACAACTGCGTGACCAACCTCGACGGTATACTCGGCGCACCGGCAGTGATAATGATCCGATCAAATGGCGCGAAACGTTCCCAGCCCAACGAACCGTCACCGACCTTCTGGATGACGTTCTTAACACCCATATCATGGAAACGAAGCTCCGACTCCAAAGCCAGCGGCTTTATACGTTCCACTGTATAAATCTGCTTCGCCAACTTGGAGAGAATGACTGTTTGATAACCAGTCCCGGTGCCAATTTCGAGGACTGTCTCCTTGCCGGTAAGTTGCAGCAATTCGGTCATCTGGGCGACGATGAAAGGCTGGGAAATGGTCTGACCATGCCCAATACTCAGCGCCTTGTCCTCATAGGCACGCGCGCGCAGATTCGGCGGGACGAACTGGTGACGTTTCACCTCACGCATCGCCGCGAGCACAAGCTGGTCCTTGATCCCCTTCTCCTCAAGGAGCTCAACCATATCCTCACGTGCCATATGATAATTCAACATGGTATTACTGCCGCCTTGCATATCACCCTGATCTGCTGCAAAGGTAGGGTGCGGACAGTATTGCCGCAACGTGCTTCCCGGTCTCGGGAACGAACAGGATTGACCGTGTGAATAGACTCCTCGTAAACCTGATATTCGGAACCCCCAGCCAGTCGCGCTGGTATGCTTAGTACAGATACTGCGGGCTGCGGGAAAAGACAGGCCCGTGTTTGGAGTGCAAACGCGGATCATCCCAGACATAAATGTCTGGGGCAAGACGGATGTCCCATACAGCCTGTCGATCATCCCAGACATAAATGTCTGGGGCATGACGGATGTCCCATACAGCCTGTCGACCATCACAGACAGCCTGTCGATCATCCCAGACATAAATGTCTGGGGCATGACGGATGTCCCATACAGCCTGTCGACCATCCCAGACATAAATGTCTGGGGCAAGACGGGTGTCCCATACAGTCTGTCGACCATCACAGACAGCCTGTCGATCATCCCAGACATAAATGTCTGGGGCAAGACGGATGTCCCATACAGCCTGTCGACCATCACAGACATAAATGTCTGGGGCAAGACGGATGTCCCATACAGTCTGTCGACCATCACAGACAGCCTGTCGATCATCCCAGACATAAATGTCTGGGGCATGACGGATGTCCCATACAGCCTGTCGATCATCCCAGACATAAATGTCTGGGGCAAGACGGATGTCCCATTCAGCCTGTCGATCATCCCAGACATAAATGTCTGGGGCAAGACGGATGTCCCATTCAGCCTGTCGACCGGCAAAGCGAATAACGCGTCATAGTTTCAAAAGGAGTACACACGATGATACCCATTTTCGACTGGACGATCATACTGGTCATCCCGGCGATCATCTTGTCCATCTGGGCGCAGAACAAAGTCAAGAGCGCCTACAAGAAGTATAGTCAAATTGCATCCAGTTCCGGGCTTACCGGCGAACAGGTGGCCAAACGTATCCTCAACCAGCACGGCATGCAGGATGTGAAAGTCGTCCCCACACGCGGCGTCCTCAGCGACCATTATGACCCCCGCAAACGCGTCGTCGCACTGTCCGAACACAACTTTCACAAACCGTCCATCGCTGGCATGGCGGTCGCAGCCCATGAGGTCGGGCACGCAATCCAGCATCATGAAGGCTTCGCCATGCTCAAGTTCCGGAATGCGCTGGCATCACCGGTACAATTTGGCTCATGGATGGCCTTTCCGCTGGTGCTGATCGGACTGTTCATGGCATCCCCGGCAATGCTGGACGCGGGCATCGTCCTGTTCAGCCTGGTAGTCCTGTTCCACTTGGTAACCCTGCCGGTTGAGTTCGACGCATCACGCCGTGCACTCGCCATCCTGCGCACCGACGGCTATGTCCCACCACAAGAAGCCGTTGGCGCAAAGAAAGTGCTGGACGCTGCCGCATGGACATACGTCGCCGCCGCAACCGTTGCAATCCTGAACCTGGTACGTCTGCTGATTCTCCGTGACGTGATGCGTTAGTGAAGACAGGTGTGAGGTGTGAGTTCCGCGCGACACAGAAGCTACTCCTCTTGAACTGAGGGAGTAATGATGACTTCCAAACGATCTAATCGTTGCCACCGGTGCATGACAGCCATGTACCGGTGGCTGTTCCCCGTCGTCGTTGTCTTGCTCTGGTTCGCAGTGAGCCACGCGCAAACGTGGGATCACACTGGACCTTTCCAAGTTCAGGGAGCGCAACAATATTTTGATCCGCTCGATGCAGATCGAGTGTTTGTCACGGGGAGAAAGAGCGACAATTCTGAACATACCTGGCTAAGCACCGACCGTGGAGTTATTTGGGATGAGGTGAGTTTTGCTGACCATCCTGAGGGATACTATGTCCGTATTTTATTTCATCCGACTCAGGCCGACACAATCTGGGGATATCGCTCAGAGGAATTGCTCCTGAGTACTGACAGGGGTTGGTCATGGCAAAGTTACTCCACTGAGTTTCCCGAAATCTCCTACGGTGACAAGCCAGTTATTGATCCTTTGCACCCGGACAATATCTACTCTTTTCATGCTCTGAATTTGTATACCAGTGAGGATAGAGGATTGACCTGGCAGTGGTCCTACTATTTTTTTGATCTTGGTTTCCACATTTACAACGATATAGTTGCCGATCCTCATGTTGATGGACGATTATTGGTTGGTGGTGGATATATTTCTGATCCATTTACGTTTGGAATAATGGCTGAGAGTCTGGATCATGGAAACTCATGGAACTTGATTTCTGAAGGCGAAGCGAACACAGATTTCAGTTTTAATCCAATGATGCCCGACGTGGTTGTCGGAAGATATGCAACGGAAGGGTGGGAGGCGGTCGATGAATTGCGTATCTCCGTGGACAACGGGCTTACATTTGACCCGCTTGAGGGGCCGTGGGAGAACGATGGACGTGCTTTCTTCACGGATACTGGCGAACTCATTGTCGTCGCACGTGAGGGTGTATGGACAAGCTCGAATCTCGGTGAGACCTGGACTTCAGTCCTTGCCGACCCGGAAACCTGGCCCCTGCTACACACCTTCTCCGGGGGATATGAGGTCTCTATCAATCCCGATGATCCGTCACTGATGTTCCTCGGCTATGGCACCTTCCGCACAGGTGACAGCGGCACTACATGGGACAACGGCAGTCCCGATGTCCCCGCAAGACTTCTGGACTACGTAGTAGCACCCTCAGATCCAGATATAATATGTGCCCGTGGGTATAACGCAACTTTTATATCAACGGATGCAGGTTTGAATTGGCTGCCCCTGGTCCGCGGAGGTGCCGACTCAGACATCCGTTTTCATCCCACTGACCCCGAAATCCTGTTGTGGAAGCCTTCACCCGCTGCATTTCTCGAGCCGGGCGGACCGTTACTGCTGAGTGAAGACAGCGGCAACACCTGGACAACCATCAGAGAAGCAGAGTATTATTCTTCAATGGGGGATTTTGATTTCGATCCGGAGAATCCGGAAATCATATACGTTGTCAAAAATTTATACTCCTTGTGGCGGAGTGAAGATTCCGGTGAATCCTGGACCCGTGTGCTTTATTCGCAATACAATCCGCTCAGCGTTTTCTTTAACCCCGATGAAACAAACTCAGTTTATGCCTCTGGTGGATCGATAGCATGGAAAAGCGAGAATAACGGACTCGCCTGGAGTTCATGGAATGTGGATATTGATTCGCCGCATCACATGGCTTTCCAGCCGGGAACATCGCATATGGTCTATACATCATGGGACTACACAGAGCTTCTGTATTCCCATGACAACGGGCTCACTGTTGACCATGCAATCACACCTCCAGACACGATTGCCGGTCCACCACAATTTGCACCCGCGGGACAATTAGTCATAGCCACAATCCATGGCGGAGTGTACGAATCGTTCGACGAAGGTGAGAATTGGAACGAAGTTGGGATCGAGGGGAATCCTCCACTGCGCAGAGGTCCCGTGATCGCTTCCGACGGCACCGTGTATGTTGCCGCTGAAGATGGTGGCAGTTGGATCGGGCGAGAGGTGCTGCCTGTCGCGGAGGGTGGCAGCGAAACATTGCCGCAGGAGTTCGCACTCGAACCTGTCTATCCGAATCCGTTCAACGGGACGACGATGGTCAGTGTACTATTGCCAGCAAATGCAAAACTAAAAGTGGCTGTCTACAATGTGACAGGTCAGCAAGTCGCAGAACTGGCTAACGGTCAGTTCAATGCTGGCAATCACAGCCTGACTTTTGATGCGTTCGGAATGGCCTCCGGTCTGTATTTCGTCCGAGCGACAGTTCCGGGTCATTTGGATCAAGTTCAGAAGGTGATGTTGGTGCGATAAAACAGCTCTGAGCTGTGAGAAAAGGACAAACAAACTTCAACTGCCACGGACTGAAGTCCGTGGTAATTCAAATGATCAACGAACTAGCAAGGGACACTTTCAGGAGATTTTTTTGTCACCGACATACCTGAAAAAGAGAGATTCTTCCACCCTGCGCCAAGGCTTCGGCTGACAGGCACTTCGTTCAGGATGACGGATTTGAGACTCAGAATTCGGAACGGTGGATAATCCCAGACATGAATGTCTGGGACACGACAAGACTTAAATCAAAACCGAGATCCTTCACTTCGTTCAGGATGACGGATTTGAGACTCAGAATTCGGAACGGTGGATGATCCCAGACATGAATGTCTGGGGCACAACAAGACTTAAATCAAAACCGAGATCCTTCACTTCGTTCAGGATGACGGATTTGAGACTCAGAATTCGGAACGGTGGATGATCCCAGACATAAATGTCTGGGGCACAACAAGACTTAAATCAAAACCGAGATCCTTCACTTCGTTCAGGATGACGTGTATTTCGTTCAGGATGACGTCGTGCCCCAGAATACCAACCGCTAGTACGGCGAGAAACCGCCTTCAGCCCAATAATCCTCTTTCAACGATTCTTGTTGACGGAGAAGCGCATCATAGTGTTCCTTCTCCCAAACAGCCAGCTCCGCGTAAAATTCGCCGACACGTGTACCGTCATGCTTCTTCGATTCGCCCAGGTAGTAGTTGGCGGAACCGAGCTCGAGTTTGACACCGATGGCTAGCGCGCTCATCTCCATGTGCGCCTGACCCACACGGGCCCTCAGATCCGCCGAGAAGATCGGATGATCACCCTTCAAGTTCGCAAAACTCGGCAGCCTGAGCGATAAGTCGGGATGGCCAGTCTCCATGATGTGCTTGTACTGGTGACGGAGGAACTTGACATGCTGCAATTCCTCACGTGCGAGCATGGTCAGAACTTCCTTGCCCTTGGCATCCTGCGTGTTGCTGGCAGCCATCATGTAGAAATTGTGACCGTCACCCTCGAACTCAATGGCCGTACGCAAACCGTCCGTAATCTCTTTGAGAACAGCGTCCATAATCTATCTCCATCTGCTGACAGGATGTCAGCCTTCCATGTTGAATTCAGCAAAGTCGAAGAAGTAGCCGGAGCCGGAAAGTGCGTCGATCTCAGCCCGGACGACCGCGACATGCCCATCCTCAATCTCAACAAATCGCGCAAACATCTTCTTCACGTCCGCTTCCATCGCTTCGACCATCTCGCTGTAGAATTCGCTGGTCTTCAGCTCCAGCTCATGGGCCTTCTGCAACATCTTGATCTCATTGCCACGGTCATTACCCTCAAGACCCTTCTGCAGATCCTGCTGCCGTTCAGCGATCTTTTCCAATGGCGGCACCACAGAATCCATAGATTCTACAGTGATTGTCCCGTCGTCACGCCACTGCTTCAGACGACTCTCCAGATAATCAATGTGCCCTTGCTCTTCATCCGCCAGAAGCTTGAAAACTCTGCGGCCAGTGTCATCTGTCGCGGCAGTTTCAGCACCACGGTAGGTGTCGCGTACCCGATTCTCAAATTCTATGGCCGTTAGGATCGCTTCTTCCACGGTTGGCATAATCACCCCCCTTGACTCTGTGAGTTAATGAAATAGTGAAGATAGATAAGGTGTGCACAGGGGACTCTGAATCGTCAGCAAACGAGAGTCAACATGTACACACTGCAAACCCTCGAGGGACACGCCATCCTATGGGAGTGTCCCTCCAGGAAGATCAGCGGATCGCTAGCCTGAAGTATCAGCGCTTGTACCCTGAGATGCCATCTCACGATCAAGGAAGAATAGTGCCGGCGCGAAATCACCTACCTGCTTCAAACGCTGTACGAGATCATCAATCAACGCCTCCTCCTCCACCTGCTCAGTAACAAACCACTGGAGGAAATTCTCAGTCGCCTTGTCATTCTCCTCACGCGCCAGATCAACAAGCGCATGAATACGACGAGTTACTTCCAGCTCATGCCCGAACGCCGTTTCCATGCCATCCAAAGCCGAATCATACTCCCCCTTCGGCTTATCAATGGCACCAAAGTCCACCTTCGCCCGACGCCCAATGATATAGTCGTAGATCTTCTGGGCATGAGTCATCTCTTCAGTCCCGTGGGTCTGCATAAAACCGGCGAGACCATCGAGATTCTCTGCCTTGTACCACGCCGAAATGGCAAAATATTCATATGCTGAATGCAGTTCAAAGGTCATCTGATCGTTCAACGCTTCAAGCATTTTGTCTGTCAACTGCATGGTGATACCCCCGCTTTTCTGGCAATCTGTGCCTGGATCTATTGTCCAGATTCAGTAAAACCAATATATCTATCAATTGCCCGGATAGAGACCGTTCTTAATCATCTCCAGATTTTCGAGCATCTTGTCGTGCTTGGCTTCATCAATCAACAAGTATTCAAGCAAGTATTTCTGAGCGGCCAGGTGCTTCGAGTCCTTCAGCGCCGCCAAAGACTCCTGGGCCAACTTGACAGTTTCCTTCTCCATCGCATTGTGCTTCTCGATCTCGTCCCAGACAGCCATCACATCTTCAGGTTGAATCGTCATCGGCTTTTCAGTCATGCTCGAAACGATCATACCCTGGAGATTGTAGTGGTTCTGAGAATCACGAATGATCGTCTCCATGACAAAACGTAAAATCGGATGATCTGTCTTTTCCAAAACACTGCTGCAAATGGCAATCGCACCGTTCTCAATCTTCTGCCACTTCTTCATGTTCTCAACTACGACTTCCTGCGCTTCTTTCTGTGTCATCTTTCCCTCATGTTTCCGTTTGTGTGAAGATGTAGGTATTTACAATCTATCACTTGGTTTTACAATCAAAGCAGAATCCATCAAATTCGAGTCTGGTCGACAAAACTTCGTGCCCACACTCACGCATGACCATCGCAGCCAGATCAGGCATGTTAACCAACCGAACGTCCTCAACATTGCCGCATTCAACGCAACGGATGTGATAATGAGGCTCGGTGGTTACATCATATCGACGCGGATGGTTCGGGCACTCCAACACGATAACCTGTCCCATTTCAGCCAGCACATCGAGGTTCCGGTACACTGTCGCCAGGCTGACCCGGGGCATACGCTTTCGTACTCGATGAAACACATCGTCTGCGGTCGGATGGTCCAGCTTGGCCTTGAGTATATCCATCACCGCCGCACGCTGACTCGTCATGCGATGCTGAAGCTGAGTCGCCATCTGAAACTCTGACTAAGTTGACTTGAGATGCTGAGAATGTCCCCCAATGGAGTGCTTCTGCTCCTATTCTGGTTCACTTTCATCACCTTACTGCTATCAATACCTATTCCTGATAGTAGGGTTTTCTATTGCAAAATGCAATAGCTCGGGAGGCTAATGGTGCTCTGAATACAAGTGTGAGGGGTGCGGAGTGCGGAACACAAAAAGAATGGGACACTTTGTCCTCAAAGTATCCCATGTACGTCATTCTGACGTACCGCAGGTACGAGAAGGGTCTCGGTTCAATATTCTGATCATCCCAGACATGAATGTCTGGGGCATGACACAACCGTTATAATGAACAAGCCGGTCATCCTGACGTACCGCAGGTACGAGAAGGGTCTCGGTTCAATCTTCTGATCATCCCAGACATGAATGTCTGGGGCATGACACAGCCCTCTACTTGATCAGGGTCAGCTTCTTTGTCTGAACCTGGTTCCCCGTATCGAGCTGAAGAAAATATGTGCCTGATGGATAATTATAAGCGTTGAACGGGAGAGTGTGTTCGCCAGGCTGTGACAATCCATCGTATAACGATGCAACCTCGCGTCCCAACAGGTCATAAACACGGATGCGCACCTCACTCGGAGTGGTCAGCGAATAACGCACCGTCGTCGCGCTGTTGAAAGGGTTCGGATATGCGCTCAAGGTTGCGTAAGTCGCTGGTTGAAACACCCACACGTCTTCGCCCACAGCGGCGGTCGGATCATCCATATACGCCAGCCCGACTCCGGTGTCTATCCACAGACGGTCACGCCAGGGATCATACTCCAACTGATTGGTGGATTCACTGAAATATGGCTCAGGTAACTCAATTGGCTGGTCTTCCCAGGTCCATCCACCGTCAGATGATAACCACATGGAATGGTTCATAATCGATCCTGCCACAATCAGCAACTCCGTATCTGTGGCGATTATCTCCCATTGCAGCATGGACCAGGTGTCATATTCCTCGCTTATCACTCCTCGCATCTCCCACTCACCATCACTGTACACCCAGCAAGTGTCTTCAATCCTCACATACATGCGATCTTCATTGAACAACAGCTTTGATTGAAAACTCCATAAATCATGTCCAATTTGAACCGGAAATTCAATGAACTCCCAGGAAATCCCCAGATCGGTGCTGATACCTATCATCCACTCGCCTTCTACCTCTGCAAATATATACAGATCACCTTCATTAACACGCAGATATATCCCGAAGAAACCGAACGGGCGCTGTTCCCAGCCGGTGATCTCATTCTCATAGACCATGATATCATATCTACCCATATCATTACCGATGTAGACTGTGTCGTCACCATTTGGGACCGCGATAACGTAATCCGGAGTATTCGGAAGTTCTAACTGTGGCAATAATACTGAATCCTGACCTTCAAGGTCAGAAACTCGGACGGTTAGCACCTGGTCGGTGCCCATGTAAGAGTGACGATTCTGCACGTACACGAACTCATCCTCACTCAGAGCGGTCGCATAGCCGGCGGTCCAGGAGTCTTCGTAGACTGGAAATTCATGCTGAACTAGTGTCGTAGACTCACCTTGGGCAACCCATAGATATCCCCATTCGGAACTCTGAGCAACACCTCCTTCAAAGACCGTGATACCGCGCCATTTTATACTTTGGATCCCACAGGGCGGACCGGGGATGAGTTGCCAACTGTCACCATAATCAACCGAGCGGTACAGCCCTTGTCCGAGCAGGGATACGTACAAGTGTCCGCTGTACTCATTACGTTGGATATAGAGAACACTGGATGCATTCACCGGCAAGCCACTGAGTAATCTATTCCAGGTCAAACCGTAATCATTAGACTCCCAGACACCCACGTTACCTATCGCTCCCAGCAATAGACGGCCTGGTCTTTCATGAACCGAACAAAGAGTCCTTTTTGCATACATTCTGGGCGGAAGCCCTTCCGCATAAACTGGATACCAACTCTCTCCATCGTTGTCGGTACGTATGAAAAGTGGGTAAGGATCTACATCCCTAGAGTAATTCAGAGCCAGGAGAGAAGTTGGCCCGATTCGCACCAAATCGTCGATAAAACCCCTTCCCGGGAAGATATCTTCCATATGAGTCAACTGTTGCCAGTTCCATCCCCCATCATAGGATGCTATCACACCGCCTAAGAGCTCTTCATTCCCATTATAAGCTCCATAGATGTAAATGGTATCAGGTCTGGATTGTTCAAAGAAAACACCTTGTGTTCCCTGGCTGACATCAGTAATATCAACTACGTTCCAGACATCGCCTCCGAAACTGATGCCAAATCCTGTTGTCTTCTCATAATAAACTCTTCCGGGCCGATGCCGGGGAAACACAACCCGATCAGATCCACTCATGAGTAGCAAATCTTGGGGCCAGAAAGCTTCGATGTTGAATTGAGACCAGGTCATTCCACCGTCAAAACTGTGAAACTCCATCAGGTTCTCATGTGGTTCTTCGGTTATAGCGTTAATAATCAAGGTGTCCGCTGCGGGATCGGCAGCAACCGCATAGGTTACTAATCCGGCAAATCCGGCTTTCAACAGGTTGGCGTCGCTGATCCGATCATTAATGTGGATCCAGGAATCTCCCGCATTCTCAGTTAACCAGTATCCGTTTCTCGGTGAGCAGAAGAGAAGCCTGTTTCCCGATGAATCCGATGCCACACCCGCTGGTGTCAGTTGGCCATGTTCAGACATTGACCACTGCGCTTTTCCGGAGGTTGCGGTGACTAGCAACAGGCATACGGCAACTATCAGCTTTTTCATAGATTCTCCATAACGGTTCAGCGATGGCTGTTTCCCAGCCACCGCTGAACTAGGGTACTTAACCTTACTGTTCAGTGTAATCAATGCTAAGTGTTGCCCGGCGTGTGTCAGCACCTTCAGAATAAGAATCGAACTCTAAACTTGCGGTGCCCCAGGTAGTACCGTTGTCAGTGTAATTATCACCGACGCCCCAATTGTAGCTGAACAGAGTTCGGGTGACGTAAACCGCTAAGGTCTCAATCTCCATTGTTGCCTCAGCTTGCTCACCGTTGTCAAAGCAGTCCACGAGTTGAAATGAGAATCTGTGGCGACGGTTCCTTTGGATTTTCCGTTGGAATTAAAGTTACGGAGCATCAGGTCAAAGAAAACATCAATCGGGTCATCCGATGAATCGGTGAAGTAGGGAATGTCATCCTGTTGGCTCGCTGTTGACCATGGCAGCTCTAGATGATCGCCATAATCAACAGCCTGGAGCTCTGCCGGTACAGCCAGGAAGAACAGCGCCATCAACGCGAGTGGTACGAGGTACATCATCAGTCCTTTCATACTGCCTCCGTTTGAAAGATACAACTGAATTCCGCGTCCATCATCGTATCGAACGCAACAAGACTTCTAATAGGCGCCTGTATATAACCTGAAAGCTATTTCTCCTAAATGCAAGTCTTAATGATAAAAATCTCAAAATAATTGATGTCAGGAGAGCCATCGCAAAAAAAAACACGACAAATACAAAAGCGCAGTGAATAATCACCACGCTTCATAAATTCGTATATCTCAATCATTGAGGTATGATTACCCCTGCGAACCGCAAAAAGACGCGGGTCACAGGGGCATATCGTGGATGGTTCAACTCTGGATAATCCGCGTTTGCACTCCAAACACGGGCCTGTTGCACCTCGCAAGTCACAGGGGGATATTTCAAATATTTCAACGTTGGATGATCCCAGACATAAATGTCTGGGGCACAACATGTTTACAGTTGTCGCAAAGCCTGATTCAGATCGTCAAGAATGTCGGCAATATCTTCGATGCCGACGCTGATACGGATCAGGTTCTCCGCGATACCAGCCGCCGCACGATCTTCCGGACTATAAGTGGAATGCGTCGTCGAGGCCGGGTGGTTGATCAAGGTGTCGCAATCGCCCAGACTGACAGCCACTTTCGCCAACGACACGGCATCCATCATCTTCTTGCCTTCCTCAAAACCGCCGGCGATAGTAAAGGTGACCATGCCGCCAAAGTCGCTCATCTGCTTCTTCGCAAGTTCATGTTGAGGATGGGAAACCAGGCCGGGGTAGGATACAGATTCAATTTTGGGATGGAAGGCGAGGAACTTCGCGACACGTGAGGCATTTGCACAGTGGGCCCGCATTCGCACCGGTATAGTCTTCAGACCGCGAAGGAGCAGCCAGGCTGAGAACGGGGCCATACATCCACCGGTGTCAATGAACACATCCTCCATCATCCGAGCACGGAACTCTGCGTCGGAAACCAGACATCCAGCTACGACGTCACCATGACCACTGATGTATTTGGTCGCGGAGTGCATGACTATATCAGCGCCGGATTCCAGGGGACGTTGCAGGATTGGAGTCGCGAAGGTGTTATCCACCATCACCTTGAGATTGTACTGATGTGCCAGATCCGTCAGCGCCTTGATATCGAGCACACTCAAAGTCGGATTCGCCGGGGTCTCGAAGATCAACATCTTGCAATTCTTCGCCTTCTTGATGGCGTCTTCGACGAGGTTCAGGTCGGTCGCATCGACTTCATGAGCGGTCACTCCAAAGCGCGGCATGACATGAACATTCATCGCGTGAGTGCCGCCATACATGGTCTCACTGCTGATATAGCTATCGCCCGCCTTACACTCGGTCATCACAGCGTTGAAGGTTGCCGCCATACCGGATGCGAATCCCTTCCCCACTTCCCCACCCTCGAGGGAGGCGATTTCCTTCTCAAAGGCATCGACCGTTGGGTTGGAAATACGAGAATAGATGTATCCTTCCGCCTCACCGGCAAACAGGTCGGCGCCATGTTGAGCGTTCTTGAACTCAAATGTTGAAGTCTGGAAGATGGGAACACTCACCGCGCCAGTCAGCGGATCAGATGGGCCGTACCCGTGAATAGCCTTTGTCGCAATGCCCCAATTCGGGTTGATCTTCCCCATGGTACCGCCTCCCTGTATTCGAAGAAATCGTTTTTGTATCGAACTAGTGATCGAGCAATGAGCTCAATCTGCCGGTGAATTCAGCTCAACCAGCACACCACCAGTGCTCTTGGGATGGATGAAACCCACTTTCGCATTCTCCGCACCAAGGCGAGATTGTTTGTCTATGAGGCGGACGCCCTTACCATCCAAATGCTTCAACGAAGCATCCACATCATCCACTTCATAACACAGGTGATGCATGCCCTCGCCACGGCTGGCGAGGAACTTCGCTACGGGTGAATCCTCAGAAGTCGGTTCAAGCAGCTCGATACGGGATTCGCCAATTTTGAACATGGCAACACGCACCTTCTGCTCAGCAACCTCTTCGATGCCCATGAATTCCATGCCCATCACATCACGGTACAGTTGAATGTTCTCGTCCAGATTATTAACAGCAATGCCGATGTGGCTGATCTTCTTCAACATGGTTGTCAAGCTCCAAACATAGCTGAGATACGAGAACAACAGGGGGGATCCGATTCCGGATGGTGAAAGGTAGTCAGGATAGCGGGACGCATTCTTCCGTTGCCTCGCGAGCGGTTTCTTGATTCTTACCTTCGTTCGCCTGATAAAAAACCTGGAGAGGGCTGCTAAATCATTCCAATCCGAAGCATGTGCTCAAGCACCCGATTCACTTCAGTACGCGCAATCCTGAAGAAATGGTAATAGTCCTCAGGATCCTCGGATCCGGTTGGATCACACACGTCCGTGTTCTCCTCGTCGCCCTTTGACCGCCCGAATGCCGTGATCCGGTATGTCTTCTCCTCCGCATCCGGAAACTTTTTCAATATCCCATCGACTTGCATCTGCTCCATGGCGAGAATCAAGGAAGCATTGTTTACGATATCTGCGCTGATCTTGCGTGATCGATGGTCAGATAGGACGATGTGATCGCGCAATTTGGAGTAAACTGTGATCTCGTGAAGAGCACTCTGATTAGCAGTTGCTTTGACCCCGGCAGATTCAACAACGACGCGCTTTCTAAAGCGCAGACCACTCTCAATCAGGGTCTTTCTCAGCAAGGCTTCAACATAAGGACTCCTCGTGATATTAGCCGTGCAGACTATGAGGATCCTGAAATCATTGTTTTTTTTCTTGAAGAAAATTGTTACCTCCCGGACATGATGATAATTCGTAGCGTCCGAAACAGGGTGGTTCGTTGCGGATGTTGGAGTTTACAGCCCAGGCGCGATTCGGGCAAGGGTGACGAGCTACACGATGAAAGCTTTTGCTCCCTTCCCCAGCGTGTGACCTGCCTCACTCACGGACCCAAAGAGCCAAGACAGTGGTTGATCCCGGAGATAGGGTGACCTAAATTTCGACCTCGTAAGCATGCGAGCAAAATTCACAAATTCTGCCGCAGAAATACATCCGTCCTCAACCGATAGGGACAGCATGGAACAGCATCTGATTCGTCCGCATGGCGGAACACTCGTTGACATTATGGTTGACGAAAAACGTCACGACGAAATTCGCTCTGAATCCCGCGACTGGCCGTCTTGGGATCTTACACCACGTCAAACTCTTGAACTCGAGTTGCTTCTCAACGGAGCTTTTTCACCGTTGCGCGGCTACATGACTCAGGCCGAATATGATCGCGTAATGCGTGAGATGCGTCTGCCGGACGGCGTATTCTGGCCCATGCCAGTCACTCTCGACATCACAGAGAAATTCGCCGAAACAGTTGAAGCTGGAAAACCCATCACCCTTCGTGACCAGGAAGGTGTGATGTTGGCCGTACTCGACGTGGAAGACATGTGGACGCCAGATCGCGACGCTGAGCTGAAGGAGCTGTTTGGCACAACCGATCCCAGCAACCGGGCCGTCCTCAGTCATACCAGCAAAACCAATCCGATTTACATCGGCGGGGCACTGGAAGGTGTGCAATACCCCCTTCACTACGATTTCCCCGACCTGCGAGCTACTCCGCAAGGTGTACGATCCCGCATCGGTAGACGTGGATGGAGCCGGATGCTGGCGTTTGATACACGCTATCCCATTCATCGCCCAGACGTGGAAGCTACCCGTGCCGCTGCCAAGGAGGCCAACGCCAATCTGATAATTCAGCCGATGGTCGGCGAGATCGTACGTGAAGACATCGATCACTTCACTCGCATCCGGGCCTATCGCGAAGTGAAGCAAAATTATTCGCACCAGACGAGCATTCTCGGCCTGTTGCCCATGCCGCTGAAAATGGCCGGACTGAGGGAAGTGATGTTGCAAGCGCTGGTGCGCAAGAACTACGGCGCGACACATTTCATGTTCCGTCCAACCCTCTCTGCGGAGAACAAGGGCGAGACACTCACTCCTCCGCAGGACGAGATCAGGGCCGCATTTGATGAACATCAGGAAGATCTGGGCATCGAGTTCGTGCCATATGAAAACTACGTCTATGAGACTGACAACGATCAGTATGTTCCAGCTTCCAAAGCTGGGAAGAGTATAAAGACACTGACAGAAGAACAGGTCAGGAGTCGTCTTCAGGATGGACGAGAAATTCCGCCCTGGTTCTCGTACGAGGAAGTCATCGCTGAGCTGAAGAAAACCTACCCGCCTCGGAGTCAGCAAGGATTCACGGTATTCTTCACCGGGCTGTCAGGTTCCGGTAAATCAACTGTCGCAAACGCACTATTGCCTAAGCTGCTACAGATGGGTGGACGTCCGGTGACGCTTCTGGACGGCGACAAGGTCCGAAAAAACCTGTCAAGTGAACTGGGCTTCTCCAAGGAACACCGCGACATCAACATCCTCCGCATCGGATATGTCGCCAGCGAAATCACCAAGAACCACGGGATAGCGCTCTGTGCACCGATCGCTCCATATGAACATACACGCGCTGCCGTCCGTGACTTGATCGAACCACTCGGCGGTTTCATCCTGGTATATGTGGACACACCGATAGAGGTGTGCGAAACCCGTGACCGTAAAGGTTTGTATGCCAAGGCGCGCGCCGGGATTATCAAAGAGTTTACCGGCATCTCCGACCCGTACGACGTTCCAGTGGACGCGGAGATCGTGATCGATACCACCGAGCTCAGCCCCGAGGAAGCGGTGCACAAGGTGCTTCTGTACCTCGCGAACCAGGGCTACATTGGCGAAGACAAAATCAACGCCTGATGATATTCGTCTCCTGATACCATCAGCGGTGGTTCCTACTTGCATTGGGAGCCGCCGCTTGTCAGTTTTGGACCATTGACAAACACAACCTCATACTCACGGATCTGCTGAATCCGTCAAGGGGGAAACTTTGAGACGTGTACTTGTTACCGGTGGTGCCGGATTCCTGGGCAGCCACCTCATTGACCGCCTGCTGGACAATGGCAACGAAGTAGTCTGCCTGGACAATTTCTTCACCGGTTCACGCGAGAACATTCGCCATTTAATGCAACACGACCATTTTGAGATCGTGCGGCATGATATCGTCGAGCCCATCCTGCTGGAAGTCGATTACATCTATAACCTCGCTTGTCCCGCCAGCCCGGTACACTATCAGTACAATCCGGTCAAGACGATCAAGACTTCTGTCATGGGAATGATCAACATGCTCGGAATGGCTAAACGGGTACACGCGCGCATCCTCCAGGCATCCACATCCGAAGTGTATGGCGATCCGAAAGTCCACCCGCAGACTGAAGACTACTGGGGCCATGTGAACCCGATAGGCGTGCGTAGTTGCTACGATGAGGGTAAACGTGCTGCTGAAACCCTGATCATGGATTATCACCGTCAGAATGATGTCGATACACGTATCGCTCGTATCTTCAACACCTACGGCCCCCGCATGGCTGCCAACGATGGACGGGTTGTCTCGAATTTTGTCGTGCAGGCATTGCAGGGGAAACCTTTGACGGTGTATGGAGATGGGGAACAAACTCGCAGCTTCTGCTACGTGTCCGACCTCGTGGAAGGATTGATCCGGCTGATGAACACCGACGATTATCATGATCCGGTTAACATCGGCAATCCGAACGAGTTCACCATCCTCGAACTCGCCGAACAGATCAAAGAGCAGCTCGGAAGCAAGGTTGAGATTCACAAGGAACCGTTGCCATCCGATGATCCAAAGCAACGCAAGCCGGACATCACACGTGCGAAAGAAGTACTCGGATGGGAACCAACCATTCAGCTGAAGGAAGGGCTCGCAAAAACTATCAGCTATTTCGATCAAGCCCTCAAAGGCAAGATCGCCATGCCTAGATCCTATGCGGGCAAGGAAGATTGATCGTCGCTTGCGTACCTCGCTTTGAATACTGAAAAGGGACACTCAGCTGTATGTGAGTGTCCCTTATTTTTATACCTCACAGCTCAGGTAATCCGCGCTTGACGAGCAAGCACGGGCCTGTTAGTTCCTATAGCCTGTCACTTCCTACAGCCTAGTCCAGTAGAACAGGCATTCCCATCATCGGCCATATCCAAGCTATGAACACGCCCAATATAACGATCAACATTATGCTCGCAGGGATCCCCGCTTTGAGGAATTCTCCCGACTTGAACTGACCGGATTCATAAGCAATCGCGTTCGGTGCTGCGCCGACGAGGAACAGGAACGGCATACCCGCAGCTACCAGGCTGGCGAAGAACACGACTTCCGGGGCTACGTTCAAATACTGAGCGATCACCAATGCGACGGGTAGGATAATCGCAATCGCAGCGACATTCATGATCAAGTTTGTCATGATAAGCACGATGGTGGCGATCCCGAGGACAAAAATGAACCAGTTGGCGTGGTGAAACAGCATGATCGATTGCACCGCCATCCAGGTCGCGGCACCGGTCTGCCACAAGCAGAAGCCGATGCTCATCGCGCCACCGAAGAGCAGAATGATGTTCCAGGGGATCTCTTCAAGATCCTTCAAATCGAGAATCTTGAACACGAAGAACAAAATGGTAGTGATGAGGATGATCGCACTCTTGTGGAATGGCGCCAACGCCGGTACAAACGAACGCGCGCTGAGGAACAGAATAACTCCAGCTACGAGGATGATCGCAGTCCATTCGCCGCGCGACATCGGTCCCAGACTTTTGCATAGTTTTTGAGCGCGCTTACGCAATCCGGGAATCCTCGCCTTCTCCGGCTTGAACACAAACAATATGTATACCCAGAGTAGAATGGTCATCACCACGCCAACCGGGAGCATGTAATAAGAATACTCGAAGAAGGTTATCTCACGACCAACTATATCGTTGAAGAACCCCACACCAACCGCACCACGGGCCGCACCAAGCAAGGTGATGATTGACCCCGCACCAGCCACGAACGCCATCCCGATGAACAGTCCCTTACCGAATTTCGTCGGAACCGAGGAGGTAGAATACATGGAGTAGATCGCGCGCATCAGGGGATACATAGCTGCAGCTACAGCGGTGTGCGCCATGATCAAGGTCATCGCAGACGTCATCACAAACACACCGAGGAGAATGTATTTCGTCTGTTCTCCTACGACAACGAGCATGCGATAGGCCATCCTCTGCGTCAAGCCCGTTTTGGAAAAAACCTTGCCTATTACAAGGGAACCGAAAATGAACCAGACTGAGGGATCGAAAAAGTCGGTGAAGGCAACTCGTGGTTCACGGATCAGGAACATCGCCTGGAATACTGCAATCGCAATCGAAGTCACACCGATGGGGATAACTTCAAACACCCACCAACAAGCGGCGAGCAGGAACAGCCCAATGGCAGCCTTACCCTCGCGGGTCAACTCAAAGCTATCACCCACCGGGTCAACCGCTGACGACCAGGAAGGTGAGAGATACACAATAGTAAATAGAAGCAATCCAACCAGAAGTAATGTTACGCGCTTGACATCGATCCGCGCCGGAGCTTCGGCCAGAGTGATGTCCACTGGTTTATCAGGCAGAATGCCCGGACTCTTTCGCAAGGGTGGACTCGCTTCATGTTTCACCGCTGACGGCGTCTCTGGCGATTGCTCGTCTTTAACAACTTGCGCCACCAGTGATTCCCTCCGTGGATAGTTCAGAACCAAGGATGTTTGGAAATTACTATTCCTAGAGAACCAGCTTCGCCACCGCATGAAGTACGTCAAGAGAACGGATAACACCAACAATCTTTCCGTTTTCCATTACCGGTAGCATGTAGACATTCTGTACCACAATCTCCTGCACAATCTTCAACAGCGTGTCGCCACATTGAACACTGTGTACGATCGGTTGCATCACGGAACTGATCGGTTTGTTAGATAGCTCCCTCATGTCCTCACCCTGAGTGTCAAAAATCTCGCTCAAATGCGGATCGACATGAATGTCATACGTTTTGCGGATTTCCTTGTCTGAATCCTCCAGCAGATATCCTGGAAGAAGACCATGGAGGATATCCCTTCTACGAATGAATCCCATCAAACGATAGGTTTCATCAAATACGAGCACCACACGGGGAATGGACTTGCGCCCATTAGTCTCAATTTCCGCAGACTCCATCTCAGCAATAGCCTGACGGATAGAAAACCAGTACGGGATGTGAGGGTACATATCCAAGGGGACCATGATGTCCCCAGCGTGTACATTTTCCATGTCCTGACCTCAAATGAACTCAGAATAGCAAATCGTCACTCACTCTGTCGACGTTGGCGCTGTTCCTGCATGGCCGCCTCAACTGTCTGCAATATCTGCTCTCTTTTAAAAGGTTTTCGAATATAATCATAAACCCCGAGCTTTCGCGCCTTCTCCGACGAATCAAAACCACCATATGCAGTGATCAAGACAACTAGTTCCCTGCTACCACGATCCTGAACCAACTCAAGGATATCCAGCCCGTCCAGCTTGGGCATGCTCAGATCAGTTATGATGACGTCAAAAAACTGCTTCTCGAGTAGATCCGGCACTTCAAGAGAATTATTCGTTGTGATTATCTCGTAATTCGTCTTGCCCTGTAGAATTCGCTGAAGCAGAATCAGCATGTCGGGTTCATCATCAACAACAAGGATGCGCTGGTTCATGTTGCCACCTCCGGATTGAACTCCGCATCATAGATCGGAATGCTTATAGTGAAGATGGTGCCGCTTAAACCATCCTGACTATCGTCGGTTGTGCGACTATGAAAATCAACTCTCCCACCCCATTTCTTCACCAGACCATAGCAGAGGGATAATCCAAGACCAGTTCCTTCGCCGAACTCCTTGGTAGTAAAAAACGGGTCAAACACACATGGCTTGAGATCTGCGGGAATGCCCTTGCCATTGTCCTCAACAGTCAGCTCGACCCAATCATCGTCAGTCTTTTCCGCCTGTATCCGAACGATCCCCTTGTTGCCTTCCATAGCCGCGACAGAATTGTTGATGAGGTTCAACAACACCTGCTGGATCTCACGAGGATCACCATTCACCAACGGCAGATCGTCCGGAATACTCACCACTAGCTCAACCTTCTTCACGATGCGAGTGTTGCTGATGAAATCTGTCAATCTGTTCACTGATTCTCGCAGATCCGCCTGCTTTGCCACGCCCTGATTTGACCTGCTGAAACCGAGCAAATCTTCAACAATCTTCTTCGCCTGATTAGCATTGGCTTCAATCTTGTCGAGATCCTCCCATTCGGGACTCTCAGGATCAAACCTGTCCTTCAAAAGATCAGCAAAACCGAGGATGATGGTGAGAGGGTTGTTTATCTCATGAGCAACACCAGAGGCTAGTAATCCAATGGATGCCAGCTTCTCCGCATTGTGCATTTTCTGCTCGAACGCCAGGGTGCTGGTGACATCCTTGATGACCGCCGTACTACCGACATACTGACCATCCCCGCTGCGAAAAGGTGTGCGAGAGATGTCAACCATAATCCGCTTGCCGTCTTTGGTGATACGCTGGGTTACGTAATTCTTGACGTACCCTTTCTCTTCAACCAGTCTATTCAGACGATCAAGTTCCTCGTCCTGATCAATATCCGGCGGAATCAGACAACGAAAAGAAAGACCCAGCATTTCCTCGGCAGAATAGCCGAAGGTCAGCTGAGCACCACGATTCCACATCTGAATCAACTCTTCATTATCGTACACGATCACAGCGTCCACACTGTTTGTCAGCACGCTGGCCAGTATCTGATCCTGTTCCCCGACGAGCAATTTGAGGCGTTGACTGAGTCGTTGCTGATATGCCGCGATGATTAAGCCAAAACAAAACATGATCAATACCAGGCCTGAGATCAGTAACAACTGATGATTCAGTAATCCAGTCTCCCGCGCTGAACGCAATAGCAATGCGGTCGACAGGAAGAATACTATGAGGAACAGCGAGGCTGTGATGGGAATGAGCCAGCGGGACTGGACAAGTTTGACCCAGAGGGTGCGCCCACGCATGATCGGATTCTTCATAGCGGTAACACTCTGTTGTATTCCAACTCAAGTTTGCGCGCGAAATCTTCGATGTACCAGCGGGTGATGCGCTCGTTGGACAAAGCCATGTCGAGTTGTTTCGTGAGTATCACCAGCCGTCCTACTCGACGAAGATTCGCTTCAGCCTGTTCCCTGGGCAGAAATGAGGCACGACAATCGATGAAATCCGACTTCACAATGTGTTCAAACCCCATCCTGTCCAACAACGCCTCAAGCAGAAATATACGTCGGCGACGGCGTTTGTCCGCAGCACCCCCGCCCTTGTATTGCACACGGATGAAGTTACGGTCAGGATCATCGCCTAATTCCGCTTCAACGCTGGTAAAATGATATCCAAGACGCAGACTGGCCAGCATATACTCCTTGCGAACGACAGCGAAACTGCTCTCGGTGAATTGCTGCTGGACAGGGATACCGGCTTCCATGTCTCGTGCTACTTCAAGACGCATCGGATCGGGATGGGCAAACGGCCACTTCTCCTCAAGCATGCCGTTCCAGAATATCTGCATCGGTTCGGAGGGAAGAGTTGTGTCGGTATAAACTCGCTTCCTGCCAGGCTTCTCTGGTTCGTCAAGGTTCAACAGGTGGACTGGAATGGGAAGCGTTGTCTGGAGAAGGCCGCCATGTTCCTTCCGTTTGCCGATACGGTGGGCATGCTCAAAAACTTCCTCTATTCCACGCTGGTGTGCGAATCGTGTGATGTCGTGCAAGGTCATGCATTTTTCCGGGCGGAAATCAGGATCATCAGGATTCATCAAATGCAGCGGACTGATCAATTTCAGCAAACGTCGCAGCAAATCAAAAATTGCGGTGTCCTGGAAGATATCAAATTCGGGGCGCCGTGCCTGGACGAGTTTGGGATGTTCACCCTGGTAGATGCACCTTCCAGTAGCATCAATCGTAACCATCTCACCCTTGGCCAGCTTAATACGCGCCTGGGACAGGCCTGCCAATGTGGGAATACGATTCTCACGTACCAGCGCCGCCATGTGGCTGGCACAACTGCCAACCTCGGTGACGACTGCCGACACCCGATCCAGCACTCTCACAATTGAGGGGAAGGGATTCGCGGCTACTATCACATCGCCATGCTCGACATCCTGCAAACTGTCCCGTCCGGAAACATGAATCACGCGCCCCGATCCAGCACCAGGACAAACCGTCACACCGCCATTCGCAAGCTGGGTAACATCAGACATGTCAGGGAGCTCTAATGTAGTCTGCGTGCTGACCGTCCGTAAGGGACGCGACTGCAGAAGGAATAATCGTCCATCCTGATCGTATGCGAACTCAATATCCTGGGGTGATTCATAATGCTCTTCAAGCTGCGATGCGAGCGCTCCCAATTCCGCCAGCTGTGTGTCATTGAGACACGGTTGCCTGCGGAGATCTTCAGGAACTGGACGCTCAACAGTCCCACCATTATCCCCCGGGCAGAGCATTACCGACTTATCGTGAATAAGACGTTCAGTAACCTCATAACTAGCGCTATGCATCTTGTATACATCCGGAGTGAGCACGCCGCCAACCAGATATGGTCCGAGTCCATAGACCGCATTTACCAAGATATTGTCGCTCTCAGAATCCAACGGATCGCAGCTGTAAATAACACCCGCGACAGAAGCATTAACCAACTGAATGCAACCCACACTCATCAATAGTCCAGCTTCCTCAAGCGAATGGCTGAGAAAATAGTAGATCGCGCGTGGGCTGTATTTGCTGGCTAAAATCTCACGGTAGTTGTCAAGTATGCTGTCCCGAGACACATTCAACAGGCTGATATACTGCCCGGCGAAACTGTAGAGAGTATCTTCCCCGACTGCGCTGGAACGAAGAGCGATGAACTCATCGCCGGTCCGTTGTCGTAACTCGTCAAATGCTGCCAAAATGCTATCCGACAACACTTGCGGTATCGGTGAAGAGAGTATCAATGAGCGAAGAGTCTCGCTGGCAGCAACCAGGTCATTCTGATTGCGGATGTCAAGCGATGACAACGTATCCTGGATACGTTTGTTGAGCTGGTTTTCATCGAGGAAGAGACGGAATGCTGAGGCGGTTATCGCGAATCCTTCGGGAACACTAAGTCCCATGGATCGCATCTCACCGAGCTGAGCATTCTTGCCACCGACACTCTGACTGTTGACACGGTTGATGCGCTCAAAATTAAGTATCAGCGGACCGCCCTGCTGATTGTCCGATCCGGGCAGCAAGTTGTTGATCTGGCCAGTGATGGAAGTAAAACGGATGCGCAGGGTTTCATATTCTTCACCACCCTGCTCAATCATCAGCCTGACGATGGTCGAAACCCCATCCTGAAGCCGGGAGACACAGCCGCGAATATAGGCTATATCGAAAAGATACTCGCCCTGTGCCTTCTCCTCCATATCCCCAATGAGGCTGAGAACTTCATTGTTCTTCTCAACCAATTCACGGAAACTGTCAAAACGATCGCGGAGATCCTGAAGGTCTTCTGAAGGACCGTCATCATCTTTATTTTCGCGAAGTAAACTATGGATCCAGTTCATTTGCTGGGTCCTCATACATCGATCCGACGAAGACTGCCACAGCAGGGTCGGTGCAACTGAGTTTGTGAAGAAAGGTACTTAATCCCTTCTCTCAGCGCAATGCGAACATGCTCGCCTCTCCTCAGACGCAGACCCGAACCCGACTCACTTCCTCTCAAGAGTGTTTCTCTCCAACTAACCTGTTGATATAGCTTACAGCCTTCTTATCATGATAACGCTACCTTTGCTCAAACTAGACTAACGGTTCACCTGCAACAAATGGAAGATCGATGAAGCTCAACTTGAGCGAGCAGGATCACAATCAAATTCGTGAGCACGGTCTCAACGTGGAAACCGTTCAATCACAGTTGCAACGGTTCAGCGATGGAATACCCTTCTCCACCCTCGAGCGAGCCTGCACCATCAATGATGGTATAAACCACCTGAATGAATCCGAACGATCATCCGCCATAGCCGCTCATTCCGAAGCCGCCGCACAAGGACGGTTCATGAAGATGGTTCCGGCCTCCGGTGCGGCTTCACGCATGTTCAAAACACTGCTCGCGTTGCACGGCTCCGGCTTTTGTACTCGAGCTGATCTCAGAGCCCGCGCTGCGGACGGCGACGAGGACGCCGCATTCGGTCTGGCATTCTTCGACGGGCTGACCGATTTCGCGTTCTACCCACAACTTGACACGAACCTCGCCGAGCAGGAACTCGGCACAGATGACCTGCTTGATTCCGGCGACTACTCAACCATCCTCTATGCTCTGCTCGACGATATTAGTCTCAACATGGCTGAGCAACCCAAAGGATTGATCGCGTTCCATTGGGACGGTGACGACATCCGCACACCCGTCGCGGAACACCTGCTCGAAGCCATCGAGACTGTCGCTGCGTCGGATGGTACCGCAACTCTGCATTTCACCGTCTCACCTGAACATGAAGCCGCGTTCAAGCGTGAAGTGGAAACTGCCGCCGCCCTGTATCCGGATACAAAATTTACCGTCGAATTCAGCCATCAATCCCCATCCACCGACACCATCGCGGCGGACATGAACGATCAGCCGTTTCGGGATGAGGACGGACGTCTGCTCTTCCGTCCCGGTGGGCACGGCGCCCTGTTGAAAAACCTCAACGAGCTTCAAGCCGACCTGGTATTCATCAAAAACGTTGACAATGTGCTGCCGCCATCCAAGACTGCTGACAGTTTCCTCGAAAAACGAGTGCTGGGTGGGTACGCTGTTCAATTGCTCGCGACCAGAGATGAAGCATTACATGATCTCAAAGGGAATATCGATACGGATCGTCTGCGAGAGATCGAGCGCTTCGTTTTTGACGAACTCGAACTTCACTTGCCAGACTATGAGACCTTAAGCGTTGAACAGAAACAGCATGCCCTGTTTGAGGCGCTCAACCGTCCGCTGCGGGTCTGTGGAATGGTCCCCAATGAGGGCGAAACGGGCGGGGGACCGTTCTGGGTGAAACATTCAGACGGTGCTATCGACAAACAGATAGTCGAAACCAGCCAGGTGGACGAGAATGATGCGCGTCAGGCTGGCATCCTGAAATCCTCAACCCACTTCAACCCGGTAGACCTGGTCTGCTGCCTGCGAGATCATTCTGGCAACCCCTATGACCTGCGGGAGTTTGTGGATCATGAGACGGCGTTCATCTCCCGCAAATCCCAGAACGGTCGCGAGCTGAAAGCGGTCGAACTGCCCGGCCTGTGGAACGGGTCCATGGCGGACTGGCTGACTGTTTTCGTTGAGGTTCCGGCGGACACTTTCAACCCGGTCAAGACGGTCAACGATCTGCTGAGGGATGAACATCGGGGGTGAGGTCATCTAAGTTCTAGTGCACTAAAATGACAATCGTCTTATTCGATTATTATTACTAATCTATCCAATATATATCGTATCCCTTTCTTCTGCTTCTCACCAATAATCCCAACACTTATTAGTTTTGGAGAAATAAACTCGTATATTGATATAAGTATCCTTCCGGCATACCTTTTCTTTAATTTCTCATCGCGATATTTTCTCAGTATTTGCAATTGATATTGATCTTCTTCTTCATATACGTAAGTCGCTATATAACAAGTGCTTTTTGATGTTACCGTAGTCTTTCCAGTAGCTGTGTCAAATTCTCCTTTAACCTCTCTATATGTCATTTTGCCAGCATGAGATCTTTCTAATTCCCTAACCGTTCTGATAATATTGTTCATATCCTCTTGCGCGTAACTAAATTTATCCTGCATTTTCATTCTTTCTAACTCAATACTAAGCACTCCCTCCAGTGCTTTCATTTTCAACATCTCATAGTCTTCTGTTGGAAGTTCAGCTAACAGACGCGAGAGCATTGACCCTGGGACAATTTGACCATTAATTAACCCTGATTTTACAATTGCTTGTTCTTTTTCTTGCATCGCTTAGGCTCCCCAGAAATCTTTGAGTTTTTCCCAACCAGTTTTTTGCCTCAGTCGAACGTGTATAGAAGAGGACCCCGAATTTAGGACAGTGGTTTAGGTGATGGATTCGCCCTTCGGATGGGGTTAGATTTATCCCCGGAAACAGGAGCGAAAGATGAAACGACCTCGCAGGAAGTTGACCCCACAATTCAAAGCAACGGTAGCGCTGGCAGCGCTGAAAGGCGACCGTACGTTGTCTGAGCTGTCGTCGCAGTTTGACGTTCACCCGAACCAGATCACGCAGTGGA
>CAJVXH010000023.1 GCA_913009835.1 uncultured bacterium
GTGTGCGGGGTGTAAGAAGAGAGCTTCGTCATGGAGAGAGTGGGGAATGATAGGTGTGTGGACAGAAGGTCTGTGGTTGTATTATTATTTTTCTTATTTTTTTTTGTTTTTGTTTGTTTTTTTTTTTTTCAAGCAGAAGACGGCATACGAGATATATCAGTGTGACTGGAGTTCAGACGTGTGCTCTTCCGATCTATCCATCATATATACTCGTTTCAAGGTTGCCACTCGCCTGAAGCCCTATCCCTACGCCACCTCAGGCCCTCACACCTCCATCTCCCTGAATCCAATACAGCTAAATGCACAAATCAACAACAACTCATACACAAACACTTCAGGAACAAAACAGCATTCCACACCAAATCCGTGGAAACCAAAATCTCGGCTGTGTAACTGGTACGTGAGCGAGCTCTTAAGGTTCCCGGAAAGACTGTTAGGGCTCCCGGAGGACAGCGAGTGTTTTCTGAAGGCGAGCGCGTCCACGGTTCACTCGTGATTTGATAGTTCCGATCGGAACATTCAAAACCTCAGCAATTTCTTCGTAGGTCAGGTTCTGAAGATCCCGCAGGATGACAGCTCCACGGTAGGCATCCGGCAATTTCTCTATCTCACGGTTAACCATCTCCCGGATTTCATTTCGACGAGCCAGCTCATCTGTCGCCTGACCCTTATCCTCAACATCAATGCCTTCGTCCTCAGGGTTTTCGCCGCCGGTACGGATGGGAACCATGCGTCTGATCTTCCGCCGTCTAAGTTCCGTCTTGGACAAATTTCCCGCGATAGTGTATACCCATGTGGAGAATTTGGCCACGGTTTTATACTGGTGACGGTGCCTCCAAACCCTGATATACGTTTCCTGGAGAATGTCCTTGGTATGGCTTCCGGGACCGAGGAATCGGGCAATGAAGGTGAGCAATGGATGTTGATAGCGTTCGGCAAGGAGCTCGAACGCCACCTCATCATCCTGCTGCACCAGGGCCATCAAATCTTCGTCAGTCAGTTCGCTATACGGTTTCTCGGAGGAGTCGCCTGCCATTATTTGGCATCCTTCCTGTCGAGTGAGATGTTGTGAACAAACGCGGCAAAACCCAGGTAATCATCAAATGTACGGGTCTTCCGTTCCCGGTCAAGATCAAGCATTCGCTTCAGTTGTTTCTCTGAAAATGACTGCGACATGGATTTTACATCAGGTGACGCCATCTGCCATTGACGGCGGGTGTTGGCGTTCCATTCCCTCTGTCCGTCTGGCGTGTGCTTGGCATCGTACGCTCGCTCCTTTGCAGCCAGGCGCCAACGTCGCGATATTTGTGTGAAGAAGAATCCGCTCTGCTTGCTGATGTGATCCTTGAGCAGCTCAACTTCGCGCAGAGAGGTCAATCTGTTTCCGGATGCAACGTGGTCAAAGAAGCTCCAGATATTGACCTCTTCCTCTATCCCCCATACCCTCTGCAGGACATCAGGAGTGATAGTTTCTCCCTCTTCTATCAGAAGCGACGCCTTCAGCAATTCTCCCTGAAGATCAATCAATCGTCCACCGGAATCCGAGAGAAGAGCAAGAGCGTCTCGGTCTATCTGGACGCCAAAGCTTGATGCCTTCTGAGTCGCCCAGGTTTCCAGCGCTTTTTCGCTGGGTGTTTTACAATCGACAACGCTTGAGAGACCGGCTAGCTTGCTGATCCACACTGCTTTGCTATCTAAATTCACCAGCAACAGCAACAACGTACTGTCGATTGGATTCCTGGCATATTCGGTGATGTATTTCTGAACCAGCGGGGTGATAGACTCGGCGCGTTTGATAATAACAACCCGCCGCTCGGTCATCATCGGGAGAGCGCTCAGAGCCGGTGCAACCTGGCGCACGTCAAGGCTGTCACCATAGAGGATATCAAGATTGAAATCGCGAGTGGATTCATCAGGGATATTGCGCGCAGCTCGTTCGACGATATCGAGCATCAACTGTTCTTCCCCCAGGGCGAGGAATACCGTTCCCGCGTTGCCGGAAATCGCGGCTTTTTCAAACTCAGATACTTTCAGCTTACGTTGGGCCACTTGTTCCGTCCCTGGCTCATCCCAGACTTGGCCTCCCTGACCGCGCCCATGGAATGGTCTTACACCTAATTTGTGCTTTGAGTTGGTTCAGAGCAACTGTGATTCGAGATTTCTGATTTCCGTAGACCAATTCCAGTAACATCATGCCCCAGACATTTATGTCTGGGATCATCCCAGAGTCAACACCGAGATCCTTCTCGTGCCTGCGGCACGTCAGGATGACGAGCTGTGCCATGCCCCAGACATTTATGTCTGGGATCATCCCAGAGTCAACACCGAGATCCTTCTCGTGCCTGCGGCACGTCAGGATGACGAGCACGGGTACACTTTGATGACAAAATGTCCCTCAATCCTAGGCCACAATCATGTGTTCATCCCTGCTGGCACAGCGCGCAGGGGCACCGTGCTTTCAACATTAGCCACGATAATGCAGATTGACAGCATTATCAAGCTACACGTTTATACTGCAGCTCAAACAGCCGCCAGTAGATGCCGCGCTTCTTGAGCAATTCAGCGTGTGTTCCCATCTCACGCAGACAACCTTTGTGCATGACCAGGATTTTATCCGCACGTTGCACAGTGCTCAATCTGTGTGCCACAATAATCGAGGTGCGATCCTTCATCATCACCTTCAACGCATCCTGAATGTGTGCTTCCGTTTCCGGATCAACTGAGCTGGTAGCCTCATCAAGTACCAACACCTTTGGATCGCGGACCATCGCGCGTGCGAATGAGAGCAGTTGACGTTGTCCAGTAGACAATGTGCCACCGCGCTCGGTTACCGGTTCATCATACCCCGACGGCAGACGTTTGATGAACGAGTCGGCGTGTACTCGCTCGGCAGCGTTTTGGATCTGCTCATCGGTGAAATCGTCACCGAGGGCGATGTTGTTTCGAATTGTTCCGCTGAACAGGAAAATGTCCTGGCTGACATAGGCCAGATCACGGTGCAAATCGTCCTGATCAAGGTCACGGACATTTATTCCATCCAGCTTCACTTTTCCGGAGGTGGCATCGTAGAATCGACCCAGGAGGTTGATGATGGTGGTTTTTCCAGCGCCCGTCGCTCCCACCAACGCTATAGTCTCCCCTGGCTCGATAATGAAATCGATTCCCTTCAGTACTTCCTCACCATAGTCGTTGTAGCTGAAATGAACGTCCTCAAATTCGATATGGCCGGACAGAGCAGGCAATGAGATGGGCGATGAAGATTCAACGATTGCGGGTTCGGTGTCGAGCAGATCAAAGACTCGCTCGGCGGAAGCCATCCCGGACTGGAAGATGTTCCATTTTTCCGCCAGTTCACGAATGGGTCTGAAGAACCGCTCAACATACTGGAGAAACGCGATGAGTGTACCAATGCTGATCGCATCCGTCAGCGTCATGTTTCCACCACGCAGAATGATCATCGCTACTGCTACTGCACTGAGAATTTCAAGCACCGGAAAGAAGACGCTGAACAGGTTAACCGTCCACAGATGTCCACTTCTGAGACTGTCATTAACTCCGGCGAACGACCTGGCTGTTGACTTCTCATGAGTGAACAGTTGCACGATACGAATGCCGGAAAGATGTTCCTGCAGGAATGAATTGACGGCGGCTGTCTGGACTCGCACTTCGCGGAAGGCGTCACGCAATCTTCGTCTGAAGAAGAATGTCGCCCACACCACAAACGGGACTACTGCTACCGCCACAATAGCCAGCTGCCAGTTGAGCAGCAACATCGCGACGATGATCATGATGAGCATGAATACGTCACCGAAGACCACCACTATACCCGACGAGAATATCTCACTGAGTGTTTGTACATCGTTCGTGGCGCGAGTGACCAGGCGTCCGACCGGGTTTCGGTCGAAATATGTCAGGGTCTGGCGTTGGAGGTGGGCAAATACCTCTTTGCGAATGTCATACATCACCTTCTCACCCACCCAACCTGTCAACAAGGCCTGACCTATCCTTGCGAAGGCGAGGACCAGGTATAACACAAAGTATAATACGACGATCAGCACCAGGCCATTGAAATCGCCGGGGACGATGTAATCATCCAGGGCAACCTTGGTCAGGTATGGCCCCAGTTGTTCCGCAGCAGCGATCACCAGCAGCAGAAATACACTGATGAAGACACGCAGCCTGTATGGTTTCAGGTAGGTTAGCAGTCTTTTGACCAGTCGAGGTTCAAAGACCGCCCCGAGGTTCTCTTCCTCATGGATGGATCGCGTTTTGTCCTCACTCATGCGTCATCCAGTTCGTTAGACATCTTTTGTCGGCGGAACAGGTCGGCGTAGGAACCTTTCGCCTTGATGAGATCGACGTGGCGTCCGCGTTCTACTATCATTCCGTCAGCGAGGACAATGATCTCGTCTGCATTATGTACGCTGGTCGTACGATGGGTGATTATGATTGCAGTTCGGCCTTCGATGTACTTGTTCAGGTTGCTGAGTATCATCTCTTCTGTCTGGGCATCTACAGCACTTAGCGCATCATCGAAGATCAGCATCTCGCTGTCTCGTATAACCGCCCTGGCGATGGCTACTCGTTGCTTCTGGCCTCCTGAGAGGGTGATCCCACGCTCACCAACTTCGGTATCCAGACCATTGGGGAAGCTGTCCAGATCTTGCACCAGACGGCTGATTTCAACTGCACGATTCACTTCATCATCGCTGAAATCGCCACCTATGGTGATATTATCCCGGATGGATGTGCTGAACAATAATGGATCCTGGGGAACGATCGCGATGCGTTTGCGCAGGTCATTTTTCGACCATTTGCGGACGTCAACGTCATTTACCATTACGCTGCCATCGGTAGCATCATACAACCGAGATATCAACGCTGTAATGGTGCTCTTTCCCGAACCGACCCGTCCGACAATGCCGAGGAGTTTTCCCGCTTCAAGCTCGAACTTAATATTACGCAGGGCAGGTGTTTCGGATTTAGGATAGGTGAAGCTGACATCGTTGAAAGAGATGGAAGCGTTGGTTCGACTCTCCGGTGTTTCGAGATTTTTTGGATCGGCGAGCTCTGTTTGGGTGTCGAGTAGTTCGTTGATGCGATCCATGGAGGCACGACCCCTCTGTACCAGCGACACCACCCAGCCGATGGATACCATGGGCCAGGTCAGCATCATCAGGTAACCAGTAAAGGCGACGTAATCACCAACTCTCAGAGTGCCTTGAATGATGTACCAGCCACCGACCAGCATGATAGCTGCGACCGCAACGCCAAACAGCAGGATAATTACCGGCATGAACGCACCCTGAAACAGCACCAGTTTCATTTTCTTGTCGAGCAGATCCTGGCTCTGATCGGCAAACCGTCTTTCCTGCTCATCGTGTTGCCTGAACGCTTTGACGATGCGAATTCCTGCCAGATTCTCCTGAACCAACGCCGACAAACTCGAGAGAGAATCCTGGCTTTCCCGTGATGCCTTATGCAACAATCTCCCTATTACAAATACGATTCCCGCAACTATTGGTCCGATGGTGATAACTATCAAAGTCAGGGGTACACTGATTGCGAACATCAGAATCATTGCGAAGAGGAAGCCGAAAATTGTATTGGTTGTGTACATCAGCCCGGGTCCCAAGATCATGCGAACCTGCTCTATATCCATTGTGGATCGGGTCATCAAATCGCCAATACGGCTGCGGTCATAGAAAGCTGGGTCGAGATATAAGAGGTGATTCAACAGTTTCTGACGCATGTCATATTCGATTTCTCGACTGACAGTGATAACTTTCTTTCTCATGAGGTAGGTAAAGAAGCCGGCGACTGAAGCGACTGCCACAATCATGCCGGCAAACTGCCATAATTGCACTGCCGATATGTCAGATTCGATTTCATTGATCGAATACCGTAATACCCACGGACTGAGAACCTTGAATGCATTTGCCAGGATCACAAACAGCAAGCCCAGCAGAACCGTTGTTCTGTATGGTTTGTAGTAAGGTGCAAGCTTTTTTATCAGGTCGATCATACTCGAATCAAACTCGGAAGGCGAAGTGGCTGTTGGTGGTGATTGCACATTTTCAGTTTACGGTAGCAAATGTTACTCCAAGGTTACGAGAATGCCTCGCATAATCGCAAAGGAATATGCGTAACTTGGGAGCGATTCGGGGTCAGCCTGTTATCCTTGCGGGCTAATCCCTATATTGGGTTTGATATGTGTAGTCAGCTCGGCCTGCGGAAACGGCTTAAACGTCGGATATTCCCGCCTAACGAAAGAGGGTCACGTTGCTGAACGGTTACAAGGCAGTGTATGGCGCGATGACGGCATTCGCGACAATCGGATTGCTGCGTTTACGAAAAAAGAACCTGCTCTCGAAGGATCATGCTGATCTTCCGAAGATCTCGGTGATTGTCGCTGCCCGGAATGAAGAGAAGATGCTCCCGAGCCTGATGAAGGCTCTGGCAGCACAGGATTACCCGCGTGATAGTGTTGACTTCTGGATCGTGGATGACCATTCCGACGACAACACCCTCACTCTCGCCTTAACAACTGCGCGGAGGGACCGTCGTTTTCACGTGATCTCCTCCAACCCTACCCTTCCGATTGACTCTCCCAAGAAACGGGCATTATACACAGCGATCCGTCGCTGTTCGGGCAAATGGGTCGTTTTTACTGATGCAGATTGTATTCCCGGACCGAAATGGTTGCGTTCCATGGCATCTTATATGGATAGCAAAACCGGTATCGTGCTGGGTTATGCTCCGTTGATCAAACCACATACTCTCATGCAATGGCTCGCCGAAGGTGAGAGTTATTCAGCCGCGACTTTGTGCGCAGCAGCAGTTGGATTGGGTTTCCCTTTCAATGCCTTCGGCAGAAACTTCGCAGCTCGCCGACGGTTGTATCTGGACATGGGCGGTTTTGGTGCGGATGGAAAATATGCATCTGGAGATGATGACCTCTTCCTTCAGCGAGTGGCTGCCCGTACCGATTGGAAAGTGGCTTTTGCCTCGAACCTTGAGGCCCGTGTCGAATCCGTGATGCGTCCTGAGGACAATATCATCCAGAACAAGGCGCGGCATCTTTCTGTAGGGCCGAAGTATGCGCCGGGCTGGGTGGTTCTGGGGTTCATAGGATCGGGGTTATACTTGGGTATAGGGTTGTTGACAGTCCTCTCACTCTTCCGGGTGGTGCCGTTCTCCACGGTACGAGGGGCGTGGATATTCAAGACCGCAGCCGATATCGTTCTCACCGGGACAGCGTTGAGAGTGTTGCGAGATCCCAAGCGAATGTTACAGTCGCTGGTCACGTTGATAGTCGCACCTTTCATGATGTGGATACTCTGGCCTAAAGCACTGTTTGGTAAGATGCAGTGGAAGGGCCGGACTATCCGTCGTGCTCAGACAATTGAGATGGAAACCGCCGTAGCGGATGAATACTGACCTGAATACAGAGAAAGTGATTGTCGGTGCTGAAGCCGAAGTCCCCTCCCCATCGAATAACGTTGATGAGGGACTTTGGTCAACGCCAGAACCCGCGAATCCTCCCTGGACAACCTGGTTGATCTACGGTTTGAAAGCGGCGGTGGCGATTGGACTGATCGCTTTGCTGGTGCGAACAATCCGTGTTGCGTCGTTGGAGGAGGCTTTCGCTGGCGCCAATGCTCTGTGGATCGGACTTGGGTTAGCTCTGATGCCTCTCAACGTTTACCTGCAGGTTCTCCGTTGGCGTGTGGCGATTCGTGCCGAGATGCCGGAAGTAACTCTCAAGCAGACCTTCAGCAGTTTTCTCGGCGGGGCATCCATGGGGATCATCACTCCGGGACGGGTTGGTGAAGTGGGACGAGTATTCCTGCTTCGTCCGAAGTCGCGAGTGCGACTTGCCGGTCTGCACGTATTAGATAAGCTATTCTTCATGGCGGTGCTGGCTTGCGCCGGTCCGGCGGTGATTTATCACACGCCCGGTTTCAGCGATCATCTTCACGAATACCTGCGAATGCCTTTGTTGATCGCGAGTTCGATACTGCCAGTGCTGTATGTAGTACTGACCTTCTCCCCCGCGCCGTTGAAGAATCTGCTCATATTGATTCGTCGCAGCAAACGTTTCAAAGGAGCCGCGCGGGATCTTCTACATGCCCTGGACCGCATTGAATCGCGTGATACGATGACCATGTCCGGGCTGACTCTGCTTCAATTCGCGGTAATCCTGAGCCAGTTTTTCTTTCTGAGCCTGGCGTTTCAGGCGGTAAATTGGGCTACCTCGGCACAGACTTATCTCGCTACCTTGTTCGTGAAATCTCTACTCCCGATATCGCTGGGAGATCTTGGGGTCAGTGAGTGGGCGGCGGTCTCCTTCTACCAGAGGTTTGGCATTGCGGACACTACTGCATTCGGTGCATCCTTGCTGATATTTACCATTAACATTCTAATACCGGCTATTGCGGGGATTTTTGTATTGCAGCGAGTTAAGGCGACAAACATATTCGGACGTATGGCCAGTCGAATCCGGGGGCACGCATGATCCTGTACTACATGCTGGCCTGGGTGTCCTGGCTGGTTTACTTCGCGTTCATTGTGATTGTGTACGTTGGCCTGAGACGATTGCCGCGAACGAAGGTTATCTGGGACAATGATGAGCTCCCCACGGCATCGATAGTTGTCGCAGCCCGTGACGAAGAGACCCGGATCGGTCGTCTAATGGACTGTCTCGAAGCGCAGGACTACCCGACACATAAGTTCGAAGTAATCGTTGTGGATGATCGCAGCACCGACAGCACTGGCGACTTGGTCCGTAACCGCAGCAATGAGACCATGCGCTATAAAGTGATTCGTATCCGTGACGGTGAGAACCAGGGTCGGGCACCTAAGAAATACGCTCTGTCACGTGGGATAGCGTTGGCGACGGGTGAGATCATTGTAACCACTGACGCTGACTGCTGGATGGGACCGTTATGGTTGCGAACCTTGCTCTCACCTTTCAAGGACGAAGAGGTTCAGGGTGTAACTGGGACCAGTCGATTCATTCGTTCAAAGCATGCGCCAAAGCCCTGGTGGTCGGATCTTGAGAGTCTCGAACACCTGTCGTATTCGGTGATGGCAGCCGGTTCGATCGGTTCCGGTCATGTGACAAACGCACACGGCTCCAATCTCGCTGCGCGACGCTGCGCCTACGAACGCATCGGCGGCTATTCCAGCAACGATAGAATCACCTCCGGGGATGATGTTTTCCTCTTGCAGGATATTGTCAAGCACGGTGGCGAAGTCAGGTTTGTGGAACGGCAGGAAGCGTATGTATTCAGCCATCCTGTTAACACAGCGCGCGAGTGGGTCAACCAGCGTGCTCGGTGGAGCTCGAAGGGTTTCTACTACCCACCGTTCCTGATGTTTCTCGTGGTGGGTACATTTTTCTACTATCTGATGGTTGCGATCTCGCTTCCATTGGCGATCTTTGGCCGGGTTGCGCCCTCGCTTCCAGTGTTGCTCGCCATGCTGAAATTGACCTCCGAGTCAGTCATCACCCGTAAGGGGATGATGATATTTCAGGAGCGCTTCCCCGCTGGCAAGTTCTTCCTCACCCAACTGATACATGCGCCGGCTATTTTCTACGCTGGTTTCCGCGGTCAGTTCTTCAAGTTTACCTGGAAGAGCCAAGACTTCGGCGGTCTATCGAGTCAACGCGATCAACGTGTCAGAGACAAGGCTGCTTGATGTCCCTGCTTAGAGACATCCGTTCGAGGATATATGACATAGAGGATTTCCATGAGCTCGGCGGCCTGATCCTCCGCACTTCACCTCTTCTCGAATCACTCTTCCCCAAAGTGCTTTGGGGATATAGCTCAAGTGTTGATACAAGTCCGGTTCACCTCACCTTTGACGACGGACCCTCACCAGACGGAACGCCCTATATCCTCGATGTACTCGCCCGTCATGAAGTTACCGCGACTTTCTTCTTGCGGGGATCAGATATACTGGGCAACGAGGATCTGGTTGAGAGAATCGTGCGGAACGGTCATCGCATCGGGTATCACGGTCTGACTCATGACACTTGGTGGTTGCGAAATCGCGTCCAGCGTGATATTGAGATGAACCCGGAGTGGTTGAATCAATTCACCGACAATCCCTTTGCTGAATCGAGACCATTACTGCTGCGCGCTCCCTATGGCAGGATTGACTTCGCGGCGGTGGGATCTGCTGAAAACATGGGTGCCAGATTTGTGCATTGGAGACTGACCATTCGGGATTGGGTAGAAGAGGTGTCATCACGCACCCTGTCTCGCGTTCTCTATCGTTTTACCCATCCGGGTGACATCATATTATTGCATGACAGCGGCCCGAGTGTGAGAGAGCTGGCGTCCGCCTTGGATCGTGTTATCCCCTTGTGGCGGGAAGCGGGGATGAACTTGACACCAATAGAACCTTTTCTGGAAAGTGACCAGCAATGATGTTCCTTCCTCTAATACCCGCTGCCCTGATGGTGCTGTTGCTCCTGATGGCGAAGTTAATGATCCGTGTTCCCTGGCCGAGTTCACCGCGAAAGGAACCGGTAACCGTCGTTGTCTGTGCCCGTGACGAAGAACCTGCGATCCTCGAGTGCTTGATATCCCTCTCCGAACAGACTTATCCCGAAGATTTATATCAGATTCTGTTGGTAGATCATCTGTCGAAGGATCGTACTGGTGAAATCATGGATCATTTCGCTGAGGAATCTTCGGTTAAGACGAGGGTAATCCACGTAACCAGCGAAGATGGCGGACTGAAGGGCAAGGTTCAGGCGTTGGATATCGCGCTCGATCAGGTAGACACTGAATACGTTCTCCTGACTGATGGTGATTGCGTCGTTTCGGATACCTGGGTTGAGAAGATGGTGTCTTACCTGGAAGACGATGTAGCAATCATTAACGGTCATGTCCGTGTCGAGGATACCGAACAGGAAGGCTCGTTGCTCGCCCGGCTTCAGGACACGATCAACCTCATGTTCCTGGCGTTTTCATCGGGAAACTCATCGTTTCAGAAGCCCCCTTCCCTGTATCATCCAATATTGCGACCATTTTCGCCTCTGCTGAGGCGCATCCGCCCATCTTTTAATATGGGAAATAATCAGGGGATACGGATGTCGGTTTATCGTGAGATTGGCGGACTTCGCAAGGTAGGTCCAACTTTGATCGAGGATGTTGCGTTGGTCAATCGAATTTTGCAGACTACCGACTACAAAACCGCTGTTGTGATGGATCCTGAGACTATCGTTACGACCCGTCCCTCTCGAAATGTGCGAGATTTCTGGCGTCAGAGTCGACGGTGGGCCTCGGCTACCGACAGAGTTCAGAACCGGACAAACACAGTCCTTCTCTCGCTTTTTGTAGTGAACAGGATCTTCTTGCCCTGGACAGTTATTCTCTTCCCGATTACGGGACTCATCGCAATCCTCTCCACTGGGTACGCAGAATATCTGCTTATCCGTGAAGCAAATCGGATTCTACAGACACATACACCTAAACGTGATGTGATCATGCATCTGGTGACGCAAATTCTTCTAAACCACTTGGTTGGGCTCGCATTGCTGTTTCGGACTCCTGTGATCTGGAAGGGGCAAGTGTACGAATCCTGATTCATTCTTGACAAAACATGTGCTTTTGTATTATCCTGTAAATGGCAAGCGGCTTTTCGGCCGCGCAATCTCGACCCCCTGCAAGCAGGAGCCTTTTCGCTGGTGACCGTAGTTGCAGGGGGTTTCTTTGTCCGGCAAGATCCCGCCCGCGTCTCTCTGGCAGTAATGCTCTGCACTCAGTATATTTGTGAAAAGCAGTACGATCTCTTCTTCCAGCGGAGAAATAAATGAGTTTGTTCGACCGTCTCATCGCAGAGACTTTGCCGTTTGTTCCCAGACCTTTGGTGCGCCATTTCTCAGCCCCGTACATCGCCGGCGAAACCTTGCAGGATGCTGTTGACTCGGTCAAGAAACTCAACAGCGAAGGGGCGATGGCGACGATTGATGTTCTTGGCGAGGCTGTTTCCCGAATGGAGGAGGCTGACAAGGCTGCCGACAGTTATCTACCGGTCATCGAGGCTATCGTCCGGGAAGAACTTGATGCGAACATTTCAATCAAACCGACCATGCTCGGACTCGCTCTGGATTATGATGCCTGCAAATCGAATTTCACTCGTGTCATAGAAAAGCTGCGCCCTCATGACATGATGCTCCGCATCGACATGGAAGACAGCCCCTATACATCGCTGACTCTGGACCTTGTGAACGAGTTGCGGGGAGATTACAGCAACATCGGATTGGTGCTCCAGTCCTATATGCGTCGCTCGATGGATGATCTCAAAACGCATGTCATTCCCAATCAGACCAACATTCGTCTCTGCAAGGGTATCTACGTCGAGCCATCCCAAATAGCATACCAGGACTTCGACGTCGTCCGCCGCAACTATTCCCATCTGCTTCGAACCGCGCTCTCCAATGGTGTTTATGTGGGCATCGCCACGCATGATGAAGTGTTGACATGGGAAGCGGTGCAGATCATTGGTGAGCTGGGACTCTCACCGGATCAGTACGAATTCCAGATGCTGTTGGGTGTCACTCCGGAACTTCGCCGTCAGCTTATTCGTGACGGACACAGGATGCGGGTGTATGTCCCATTTGGCAAGGATTGGTATGCTTATGCATCGCGTCGTCTAAAGGAGAATCCGAAGATTGCCGGATATGTGTTGAAGGATATTCTCAAGTTCAGGCGTTGATGTTGGTCGGTGTGGGTTATTAGTCTTCATCAGAAACGTCAGTGTTCAATTCGAGGAGAAGCAATGCGGAATATCGTGCGCACCAACGCCGCTCCCGGCGCGATCGGACCTTATAATCAGGCAATCGCCGCCAAGGGCAGCTTTCTTTTCACCGCTGGCCAGATCCCCCTCGACCCGGAGACTGGCGAAATTGTTGGCAACACCATCGAGGAGCAGACCCGCCAGACCTTGAACAATCTTCAGGCGGTCGTTGAGGCGGGAGGATCATCGCTTCCCAACGTGGTGAAGGTGACCGTATTCCTCAAGGACATGAATGATTTCGCCGTCGTCAACGGTATCTATGGAGAGTTCTTTACCGATGACGCTCCGGCTCGCAGTGCTGTCGAGGTAGTGCGTCTACCCAAGGACGTACTGGTCGAGATGGAGTGCGTTGCGTTGATCGAAGAATGATAACCCTGTGCAATTCGATACGTTTGTTTGTCGTTGTGCTGGTTACGGTGACGATGTTCGGTGCCTCGGCGCCCTCCTTTGCTCAGGATGCCCCCCCAGATTCGACTGTATCTCCAATTTTCGTCGGAGCTCAGGCAGATACTTTGGTGGCGGACGGTGAAACTAGAAGCGACACTCTGCTGGTTGCCATCGAGAATCCAATTCTGACGCATCAGGGCGTCAAACTGAGTAAGAGCCCTGTTGGGGCCGCGTTACGTAGTGCCGCGATCCCCGGTTGGGGACAGCTGTATGTTGACAACTGGATGTTCGCGGTAGTATTTGCTGGTGTTGATGCAGGGCTGATCTATGGTACTTTTGTGCAGCATGACCGATACCTGGGAGCGTTGGAAGACGCCGAGGGGGCCAAACGTGACGATGACCGAATTCTCCTCGAACGTTCGGCCAATTTCTACCGTGACGACCGAAACAAGTTGGGTTGGTATATAGCTGGGATTACCCTGTTGGCATCTCTCGACGCCTATGTCGAAGCGCATCTCCACGATTTCTATATCGATCCGATACTGGCAACTCCTCCCAACAATGATGGCTTGCAGATAGGTTTCAGGTTTACATTCTCCCTGTAGCTGATTTTTTCAAACTGTTGCCCCGTTTTTCACGTACTTTAGGCTTATGTCTGACAATAACGTAACCAGCAAGGCATTATCTTCCGCTCCTCGCGTTCATGAATCCGTGGGCGTGTTACACATGCACACGCTCTATTCGGACGGCACTGGAACAGTAGGTCAGATAGCGAACTATGCTGAGGAGAGAGGGCTGCAATGGCTGATCATAACCGATCATTGCCATCTGGAAGCGTATGAGCGTGGAGAATATGGACGCTATGGAAATGTCTGGGTGTTGATTGGGACCGAGCTTGGCGATGAAGATCTTCCTAACCATTACCTGGCATATGGTATTACTGAGCTACCTGAGCAACTCGACCCGGTACAGATGGTCAAAGATGTCACGAAGCTCGGCGGATTCGGAGCTATCGCTCATCCTCACGAAAAGCGTGATGAGTTTGAGGAGATGCCACCTTACCCCTGGACTGCCTGGGAGGCTCCTTTCGATGGAATTGAGATTTGGAACCAGTTGTCCCAATGGGTTGAGGGGCTTACTCATACAAACAAATACCGTCGATTCTTGCACCCTCTGAAAAGCCTTACCGGACCGGACAAGGCGACCTTGCGTATCTGGGACGAATTGAACCTCCGCCGTCCGGTTGTTGGATACGTTGGAGTTGATGCCCATGCCCTGGATTACCCCGTATTGAGGGGGATGTTCAAATTACGGGTGTTTGCATACAAAGTTCAGTTTCGCAGTCTTCAAACTCACCTGCTGCTACCTGAACCTCTGAATCAGTCGGATTTTCAAATCGCTAACGAACAGATATTAACGGCTTTACGTAATGGTCATCATTATGGTGCGAACCATCGTGTCGGGGATGCCCGTGGTTTCCGTTTCATCGCCACGCAGGGTGGAATCCATTACCATCCCATCGCAACGTTGACCTCCGGTGAAACAATCCATTTCAGAGTAAAAGTGCCAATGTGTGCTCGAATACACTTGATCCGTAATGGCCAATTGCTGATGCGGGTACGTGGTCGAAGCCTCAGATATGAGAGCAGTCAACCTGGTATATACCGGGTCGAGGTTTTCCGAAAAGCAACTGGATGGATCTTCAGTAATCCGTTTCGAGTAGTTGATAGTGCGAAATGTGGGTAGATACCGTTACCTACCCAATTCTCTCCCCTATATTGATTGCTGTCACCAAATTGACTGCCTATCTTCTGCTGGATACACGTTATGTCCATAAACTACAGGCGTCATCGTTAAATGAGCAGGCTCGAAGAATCACTAAGCTACTTCCAAAACCCTGAGCTTCATATCTGGGCAGTGATTGCTGTTATTGTCCTTTTCGGATTCCTGCTCACTTCTTTCATTCTCGCGTTCCGCGAATATCTGATGTATAAGAAAGCAAAACGTATAGTACGCAAGCATTACACCTCTCCCACAGGTCAAACTACCCGACGTCGCACACCACGCTTGCTGGTCCGCATTCCAGCGCGGGTGATGGTTGAGAATTCAAAAAATGTAGTTGAAGCCGAAGTACTTGATGTTTCAGCAGGGGGGATTCGTTTGCTGTTATTTCACGCTCCTCGGCTATTGCGTCATGGCGAATCGCTGGACCTGATTACTCGTGATCCTCTCTTCGTTAACATGCAACGTATGAGGGTCGAGATAGTCAGGGTCCGTAGCGGTCCCCGGTCGGACACGCCGACCATACATGGTAAATGGCAGGGTCTGCCTGTGGAAACGTCACGTAGCTTGAGCCGAGAAATACGGCGTCGACTCCTGCATGAGAGCTGATCGGCATCTGGTTATCAGTTCAACGCCCTCTCATTCATAAAATGCCAGTGATATTATGTCCAACTCATTGTCGGTAGACCAATACAGCCTCGAAGAACTTCGAGCTCTCCCAAAGACTGATCTCCATTGTCACCTTGATGGCTCAGTGCGTATCAGTACCCTCATCGAGCTGGCTCAGAAGCGAAAAGTTAAACTCCCGACAACAACAGAAGATAGCCTTCGAGACTGGATAACTCGCGGCGCTCGCAAGAAGTCGCTGGCAGCTTATCTGGAATCCTTTGATGTGACCCTGTCAGTCATGCAGCATGCTGAAGACATTTCGCGCATTGCCACCGAGCTCTGCGAGGATGCCTGGGCTGATGGAATATGGTATCTGGAAGTTCGCTTCTCCCCTGTCCTTCACATCAAAGGCAAATTATCACTGGTTAAGGTGATGAATGCCGTTGTCGACGGTCTGTCTGAAGGTGAACGTCGAACCGGCATCCGTACTGGAATCATCATCTGCGGTATCCGTTCCATCGATCCGACGACGTCTCTTCGTCTGGCAGAGCTCTGCATTTCTTATAAAGGTCGTGGGATGGTTGGCTTCGACCTCGCTGGTCAGGAAGACTCCTACCCTGCTCGGGACCATGCTGAATCATTTTATCTCATTCGACGCAATAACATCCCCTGTACTGTTCACGCTGGAGAAGCGTGGGGTCCGGCTAGTATTCGGCAGGCACTGCATGACTTGAACGCTCACCGCATCGGTCATGGGACGAGGTTGGTTGAGGACGGCGACTTACTCAATTACGTGAATGATCATCGCATACCTCTGGAGTGCTGCCTGACATCAAATGTTGATGTTGGGGCGGTTGAGAGTTTGGATCAGCACCCTTTGAAGTTCTATTTTGACCAAGGACTGCGGGTAACAGTGAATACGGACAATCGTCTGATCTCAGACACAACAGTTACCCAGGAACTCGCGTTAGCCCAGGAACACCTTGGATTCACCAGGAGCGAGATCAATGACCTGATCATCATGGGTTTCAAATCTGCGTTTCTGCCTTACCGTGAACGGCGACACTTGCTTGCGAGGGTATTGGATGCTTTGGAAAAGCCGATCATTCCGTTCTGAGATTATCCTGCTTCTGTTCATCTTCATGATCATCATCGCTGGCTGCGATGAGAATGTTCCCCCGCTTCAGCCAGCTCCATCCGATAGGATAATTGATGAAGCAGAGATGATGCGATACTTCCCGATGAATGTCGGAGATTATTATCGCTACAATCTAAATACCGGAATAGAGCATGTTTATGAAACTGTTGCGGTGCAGGAGCGTTACGGCGGCCCTGTCGCAACCATTGAGGTAACCCGACAAGGAGTAACCAGCACCCATTATAAGCGCTGGAGTGGTAAATATCTTCTCTCATCCATGAACGAGGATCTAACTAATGAACAGTTGGAACTGGAGGGCCCGTTTTATAATAGTGCTGAATGGCGTATGGAGAGTGATGATTCACCAAACATTTACTACATCGACCGCGAGATTATTGATCTAAGACATTCGGTCACTGTTGAGGCTGGAACATTTGAAGCTATGCTCGTTCAGCAGCTCACTCATTCCCAGTTCGGACAAGGCGCGGTTGTTGTGGACACGGCGTATTATTTCTACACGGCAGATGTGGGCATTGTAAAAATGGTTTTCGAGGGATTTGTTTACGATTTGATCGAATATATCCCCGGTCAGGAAACATCTCCTTAACTTGAGAGTGTCAGCAATCAGAACCTCTCAGAGAGTATGAATAATGGTATTCCACCGTATTTTCACAGTAGCGATTCTTGCCACCTTTGTCAGCATAAGCATGGTAGCCGCAGAACCGTTCTCCATCGCCAGAGTTCACTATGACGGGGGTGGAGACTGGTATGGCGATCCCTCCTCACTCGTCAATTTGCAGAATTACCTCACTGAGACTATTGGAATTGAGACGACCGAGAAGGAAACAACTGTTCGCATCATGGATGAAGCGCTTTTCCGCCACCCCTATCTATATCTCACTGGACATGGAAACATTCACTTCAGCAATGAAGAAGCGTCGCGCCTGCGTGAATACTTGCTGGGCGGCGGCTTTTTGCATGTGGATGATAACTATGGGTTGGATGAATCATTCCGGCGTGAAATACGGAAGGTGTTTCCCGAACGTGAATTGACCGAGCTGCCATTCGATCATCCCATCTATCATAGCGTTTTCAATTTCAATGATGGCCTGCCTAAAATCCATAAACATGACGGCTACCCTGCGCAGGGATTTGCAATTCTGTATGAAGGTCGTGTGGTCATGTTTTACAGTTATCAATGTGATTTGGGTGACGGTTGGGAAGATGCGGATGTACATAACGTGCCTGCCATTAAACGTGAAGCTGCGTTACAGATGGGAGTGAACCTGATTGTCTACGCGCTCAGTGGCCAACCCGAAGAATTGCCTTAGGTATAATGAAAAGCGGACGCTCTTGTTGAGAGCGTCCGCCAAATTGAAATTTGTAACTCAATTCTTACGCTTCGATGCGTAAACCCACTGGAGAGAAGTAATATTCCGGGTTCGGACACACATGCGGCTCTTCACCTTCTTCTTCCGCATGAGCTTCTTCACCCTCTGGCCCCTTCAGCATCAGCATGCCCTGGATAGTCACCGTGGCATTATCACAGTCTTCGGAGAAGACGAATGATTTGTCCGCGGTCTGCACAATCAGGCCCTCTTTATCCGGACCGCGATCCAACGCAATCCAGCAACTTGAACCGCCACAACGGCCAATGACTTTGCCGCTAACCAAAACGGTCTTGCCCAGATAATCATCCGCATTCGTCATCATCTCATCAATCGAGGTCACATCAGTAAGGGTGATTTCCGCGCCTTGAGTCTTCGCTACTGCCGCCGTGGTCTCCTTTTCACCGGTAGAGCAAGCAACAAGCGCCGTCACCATCACGAATAAAACCAGTGTCCGTAAGATTGTCATCTCAAAATCTCCGTCTCTATCATGTTTATGTCTGGACCCAGTGAACCCCGGACATCACGCATTTGACATCCCCGGATTCATGCCCTTTAACTGATGCAAAATATAGTGCTAGTCCTTTTCAGATCACTACAGGTTCAGCTTGCGCTGAATCGGGCACAGCCTCTTCTCTCGCTGGGCCTTCGTACACCTCATCTCCTTGAATCAAAGATTCACGAAGCGAGTGCAGAGCGACCTCAAGCTGTCCTTCGTCCGGTTCACGGGTGGTAATTTTCTGTAGCCAGAATCCCGGTTTCACCAACGGCTGCCACAGCTTATCCTCGGCGTGTTTCTCCACCAGACGCAACACTTCGTATGACAATCCGGCAACTATGGGAATCACCGGCAGATGGATCAACAGTCGAGTGAATATATTTCGGAAGTCACCGATGAATGTGACCCATACGGCGTCAAATAGTGCGAACCCGATCATGGTCATCACTGCCGCCAGCAACAGGAAACTGGTCCCGCAACGAGGGTGGAAGCGACTCATCTGAGCTGCGTTCGACACTTCCAGAGTGAGCAACTTCTCCCAGGTGAAGATAGACTTGTGCTCTGCGCCGTGATACTGGAACACTCGGGTGATGTCTGGAATCAGGGAGATGGCGAGCATGTACCCGATGAGCAGCGCAATGCGCAACCCACCTGCGATCAGATGGAACAGAAAGGGATTGTTGTCAATGGGAGACGCTTCTGCTGCGGCGTAGGGTACGAGCATGAAGAGGCCGACCGCGAGCACGACCGACAGCACGATAGTCAGCAGCATTTCCCAGAACGCTGCCGCCTTCGATTTCTTCTTCTCGTTTTCGCCCTCAGCGATCTCGGCGGACCAGCTCAGGGCGCCCATCCCCATTTTCATCGCTTCAAACAAACCAACCGCACCCCGGATCACCGGAAACCCGAGAACCTTGACACGTTTGGTAATGCTTTTGAACGGAGCGCTACGAGTGATGATCTCCCCCTTGGGATTGCGCACGGCTACCGCCAAGCGCCAGGGGGATCGCATCATTACACCTTCGAGAACTGCCTGACCACCGACCATCGGACGTTTGTCAGATGTGCCATTTGAGCCGCTTGAGCTCATCAAGCCTGCTTCATCCCGTACTTGCGATAGAACTTGTCGACACGACCAGCTGTGTCAACCAGTTTCTGCTTGCCGGTGAAGAATGGGTGGCAGTTGGAGCAGATTTCAACCTTGATCTCACCCGGCTGTGTGCTGCGGGTGTTCCACTCATCGCCACAGACACATGACACTTTGACGTAGTGGTAGTTTGGATGTATTCCGGCCTTCATCGTTCTAATCCTGAATCTAGTTGGAATTAAGAGAAATGAAAGGTAGCTCGACCTGCGTCACCAGACAAGTCATCTCCCCTGAATGGAGACTCCAGTTCAACCCACATTTCGCTATCTTGACACTCATCGCTCAATTTAGAGTTGCAACCATCCAAAGAAGTACTCTCAACATCGGAGAAACTGCATGGCTCTCCTGGCCATAAGTGTCGCACCCGGCGGAACAGGTTCAACCAGTGTCAGCGAATATGTAGCGAAGGCGATTAAGGTCGCCACTGAAGACGGTCGAGTCAAAGTCGAGCTCGGCCCCATGTTCAGCACTCTCGAAGGAGAGTTTGAAGATGTCTGGGAAGTTGCTCGGAAGATGCACCTGGCGTTAGTCGAAGCTGGCGCGCCACGCATCGCGACATCAATCAAGATAGATGATCGTCGGGACAAAGAATCGACGATAGAAAGCAAGATGTCCGCGTTGAACTCAAGGCTGTAGAAACATGGGCACCCTGATTCACATACTCACTACAGGCCCGTGCTTGCTCGTCAAGCGCGGATTATCCGAAGGTCAACACCGAGATCCTTCACATTCGTTCAGGATGACGTTCCTCTTACCCGTGCTGACCGTGAAATGCTGGATCGGAATGCTCTATTTCAAGACCACAATACGAGTTTGGGCAGTCTGATTGTTTCCCATCACAGCACGTAACATGTACACACCGGATGCGAGGTTCTTAGTGGGCAGAGCGAGACGGATGTTCCCACCCGCCATGACGCCAGGAAGCGCGTGTGTCCACACCTGGCGGCCCAGGGAATCATAGAGTTTCAATTCGAGATTTCCTGCCAGATGGCCGGTTAGATTGATGGTTGCTGTGCCGTTCACTGGATTCGGTATTACCGAGAGGGTGGGCTCGGAAGGCTGCGCTGCCGTAGGTGATTCCCGCACCCAAGCGCCAGGCTGTTGGTAAAATGCGTAATAGTAATCAGAATCATCGGTGACGATATCCGTGAAGCCATCCCCGTCGAGATCATCGAGGGCGTGAAGTGTGTAATCATCATTGAAAACCAGTACCTCTGCTGAGAACTCACCTTCGTTGAAGTAGTGAGCAACCATCTGATCACCTGTAAACTCATCATATGTTGCTCTGATGATGTCCGCATGACCATCATCGTCCACATAGCCAGCGATAAACTGTCCTATGTAGGTAGTGGACACCGGGATGATATGACGTATGAAGCCGCCGGGATGACGTTCCCACCAGACCAGCGAATAGATATCATCAGGCCATGCATACTCAACGGCAACACCGATTATGTCGAGGTCACCGTCTTCGTCAACATCAATCACTTGGAGTTGTGACGCATAGTCACTATCCGCATCGATCTCATGAATCGTCCATGTCGGATTCTCGAGCCAGGCGAGACTGGTAGTGTTGGATTCACCGACAACGATGTCGGGATCACCATCACCGTCAATGTCGCCTGTTACAAAATCTGGCAAATAAGGAGGAAGATTATCACGAATGAGGTGATAAACCAGTTCATTGTCTGGCCTGCGTTCATACCAGTAAAGCTCTGTGCCATCATTGCCAAAACCTTCGCTGATAATGATGTCATTAATTCCATCTCCACTGAGATCAGCAACCTTAATATCGTTGACATAACCCTCGTACAAATTCACCAATACGACGTACACCCAGCCCTGAGGCAGATTCAACCACGCCATGAGTCCGTTTGTAGAGGTGAGGATGTCAGGCCGTCCGTCATTGTTGAGATCATCGACAACCATCTCATACTGGTCGAAATCGCTGATCTGGTGATGGATCCACTCGCCCTCTGCCTGTTCGATCCAGCTCAGACCGTTGTACTGTCCACTGTTGGCCACTATGTCGAGGTCACCATCCACGTCAACATCAGCTAACAAGGTGACGTGATTGAACTCTGGGGTCCAAGTGAGCTCCTCAACCTCGAATGTTGGCTGCGATATAGATACTACGGGAAGCATAACTGCAAATCCTACGAGGCATAATACCCGAAATAGCGTGTTAGTGTTCATGTCGTTTACCCTCCTGAGACTATCACTACCAGCTATGTATAACATGACGCTCGGAACACAACGAGTCAATCTCTATCCTGTGATTCCATCAAATGAAAAAGCGAGACTCATATTGAGCCTCGCCAATGATATTTCATCTTTTGAACACGTCTACAGCAGAACAGTCACCGACTGCGTCGCGAAGTTCAGCAACAAGTCCGGGAACAGACCAACCAGCAGAACCAGGAACACGCACAGCGCAATGACCTGTATCATACTCGGGCTGAGGTTCAAACTCGGTGATTCGTTGAGCTCATCGCGTTCCTTGAGGAACATGTATACAATCAGACGCAGGTAGTAATACACACTGGCTGCACCGTTCAACACCCCGATAACCGCCAGTCCGACAAATCCCGACTTAACCGCTGCGCTGAAGATGTAATACTTGCCGAAGAAACCTGCCGTAGGTGGAATACCAGCCAGGGCGAGCATGAACACCAACATCGCCAGCGCCAACCACGGTTTTCGCCAGATAAGTCCCTTGTAATCGTCGAACGAATAACCCTTGCCTTCGTTCTCATCCTTGTTGACCGCGATTGCGACCAGGAATGCGCCGATATTCATCATGGCATACATCGCGAGGTAGAACAGCATCGCTGCCGCACCCATTTGATCAAAAGTCAGCAGGGCGACGACGAGATAGCCAGCGTGGGTGATACTGGAGAACGCCAGCATCCGCTTGACGCTGTTCTGACGTAACGCCAGCAGGTTACCGAAGGTCATCGTGACTACGGCGATCCACCAGAGTATCATAGTCCAGCTGCCGGACATATCACCGAACGCCACGTAGAACACCCGCAGGAAGGCGGCGAACGCTGCTGCTTTCGGTGCGGTGGACATGAAAGCGGTGATCGTCGTCGGAGCGCCTTCGTAGGCATCAGGCGACCACCAGTGGAAAGGTACCAGCGCCGCTTTGAAGGCGAAGCCGACCATGATCAATCCGGCCGCTGCCCAGGCGAGCATTGGAACACTGCCACTTACACCACGGAGATAGTTCGCGATCTCGACCAAGTTCGTCGATCCGGCCACGCCGAACATCAACGCTATACCATAGACGAAAAACGCTGTTGTGAACGCCCCGAGCAGGAAGTATTTGATCGCACCTTCGTTGGATATTTGCCTGTGGCGACTCATCCCTACCAGCGCATAGAGGCTGATCGACATCGTCTCAATGCCGAGGAAGATGATCAGCAGATCCTGCGCCATGACCATCAGCAGCATTCCGAACAGGCTGAAAACGAGTAACAGGTAATACTCAGCGATTCGTATGCGGAGACCTTCTATATAGCGTTCGCTGACCATCACAATGAGGAGCGTGACAAAGGTCAGTAACATCCGGAAGAAGAAAGTGAATCCATCCACTATCACCATTCCGCCGAATGCGGTGCCAGTGTTTTCCCGTGTAAAGAATGAGGCGGCCATAACAACGATCAAGCCCACCACAATGCTGCCCTGCACGCCGCGTGTACTCTTGCCTTTGGGGAGAATTACATCCATCAGGATCGCCACTAGTGCGACACCGATCAGTATCATCTCAGGCAATATGCGGCTTATTTGCATGCTGGCAACGTCAAACATATCAAACTCCTCCCGTCCTTAGCGGATGGCCTGTTCCAGGAACTGCTGGATCGAGACGGTGAACTTGGACAGGAATGGTTTCGGGTACACACCAATCCAGACGATGAATATGAGTAATGGCAGCAATGTCGCCCATTCGCGAGCCTTCAAATCGGTCAGCGACTCGTTCTCCTTGTGGGTCATCGGCCCGTAGAATACGCGACGTATCATCCACAAGAGATAGATAGCGGCAAGAATTACCCCAGTGGCGGCAATAATTGTCCATACCGGTGCTGTTTGGTAGGCACCGACCAATATGAGGAACTCACCGATGAATCCGTTCAAACCCGGCATACCGATACTGGACAATGCAACTATTGTAAACACAACGGCATACCAGGGCATTACCTTGGCAATTCCGCCGTAATCTGCGATCTTGCGTGTGTGACGTCTGTCATACACTACCCCAACGAGCAGGAATAATGCGCCGGTGGAAAGCCCGTGATTGATCATCTGGATCATTGCACCGCTGACAGCTTGAGCGTTCAGGGCGAACAATCCGAGCATCACGAAACCGAGGTGGCTTACCGAACTGTATGCCACCAGTTTCTTCATATCCGTCTGGGCGATGGACAGCATTGCCCCATATACAATGCCGATAACCGCCAGCGCGATCATTGCCGGTTTGAAGAATTCAACACCCTCCGGGAACAACGGCATGGCAAAGCGGATGTATCCGTAGGTACCCATTTTCAGCAGGACACCGGCCAGAATCACTGATCCTGCGGTAGGAGCTTGAACGTGTGCGTCCGGCAACCAGGTGTGGAATGGGAACATCGGGACTTTAATCGCGAAGGCCAGCGCGAAAGCACCGAACAGCCACAATTGTGCTTGAGCCGGGAAGGATGCGTGTTGCATTATCAGCGTATAATCGAAGGTATGTCCAACGCCGGGGACCGTGGTGTTGAAGTAGATCCAGATGATGCCAACCAGCATCAGCAGCGATCCTACCATCGTGTAGAGGAAGAACTTGACGGCGGCGTATATGCGCTCCGTCCCACCCCAAATTCCGATCAGGAAGTACATCGGAATGAGCATGACTTCCCAGAAGATGTAGAACAGGAACAGGTCCAGGGCGAGGAAAGTCCCCAGCATACCGGTCTGCAACAGCAGGATGCTGATGAAATAGCCCTTCAGACGTTTGGTGACTGCGCCGCTGCCGAGAATCACAATCGGCCCGAGGAAGGTAGTCAGCAATACCAGGAGCAGGCTGATCCCATCCAGACCGAGGTGATAGTTGATCCCCAATGAGGGAATCCACGGAACTTTTTCGACGTATTGAAACGCGGCCGAACTAGCGTCAAACGTCCAGAATAGCGGCAGGCTGACCAGGAACCCTACCATCATCACCGCAAACGACCATCCCCGAATCAACGCCGAGCGTGAGGACGGTACCAGGATCAGAATGAGCGCCCCGAGTAGCGGGATAAAAACTATGCTGGTTAACCACAATGACATTGCGGTCTCCCTCAAAGGCTATGGGCGATGGATTACGGGTCATCCTGACCCCTATCCATAACCGTTGTTCATGCCCCTGCCTGCTAGCAAACAGGGATCGTAGAATGCCAACTCACTTGTCAATCCCTACTTGCGAGCAAGTAGGGGCAAACACAGATCACTTGCGTTCTTACCACGGACTTCAGTCCGTGGTAAATACTGCGACTACCTGATGTACAGCGACAGCAAAATGACAATCACACCTATCACCATCATCACGGCATATGATCCGACAACACCGCCCTGAAGGGTGCGCAACACACCACCACCCCACCTGACAGTGCGTGCTGTGCCATGAACCATGCCACCATCAATGACCTTCTCATCAAACTGTTTCCACAGAAAGTGGCAGGTATTGATCAGTGGACGAATAACTCCAGCGTCGTAAATCTCGTCCACATAGTATTTCTGCCACAGCACCTTGCCGAAGCCGCTTTGCTGGTCGTCCGGTATTGCTTGGCGCTTCTGCTTCATGTAGAAGTTCCAAGCGAGGATGATGCCGATCAGGGAAACCGTGACTGCGACCGCGATCAATGCCCACTCCATGGGTACAGCCAGATGTTCTGGATGGTAGCGAACTGCTTCGAATCCAGGATGGAACACCGGGTCCAGCCAGCCAGCGAACTTGTTCAGATGTTCGCCGAACACCGCGGGCAGGCCAATCCAGCCGCCAACAACTGACAGGATCGCCAACACGATCAGCGGAATGGTCATGGTACCCGGACTCTCGTGCAAACCTTCTTCGCTGCCTTCCGGGCCTTTGTACTTCCCGAAGAATGTGAGGAAAACGAGCCGGAACATGTAAAATGCGGTTATACCAGCAGCGATAAGACCCAGAGCGTACGGTAAAATCGATCCACCGCTATTGAAATTCATGAACGAATAGGCGAGGATCTCATCCTTGCTGAAGAAGCCTGAGAAACCTGGGATCCCCGAGATGGCTAGCGTTGCCAGCAGGAATGTCCAATAGGTAATCGGGATTTTCTTTCGCAAGCCGCCCATATTACGGATATCCTGCGGGTCGGTGTGGTGGTCATTAATGTGATGTAGACCGCCGTGCATGGTGTGAATCACCGCGCCGGATCCGAGGAACAACAGGGCTTTGAAGAATGCGTGGGTCATCAGGTGGAATATCCCTGCGCCGAAAGCGTACACCCCGCAAGCCATCACCATGTAACCGAGCTGGCTGACTGTCGAATAGGCCAGCACCTTCTTGATATCGTTTTGACGCAAACCGATTGTCGCGGCAAATAGTGCTGTGACAGCGCCGACCATCGCGACGACGTAAGCCGCGGTAGGTGCGAGCATGTAGAACATGTTGGAACGCGCCAGCATATAAACACCGGCAGTAACCATCGTTGCAGCGTGGATCAACGCAGAGACCGGAGTCGGACCGGCCATAGCGTCCGGCAGCCACACATACAATGGGAACTGGGCAGATTTACCAGCTGCACCGAGGAGCAGCATCAAGCCGATGGCAATGACGACGCCGTTGTTGATGTCATTGGACCAGGCGTTTGCCGCAGCGGGGAAAACTTCGCTGAAGGTCAGTGTGCCCAAGTGCGAGAACATCAGGAACATCGCGATCAACACGCCGAAGTCACCGATACGGTTAACCACGAAGGCTTTCATGCCCGCCGTGGCTTTTGCCATATCCTCCCACCAGAATCCGATCAGCAGGTAAGATGCCAGCCCTACCCCTTCCCAACCGATAAACATGACCGGGTAGCTATTACCCAGCACGAGCAGCAGCATGAAGAAGACGAACAGGTTCATATAGGTGAAGAACACCCTGAACCGTGGATCGTCATGCATGTAACCGATGGAATAGATGTGAATCAGCGAGCTGATTCCGGTGACGACCAAAATCATTACCACTGAAAGTGGATCGATCAGGAACGCGAAATCGATTTGTAACGAGCCAACGTGCAACCATTGAAAGAAGGTTACATCAATGGCCCGAAGATGTGGGTCCAGCTTGAGCAGCTCGAAAAACAGCTTCACCGCTACTGCGAAGCTTGCGATAATCATGAAGCTGCCGAGCCAGCCGGTCATTTTCTCCGGAATGTTCTTGCGCAGAATCAAACCATTGAAGACGACACCGATCAGCGGAAAAAGGAGCAGCCAGATCGCATAATGCAGATCAGGTGCATGTGCAGCTGCCGCCACTACCGTATCTGCGGCTTGATGCACCTGTTCGACTGCTTGTTCCATGCTGTGGTCCACCTAAACCTCCCCAAGGGGACACGTGTTTATCGTTTACTTACTACGGACTGTTGATCCGTGGTAATTAATAACATCAGTTCTTAAGCAAGTTCAGCTTCCGGATATCCAACGATTCTGTCTTCCGGAAAATGGTGACAACAATCGCCAGCCCCACTCCCACTTCCGCTGCTGCCACAGTCAACGTGAAGAAGGTGAACACCATACCCTCTGGATTCATCAGGTAATGGCTGAACGCGATGAATGTCATGTTAGCCGAGTTCAACATCAATTCGACTGACATGAAGATGATCAGGATGTTTCGACGGGTGAGCACGCCGACCATCCCAATGCAGAACATTATCGCGGCCAGGATCAGGTAGTGGTTAAGACCGAGGGTCATTTCCATGATTATGCCCTGTTCCTTTTTGCCAAAGCTACCGCACCGATCACGGCCGCCAGCAGCAGAATGCCCGCAATTTCAAACGGGAAAACGTAGTCTGTAAACAGCACCATGCCGAGTTCCTTGGTGTCGCCCATCGCATATGCGGCGGCACCCGGAGGATATGTCGGCACTCCCGGCCCTGGATTTCCAGCGAAGAAGGCCATCAGCACCAACGCGAAGCCACCCGCCACGATGAAACCGAGTGTCTGGAAGAATGATGCTCCACCTTCCATCTTCTCCGGTTCGCGCAGGTTCAGCATCATGACCACGAACAGGAACAGGACCATGATCGCGCCGGCATAAACCATGATCTGTATCGCGGCCAGAAAAGTTGCGCCCAATAACACGTAAAACCCCGCGTAACAGAAGAAGGTCAGCACCAGGAACAGAATGCTGTAAACCGGGTTCTTGCGTGTTACCACCATTATCCCGCTGAACAGGCTGACCAGCGCTAAAATGGCGAAGACAATAGTTTGTGCATCCATAGAAGGCTCTTTTTACAGGACATGGCCCGGGCTTCAGCCCGGGTTCTTCTATATCTGGTCACTTCACTTACCCGGGGCTGAAGCCCCGGCCATGCATCTGGTCACTTCACTTACCCGGGGCTGAAGCCCCGGCCATGCATCTGGTCACTTCACTTACCCGGGGCTAAAGCCCCGGCCATGTAATACATTGCCATGTAGTACATTTAATCTTTATAGAAAATGGGACCGCCCGTTTTCTCGGTCAGCATTTTCTTGGTGTAGATCAGTTTCTCACGGCTGTCATCAGCGAACTCATAGAATGGAGTAAGGAAGATCGCCGCCTCCGGGCAGGCTTCTTCGCACATTCCGCAGAAGATGCAGCGCAACAAGTCGATCTCGTAAGTGGCTGCGTATCGCTCTGTCAGGTGCAGATGTCGTCGTTCCGGCGGAACCTCGGCAGCCTGGATGGTGATCGCGTCCGCCGGACAGGCGAGCTCACACATCTGGCAGCCTACACATCTTTCACGACCGAATTCATCCAGCTTCAGCGTGTGCCTTCCACGAAAACGGTGGCTGACTTCCGCCCTTTGTTCAGGATACTGAATGGTCACCGGCTTGCGGAAGAAGTGGGACAACGTGACACTCATCCCTTTCGCAATCGCCGGCAAATATAGTCGTTCGGCAAATGTCAGGTTGTACTTGCGGAACGGGTCATTCTGTGGTGGCTGCTTGGCCATCTTTTATCCTCAATGACTTTCAAACCACGAATAGCACGAATTAACACGAAAATGAAAACAAAACCTCTTGAAACAAATGCTAAAACAATATCTAAAAGAACTACTTCGTGTTTTCAAAAAAACGTTCTTGGTTCTTGTATGCTTTAGTCATTTCATTCGAGTTATTCGTGTGATTCGTGGTTCAACTATCCTCAATAACTATCTAACCACGAATAGCGCGAATCAACACGAATACAAAAACAAAACCTCTGAATCAAAATGCTGAAAAACTACTTCTTGCACTTACAAACAAGCATCTTTTGTGTCTTCACATCTTATAATATTTCATTCGTGTTTATTCGTGTGATTCGTGGTTCAACTATCCTCAATAACTATCTAACCACGAATAGCGCGAATCAACACGAATACAAAAACAAAACCTCTGAATCAAAATGCTGAAAAACGACTTCTTGCACTTACAAACAAGCATCTTTTGTGTCTTCACATCTTATAATATTTCATTCGTGTTTATTCGTGTGATTCGTGGTTCAACTCAGTTCATCCCCGCGCCGCCGGTCCACAACAGGATAAGCGCCATCACGACGATGTTGATCAAACCCAGTGGGATCAAACGTTTCCAGCCCAGGTTCATCAACTGATCGTAACGGAAACGCGGCAGTGTCCAACGCACCCACATGAACAGGAACATGAACAACAGCGTCTTCGCCCAAAACACGGCGAAAGTCAACAATCCCCACCACAACGATGCTTCAACGGGTACTGCGACAAAGGGAATCGACCAACCACCGAAATACAAGGTTGCCAGCAATCCAGAGGCTATGGTCATGTGGACATATTCCCCGAACATGAACAGTCCAAATTTCATCGAGGAATACTCAGTGTGGAATCCACCGACCAGTTCGTTTTCAGCTTCCGGCAGATCGAATGGAACACGTGCTGATTCAGCGAATATCGCGACCAGGAAGATGATGAAGCCGACTGGATGGGTGAACACACTCCAGTTCCAGATCGCGCCTGTCTGGTTGAGGACGATTTCGCGCAGGGAGAATGTTCCGTGATCGAGAACCAATGCGATTATCGCCAATCCCATCGCTATTTCGTATGAAATCGTCTGGCTGGCGGATCGCAGTCCGCCCATCAGGGAATACTTGTTGTTGGATGCCCAGCCGCCGGTAAATATCCCGTAAACACCCAGTGAGCTGATTGCCAGGATATAGAGCAGGCCGATGTTGATGTCTGCGATCTGGAGCAGGACTTCATGTCCGCCGATCATGATCCGATCCCCGAAGGGAATAACCGCCATCAGGAATCCAGCCGCCATAAAGGTGAATGTTGGCGCAATGATGAACAGCCATTTGTTCGCACGATCCGGGATGAATTCTTCCTTCATGAAGAATTTGACGCCGTCCGCTACAACCTGTAGCAATCCCCAGTAGCCGGCGCGGTTTGGCCCATGACGATCCTGGAAGAAGCCGGCGATCTTGCGTTCGCCTAACGTGGCGTATGCGACGATAGCCAGCAGCACCACGAAAATGAACACGGCCACTATGGATTTTTCCAGAATGATAATGCCGATCTCGCTCATCGATTTACTCCGATTTCGCGGCAACATCGCCGCTGTCGGGTGAATCCTCTGCTACATCTGCGGTTTCCGGTTCGGTTTCTGCTTCAGCACCGTTCCCGTTCGCCGCTTCGAGTTCTTTCCGCGCAGCCTCTTCCATCTGCATGGCTGTGCGTGGACCACCCTTGACAGGGGTAGTGATATCAACATCTTCTTCGATGATCCAGTCATCGAGATTGTAATGATCGTAGCGGGCTTCGTCGCAGATCATCGCTTTCATCACGCCGTATTCATCCATACGCGCCGTGACACGATAGATATCACCGCGATACAGTCCTAACATCACTTCAGATCCGTTCTTGCACTTGATCGGATCCTTCATCGCCGACTCTTTCAACCGTGCCGGAACATGTTCCAAGTCCCAAACACGTGCGGAGAAGCGCATCTTCTTATCGGTCAAGCAACCTGTCGGGCAGGAGTCGATGATATTCCCCGCCCATCCACTGGGGATAGCTGCTTCGATGAAGGAGCCCACATCGGCGTGTTCGCCACGATGCAACACTCCGATATGGCTCACGCCCATGTAATCTTCACTCAGTCGGATGCACCTGCGGCAATGGATACAACGATTCATCTCTCGCGCGATTTTGTCGCCATAATCCTGCTTGGTATAGGTGCGACGCACGTAACGATTGCGTCCGACAGGGAAACCGAACTTATAACCGTAATCCTGAAGGTCACACTCACCAGCTTGATCGCAGATTGGGCAATCCAGCGGGTGATCGAGGAGTAGAAACTCCATCACCCCGCGGCGAGCTTTGAACACACGTTCGTTGTTCGTGCTAATGACCATTCCGTCGCGAATCGGGGTCTGGCAACTGATTTGTAGCTTGCCAATTCCTTCTACTTCGCAGAGGCAGATACGGCAATTGCCCTGTGGCGGAAACCACGGGTAATAGCAGTATGTCGGAATGTTGACACCGGCTTTGCGGGCAGCCCAGAGGATGGTAATACCATCCGGGACTTCTACCTGCTTGCCGTCTATGGTCACGTTGGGCATTTTTTGGCTAACTCCCGGTGACTCCTTGAATACAGGCCCGTGCTTGCTCGTCAAGCGCGGATTGTCCGAAGGTCAAGACCGAGATCCTTCACTACGTTCAGCGACTGTATTCCAGATCGGAAGAGCGTCGTGTAGGGAAAGAGTGTAGATCTCGGTGGG